>NZ_JANXTC010000371.1:0-55887 GCF_025356345.1 Tardiphaga sp.
TCGCGCGGGCGGCGCGACGGTCCGGCAGGGGTGGACTTCAGTTCGCCTTCGGCGCGGTCACGATCGGGGTCGCGGCGGCCTGCGCGGCGCGGCCGACGATGACCGTGACGAGGCCGTCACCCCAGATCTTCTTCGCCGCCGCCTTGGCCTGGTCCAGCGTCACGGCATCGACGATGGCGTTGCGCTTTTCGATGTAGTCGATCGATTGCTTGTCGATCTGGTACTGCAGCAGCGCGCCGGCCAGCTTCGACGAGGTGTCGAGCGCCAGCATCTGCGAACCCTTCAGATAGGATTTGGCCTCGTCGAGCTCGGTCTGGGTTGGGCCCTGTTCGGCCAGCCGCTTCACTTCCGCATTGACCGTATCGAGGGTCTCGGTGGCGCGGTCGGAGCGGGTAGCGGTATTGCCGATATAGAGGCCAGAATGCTGCATCCATAGCAGCGAGCCGGATACCGAATAGGCCAGGCCGCGCTTCTCTCGGACCTCGTGATACAGCCGCGACGACAGCGTGCCGCCACCAAGGATGTGGTTGACGATATAGGCCGCCATGAAGTTCGGATCGTCGCGCTTGATGCCGGGGGCGCCGAAGGTGATCACGGTCTGTGGCACGTCGAGTGGGACAAAGAATTTCTGCGGTGGCTTGGCGGCGACGATGTCAGGCACCGGCGTCAACGTCGCCTTCGCCGGCAGGCTGCCAAAGGTCTGGTCGAGCAACTTGCCGAGGGTGGCTGCATCGACGTCGCCGACCACCGCAACTTTCAGCGTGTCCCGGGCGATGATGCGATCCTTGTAGGCCTTGAGGTCATCGACAGTGATGGCCGGCACGCTGGTCAGCGTGCCGCTGGCGGAGCGGCTATAGGGATGATCGCCAAAGGCGACTTCGAGGAATTTGCGGCTGGCAATCGAGCCGGGATTGCTGGTCTCGCGACGCAGGCCGGACAGGATCTGGGCGCGGATGCGCTCGATGTCGACGGCGTCGAAGCGCGGCTGGGTCAGCGACAGCCGCAGCAGGTCGAACGCCTCGTCGCGGTTTTCCGACAGCATCCGCAGCGAGCCGCGGAAATTGTCGCGCTGCGCGGTGTAGCTGAGCTCGATGGCACGGCGCTCGAGCCGTTCATGGAAGGCCTTGGAGTCGAGGTCGGCGGCGCCTTCGTCCATCAGGCTGGCGACCATGTTGGAGGTACCGGACTTGTCGGCCGGGTCCTGCGCGGCGCCGCCGCCGAAGGCGTATTCCATCGCGATCAGGGGCACGGTGGCGTCCTGCACGAACCAGGCCTCGATGCCGCCTGGCGACACCAGATGCTGGATCTTGGCGGCGGCATGCGACGGCGAGGCGAGCGCGAAGGTGGCGGCGAGAGCGAAGCCGAGGCGCCCGATGTGGCGTGTGATCATGTTCACGATCGCTTCTCCTCGCGCTTCGGCGCGGTGTCCTTGATCAGATAGCCGGTGACCGAGCTCTTCTTGTCGAGCCATTTCTGCGCGACATCGCGGACCTGCTCGGCGGTGACGGCCTTGATGCGGTCGGGCCAGGCGCGGATATCCTCGACGCTGAGGCCAGTGGTGAGGGCGGCGCCATACCAGCGCGCCAATGACGCCTGGTTGTCCTGGGCGTAGATCGCCTCGGCCACCAGCTGGGTCTTGACGCGTTCGAGGTCGGCGGCCGGCACCGCGTTGGCGGCGATATCGGCAATGACCGCGTCCATGGTCTTTTCGACATCGGCGAATTCGACGCCGGGTTTCGGCGATACCGAGATCATGAATTGCGCGCTGTCGAGCGCGGTGCCCTGGTAGCTGGCGCCGGCGGTGATCGCGAGGCCCTTGTCGACCACCAGCGCGCGGTAGAGGTAGGAATTGCTGCCGCCGCCGATGAGCTGCGCCATCACGTCGAGTGCCTGGCTTTCACCGGCCGCCGCGGTGGTGGCCGACGGCGCTAGATAATAGCGGCGTACGCTGGACTGTTCGACGCGCGGATCGGCGAGGGTCACGGTGCGCGAGGCCGCCGGGGTCGGCTCCTGCGGCCGGATCCGCTGGGCGTGAATCGACGGCTGCGCGGGTATGACGCCATAGGTCCGCTCGATCATCGGGCGGATTTCCGGCGCCTCGACATCGCCGGCGATCACCAGCGTCGCATTGTTCGGCGCATAAAAGCGCTTGTAGAAGGCGAGCGCGTCCTCGCGGTCGAGCTTCTGGATTTCCTGATGCCAGCCGATGATCGGACGGCCATAGGGATGGTTGAGATACAGCGCCGCCATCACCTGCTCGGACAGCCGTGCTTCCGGGCTGTTGGCGACGCGCATATTGTATTCCTCGAGCACCACGTCGCGCTCGGGCAGCACGTTCTCGTCCTTCAGAACCAGGCCGGTCATGCGGTCGGCCTCGAACTCCATCATCTTGCCGAGCTGGTCCTTGGTGACGCGCTGGAAGTAGCCGGTGTAGTCGGTGGAGGTGAAGGCGTTCTCATTGCCGCCGATGCGCTGCACGGTCTGGGAGAATTCGCCGGCCGGATGTTTCGCGGTGCCCTTGAACATCAGATGTTCGAGAAAATGCGCCAGGCCCGATTTGCCGGGGGTCTCGTCGGCGGAGCCGACCTTGTACCAGACCATCTGCGTCACCACCGGGGTGCGGTGATCGGGGATCACCACCACCTGCATGCCATTGGCCAGCGTGAAGGTGGCGGGCGGCGCGGCGGTCACCGTCTGCGCCGCGGCGAGGCCGGGGGCCAGCAGCAGCGCCAGCGCCGCGACGGAACGAAGGGCCGATCGGGATGATGAGGTCATGATGGGGCTAGCAGCTCCTCGGCATGGGTAAGCGATCGCGCCGGACGCATTCGCGCAAGCAAGCCGATCGCAAGGCAATAGGACAGGACTGAAAATGGAATCGACAGGCGCGCAACACCGGCGCCGCGGTCAATACTTGCCGGTCATCGGGTTGATGTTGGCGGAATTCTGCATGATTTCCTTCGGTCCGGTGCCATAGGCGTAGCCGGAAGAAGGCGTCTGATAACCCGAAGGCGGCTGGGTCAAGGAATCCCGCGTCGGCTCGCCCTTGAACTCGGCGGTCTCACCCTTGTTGCCGCCAAACATGGTCTTGAACAGCCCGCCTTCATAACCGAGCTGCTTCGGGCTAAGCACGATGTTCCGGTTGGGATCGCCGGGAATGTTGCCTTCGACGGTCTGGGTGGGCTTCGTGCGCTGCATCGCCATTTCCTTGGGCGTCAGCGAACGCGCCTCTTCCAGCACGTTGCCCTTGGGTCGCTTGGCAGCTTCGCGCGCCGCATTGCGCTGCTGGATATCGGGATCTTTCGGCCAGTTCGGAACGGACACGGCGGTAGTGTCCGGCGGCGGCAGGGTGATCTTCGGCGGAACCACCAGCGGCGAGCGCTCGCGGTAATCGATGCCTTGGTTCTCCATATTGGTGCCGCCGAGGCCCGTCATGATGCCCTTGATGATTTTGTCCTCGATCGAGCTGTCGTCGTCTTCGTCATCGGCGGCGCGGGCCGCGCCGGCCGACATCACCAGGCCGATGCCGAGGGCAACCGCGGCCAGCCGGCGGCCGCGCTTCCAGGGCGCCGATGAAGTCTGCACGTTGCAAGTGGCGGTTTCGGTCTTGCGCATCGCAGTCATCCTGTTCAAATGTCTGGCGGATCGCCAATCTGGCGGCGTTCCACTCGCGTCGTCCCTGCATCCGTATCGGCCGGGATCAGGGCGCTTTTGCGGCGGGTAAAGTGAAGAACGAGTCATACAGCAGGGCTACAACCCCGGCAACAATGGCGCAGTCGGCCAGGTTAAACACGTACCAGTTGTAGGTCTGGCCGCCGATCCGGACGTGCAACAGGGCGAAATCGACCACCGCGCCCCAGGCAAGCCGGTCGATCGCATTGCCGATCGCGCCGCCGATGATCAAGCCCAGCGCCAGCGTCGCCAGCCGGGTGTGCGATTTCGCCATCCAGATCGCCAGCGCCACCACGGCGATCGCCTTGATGGCGATCAGGACCGCCTGGCCGGCCGGGCCGGAATCGGAAAACCAGCCATAGCTGATGCCGGTATTCCAGGCCAGCACCAGATCGAAGAACGGCGTCACCTCGACCGCGCCGCGGCGCCCGATGTCGAACACCAACAGCAGCCAGAGTTTTGAGGCCTGGTCGATCAGCAGGACGACCAGCGCGGTCAGGATACCGGCGCGGAAGAAGGCAGTCACACTGAACTCCCCAGAGTCTTCCATTCGCGCAAAGCCGCGGCGTCGCGCGGCGAGACGTCGGGATATTCGGCGTCTGCGCCGACCGTCGGCAGGATCTTCCACGACCGTGCGCATTTGCTGCCGACCGCCTTTTCGACAACCACGGCGACGCCGGCAACATCGCTCAGCGTGAAGGCGCCGGCCGGAGCGTCATCATTGGTCATCATCGCATTCGAGGTGATGAACACTTCGGCGAGGTCGATATCGGCGAGGATGGCGAAGATCGCGGGATCGTTGACATAGACCAGCGGCGACGCTTCCAGCGACGAACCGATGCGCTTGGCCGCGCGCTCGACTTCCAGCGCGCCGGTGACGACGCGGCGGACATTGCGGATGGTTTCCCACTTCGCAGCGAGCGCGTCGTCGCGATGCTGGCCGAGGCCGTCCGGAAACACCGTCAGATGCACCGACGGCTCGGCGTCGGGCTTGTACATCCGCCAGGCTTCTTCCGCGGTGAAGGACAGGATCGGCGCCAGCCATTTCAGGATCGCGTTGCAGAGCATGTCGATGGTGGTCAGCGCGGCCTTTCGCGCCAGCGACGACGGCGCGTCGCAATACAGCGTGTCCTTGCGGATGTCGAAATAGAACGCCGATAATTCGGTGTTCATGAAGGCTGACAATGACGCGACCACCGTCTTGTAGTCGAATTCCTGATAGGCCTTCCGCACGATCGCGTCCTGCTCGGCAAGCTGATGCAGCATCAGCCGTTCCAGCTCGGGCATGTCGGCGAATGCCACCGCGTCTTCCGGCTTGAAGTGAGCCAGCGTGCCGAGCATCCAGCGCACCGAATTGCGCAGCTTGCGATAGGTCTCGATCGTGGTCTTGAGGATTTCCGGACCGATGCGCTGGTCGTCGGCATAGTCGGTGGCGCAGACCCAGAGCCGCAAGATGTCGGCGCCGGACTGCGCGATGATCTTCTGCGGTTCGACGGTGTTGCCGACCGATTTCGACATTTTCCGCCCGTTCTCGTCGAGCGTGAAGCCGTGGGTCAGCACGATGTCATAGGGCGCGCGGCCACGGGTGCCGCAGCTTTCCAGCAAGGACGACTGGAACCAGCCGCGGTGCTGGTCGGAGCCTTCCAGATACATCACGGTATCGCGGCCGCCATCGACCTTGCGGTGAATGCTGGCAAGCCCCGGGAAGTGAACGGGGTCTTCCAGCACGAAGGCATGGGTCGAGCCGGAATCGAACCAGACGTCGCAGATGTCGTCGACCTTTTTCCAGGCCTCGTTCGACAGCGAGCCGAGAAAGCGCTCGCGCGCGCCGTCGGCATACCAGGCGTCGGCGCCTTCGGCGTCGAAGGCGTCGGCGATGCGCGCGTTGACGGTGTCATCGATCAGGATTTCGGCTGAGCCGTCGCCCTTTTCACGCACGAACACCGCGATCGGCACACCCCAGGCGCGCTGCCGCGAGATCACCCAATCCGGCTTGGTGTTGATCATGCCGTTGATGCGGTTCTGGCCCATCGCCGGCACCCATTGCGTGACCTTGATGGCTTCCAGCGCGCGATGCCGCAGCGTGTCGCCGGGCTTGGCCGCGCCATCGTCGCGAATGTCCTTGTCCATCGCGATGAACCATTGCGGCGTGTTGCGATAGATCACCGGCTTTTTCGAGCGCCAGGAATGCGGGTATTGATGCTTCAGCCGCGACCGCGCCAGCAGCATGCCGGCCGCGGCCAGCGCCTTGATGACCGCCTCGTTGGCGCCACCCTTTTCGCCCTTGTCGTTGATGACGCGCTCGCCGACAAAGCCCGGCGCCTGTTCGGTCAGCGCGCCGTTCTCGTCGACGGTGTAGGGGATCACGGCGCTGATGCCACGCGCTTCCAGCTCGCGCGCATTCGACATCCAGATGTCGAAATCCTCGCGGCCGTGGCCCGGCGCGGTGTGGACGAAGCCGGTACCGGTGTCGTCGGTGACGTGATCGCCGTCGAGCAGCGGCACGGTGAATTCATAACCGCCCGCGAAACCCGCGAGCGGATGCTTGCATTCCAGCGCGTCGAGGATGCCGGAATCGACATCGCCACTCTTCTCGTAGGCGGTGACGCGGGCCTGCTTGAACACGCTCTCGGCCAGCGTGTCGGCGAGGATCAAGAGCTCGCCGGGCTTCACCCAATTGTCTTCCGGCGCCTCGGTGACCTTGTAGAGGCCGTAGGAAATCTTGTTGGAAAAGCTGATGGCGCGGTTGCCCGGCAGCGTCCACGGCGTGGTGGTCCAGATCACCACCGAGGCCTTGGCCAGCCGGCCGAACTCCGCCTTGACCGGAAACTTCACCCATACGGTGTCCGAGGTGTAGTCCTCATATTCGACTTCGGCTTCCGCCAGCGCGGTCTTCTCGACCACGCTCCACATCACCGGCTTGGAGCCGCGATACAGCGTGCCGTTGGCGGCGAACTTCATCAATTCGCGGGCGATCTGCGCTTCCGCGAAGAAATCCATGGTCGCATAGCGGCCGTTCCAGTCGCCGACGATGCCGAGCCGCTTGAATTCGGCGCGCTGCACGTCGAGCCAGCGCCCGGCATAGGCGCGACATTCCTGGCGGAACGCGACCATCGCCGCGGAATCCCTGAAGTCCGGCTTCGGCTTGCCCTTGGAGCGATAATTCTCTTCCTCGATCTTCCATTCGATCGGCAGGCCGTGACAGTCCCAGCCCGGCACGTAATTGCTATCGAAGCCGAGCATCTGCTGGCTCTTGGTCACCACGTCCTTGAGGATCTTGTTGAGCGCATGCCCGATATGGATGTTGCCATTGGCATAGGGCGGGCCGTCATGCAGCACGAATTTCGGCTTGCCCTTGGACTGTTTTCGCAAGCTGCCGTAGAGGTCGATCTCGTTCCAGCGCTCCAGCATCTTCGGCTCGGCCTGTGGCAGGCCGGCGCGCATCGGAAACTCCGTCTGCGGCAAATACAGGGTGCTCGAATAATCGTGGGCGTCGGATTTAACGGGCTTGTCGGACATGAAGGCTCTGGCTCGGTCAATGGCGCGGAAACGCGTGGGGGACGCGGTGAACGGCGGCGATCCCGGTCTTGCGCCGAGCCAAGCTCAGGCGGAAGCCGGGCCGATAATGCGGATTATGGGGCGCCGTACAGACATCCGGCTCTCAATAGCAGCCGGCGGGCCAAGCGCAAAGCCCTGCAGGCCGGGCAGAGGCCTGTCAGCCGTCATTGCGAGGTCAGGAAAATCCAATTGGCTTTTCCTGACCTCGCAATGACGAATGAGCGAAACTCAGGGCAAAGCCTGCCTTTTTAGCACGCGTGCCGGATTGCCGGCCACGATCGCGCCTGCCGGGACGTCCCTTGTCACCACGCTGCCGGCGCCGATCACCGCGCCGTCGCCGATCGTCACCCCCGGCACGATCATCGCGCCGCCGCCGATCCAGACGTCGGCGCCGATGCTGACCGGGCGGCCGAATTCGAGGCCCTCGGCCCGGGTTCTGGCGTCGCGGGGGTGGTCGGCGGCATAGATCTGCACCGCCGGCCCGATCTGGGTGCGATCACCGATCGTCACCGCGACGATGTCCAGGATCACGCAGTTGAAATTCAGGAACACGTTGTCGCCAAGGCTGATATTGTAGCCATAGTCGCAGAAAAACGGCGGTCGGATCACGCAATCGGCGCCAACCTGGTTGAAATGCAGCTTCAGCAGCGCCAGTCGCTCGGCCACCGGCCGATCCAGCACGGCGTTGTAACGGGCCATCCAGACCTTGTTGGCCTTCTCGTCGGCGTTCAGTTCGGGGCCGCCGGGACGATAGAGGTCGCCGGCCAGCATTTTCTGTTTCTCGGTTTTGGTCAGGACAAGTCTCCCGGAGGTCAGGTGGCGGCCGAGGGGCGCATGGTTGCAATTTCAGACTCGCACACTAATTTGGCGACATGATGGAGTGACGTCCATGAGCCGACAGACCCAAACCCAAGTCTACGAGAATCTGAAGGAACTGCGCCGCCGCGGCGATTTGACCTCGGCGGGGGACACCTTCTTCTATGACGCCAGATTGCTGCGGGTGCTGGAAGCCCGCGCAATGGCCGAGCGCATTCTTGGCGGTGAAAGCGAGGCCGACGCCTGGTTGCATCGGCCGAACCCGTACATGGCGGGCCAGCTGCCGATCGACCTCATCGGGGACACGCTTGGCGCGGCCGTGGTGCGCGATGCGCTCGAGCGGATCGATCAGGGCCAATTGGCCTGAATAGCCGGTCGGTTCAGCCGATCGGCCCCAACCGCGGAAACGCCAGAGGCGCCGCTGCCAGCGCGGCGCGGGCCCTCGCGCTGTCGTCGTTCATCTGCCGGATCAGCGGCTCGATGCCGTCGAATTTCAGCTCTTCGCGGATGAAAGCGATAAAGGCCACGTCCAGAACCTGGCCGTAAAGATCGCCGGCAAAATCGAACAAGAACACTTCCAGCAACGGCGCGCCATTGTCGAAGGTCGGGCGGCGGCCGAAACTGGCCACGGCATCGAACCGTTCAGCCCCGCGACCGACGCGAACCGCGTAGATGCCGTGCCGCAGCCCGCAACTGGCGGGCAGGCGGATATTGGCGGTGGGATAGCCGAGGTCGCGGCCGAGTTTTTTGCCGTGGATGACTTCGCCGGTGACGAACCAGGGACCGTCGAGCATGGTGCTGGCCTCGGCGACCTGGCCCTCGGCCAGCGCCATCCGGATGGCGCTGGATGACACCGGTCGTTCATCGAAATCGATATGCGGTTGCACGTCGACCTCGATGCCCAGCCGCGGGGCCTCGGCGACCAGCAGGCTGGGCGAGCCGACGCGGCCCTTGCCGAAATGAAAGTCGTAGCCGACCGCGATACCGCTGATGCCCAGCCGCTCGATCAGATCATGGTGAATAAAGTCTTGCGCCGGGGTGCCGGCGCGACCCTTGTCGAAGGTCATGACCACCGCGCCGCCAAGCCCGGTGCCGGCCAGCAGGCGCAATTTGCTGGCCTCGTCGGTGAGCCGGAACTGCGGCGTGCTGGGGCTGAAATAGCTTCGCGGATGCGGCTCGAAGGTCACCGCCAGAGCGGTCGTGTTGCGCAGCCGGGCCATTTCCAGCGCCGCGTTGATGACGGCGCGGTGGCCGAGATGGACACCGTCGAAATTGCCCATCGCGACCACGGTGCCGCGGGGAATGGCGGCGGCGGGGGTCGTGTCGCGGATCACGATAAAGTCAGACGTCATGCGGGAGTTCGATAATGGGTGGGAACGGGAACCAGACCGTGACGCGGAGCGGACGATGAAGTCAAGCCGAGGCCCGCGGGCGATCCCGCCACATTTGATCCATCAAGCGACCGCCGCGGTTAACGGGAAATTTAACTGCGGCTGCTATTCATGTGGTCGGGCAGCGGATGGAAATTATGCCGATCCTGCGCCCGGATATATTTGCCTGCCGGCGGATAGTCAGTGTTTCGCATTTGCGGTTCGTGTCTCAGGGGGAATGAAGATGGCGGTTGATTTGTCGATGACGGTTCTGGTGGTGGACGATTACAACACCATGATCCGTATCATTCGCAATCTTCTCAAGCAGCTCGGCTTCGAGCATATCGATGATGCCAGCGATGGCTCGGCGGCGCTGGAAAAGATGCGCACCAAGAAATACGGCCTGGTGATTTCGGACTGGAACATGGAGCCGATGACGGGCTACGACCTGCTCAAGGAAGTCCGCGCCGATCCCAATTTGTCGCAGACGCCGTTCATCATGATCACCGCGGAATCCAAGACCGAGAACGTGATCGCGGCGAAGAAGGCCGGCGTCAATAACTACATCGTCAAGCCGTTCAACGCCGCGACGCTGAAGACCAAGATCGAAGCCGTGTTCCCCGACACCGTGCCGGCGTAACGCGTCGTCGGTTCGCTTCGGTCGTCCTACCATTCGTCATTCCCGGCCCGTCGCGAAGCATCGCTTTGCTCGACAGGCCGGGCGTCTGCGTTTCGACGTAGCCTCGCGGTGCTGTAAGTTGACGGACGCTTCTAGAGGATGAATCGTGATCGTTGAATCGCCTCCCGGACGCGACGCAGCGCGTTGCGCGGCATCGCGTCCGGGACAAGGGCGGCCCGGTTCAATCCATTACGAGCACGCTCTAACCGCCCGGATCACTATCGATCGACACCGCTCGGCCATCGAGGCTGCCACGAAGATTGAGCTTGTCGCCGTCAAACCATAACGTCCAGCGCTGCGCCGGATTGCTGCCGCCCACGATGAGACTGTTGATGACCAGCGTATGGTCGTTCAGCCAGTTGGCCTTCGCGGCGTTGACACCCATGGGGGTCGGCGGACCGCTGCGATAGACGCCGTCGAGTCCGATCGGGCCCGTGAGCATTATTGGCGGATTTTTCGGATTGAGATTGTAGAGCTCCAACTCATACCGCGGTCGCGGATTGTCCAGGGTCAGCGACAGCGATTTGACCAGCAGCGCATTGCGCTGAAAATGATAGGTCTTGCCCGAAACGGTCAAGGCCAGCGGCGATGTCCTGTCATGCTCTGTCGGTTTCTCGACGGCAATGTCTCGCACCGTGCTGGCCAGCAGATTTGCGCCGTTCGGATCCGGTGGCAGCGCGGTGGCGGATCTTGCGGCATCCGCAATGTAGGTCGCCAGTCGCCCCGCGGCGCAATCGCCGCGCGCGGTAGTCACCGCGACAATGTCCAATGCGGGGTAAACCAGGATCATCTGGCAATGGTAGCCGTTGGCAAAGTAGACTTGGTTGTCGGGCCGCGCCCAAAAGAAGTTGGAATAGCGCAAGGTCGGATCAAACGTGGTGTTCATGTCCACGCTCGCGTGGTTCACCTTGTCGATCCATTCCGCCGAGACCAGCGATTTGCCCTCCCATTCGCCGCGTCGCAGGTACAGATAGCCAAGCTTCGCCATGTCGTGCGGCAGCAGCGCCAGACCGTAGCCGCCGGTCGAGATTCCCCGCGGATCTCGCCGCCATTGCCATTTGCCGATCCCCAGCGGACCGAACAGCTTCGTGCGCGCATAATCTTCAGCGCTCATCCCCGTGACCTTGGTGAGGATGGCGGACAACAGATGCGGATTGCCGCTATTGTAGTCGAAGCTCTCGCCGGGCGTGCGGGCCATCGGGCGATCGAGGACGAACTTTACCCAGTTCGGGCTGCGCTCCATTTCGACGACCGATTCAAACCGATTGTCGGTGAGCGGCTCCGTCCAGGCCAGGCCGGAGGTCATGTCCAGCAGATGCTGGAGCGTGATCGTCTTCTTGCGGTCGTCGGCGTTTTCGATGGTTCGATCGCCAAAATAGTCCAGCACCGGATGGCTCGTGCTGTCGAGCACGCCTTCCTTTAGCGCAATCGCCGCCAGCGTGCCGACCACGGCCTTGGTGACGGAATTGACCGCATGCGGAATGTCCGCCGTATAGGGCGCATAATAGGCGTCCAAAACCATTTTGCCATGGCGCACGATCAGCAGGCTGTCGAGATTTCGCGTCTGCCCGAAATCGATCAGCCGGGCCAGCGCCGCCGAATCCATGCCCTGCTCTTCGGGCGAGGATGCCTGCCATTGCTGCGTCGGCCAGATCGGCTCGGTACCGGCCCGGGCGAGATCCGCGGTAACGCCCGCAACGCCCGCCAGCACCGCGATGAGCAATGCCAGCCGGAGGACGCGACTTCGTGAGTTTCGCATCGATGCCTCGCGGAACGGCTTGAAACGCTATCCCAAATTTACCGGCATTCTGGAGTTGTTCAATATGAAAAAAAATCTCAGCGCGTTTTCAGGATTCGCACCGGCCGCGACGTCACCATTTCAGTTCGCGCATCAGGGCCTTCGGCGGATGTCCGAACAGCTCCTTCACGGCGGCGGAATCCATTCGTTCGATGCCTTCGAATTCGCCGGCATGGATGCCGCGGGTGATGAACAGGCAATCGATGCCATAGGCATGCGCGCCGGCCAGGTCCGTACGGACGGAATCGCCGATCGCCAGCACCCGGTTGAGCGGGGTGTCGATGCCGGATTTGGCCTTGGCCAGCGCCATCGCCTGATCGTAGATCGGCCGGTGTGGCTGGCCGTAGAACACCACGTCGCCGCCAAGTTCGCGGTACAGTTCGGCGATCGCGCCGGCGCAATAGATCAGGCGGTCGCCGCGCTCGACGATGATGTCGGGGTTGGCGCAGACCAGCGTCAGCTGGCGCGCCAGTGCCTGCGTCAACATCTCGCGATAGTCCTCGGCGGTCTCTACCTCATCGTCGAACGGGCCGGTGCAGACGATGTAGTCGGCCTGTTCGAGCGGCGCGAATTTGGCATCGAGCCCGCGATAGATCGAATTGTCGCGCTCCGGACCGATCCAGTACATCGACTGGCCGAGCCGCCCGGTAATGAAATTGCGGGTCAGGTCTCCGGACGAGACGATGGAATCATAGATGTCGTCGGCGACGCCGAGCTTGCGCAGCTGTCGCTGTACCGAATCCGCCGGCCGCGGCGCGTTGGTGATCATGATCACGGTTCCGCCGCGGGCACGAAAGGTGTGAAGCGCCTCGCAGGCTTCGGGGAACGAGACGATGCCGTTATGCACGACGCCCCAGATGTCGCTCAACACCACATCGGTATCGGTGACGAGATCGCGCAGTTGGTCGGCGAATCGTAATGTGGTCATGGAGATGGGTGCCGTTCAGTTCGGGCCGGTGGTCGCGCGGCGGGCCAGCGCGGCATTGCCGGTTGTACGCGGTGGGTCGTTTTTCGGAGGTTCATTCCTGGCCGGTCTGACTGAACCATTGCTGCTTTGCGACGCTTTATCGGGAGTCGCGGGCAAGTTACCGGTGACAGGCGTCTCCGGCCGCAATGGCCGCGGCGCCGCGAACAGAAACCCTTGCCCGAAGCGGACGTCGAAGTCGAGCAGGTCGACCACCGCGCGCTCGCCCTCGATGCGTTCGGCGATCAGGTCGATGCCGAACCGGCCGAGCAGATCGGACAGGTCGGCCGGGTGGATGTCGGTATTGGAATTCTGCTGCGGGTCGAGCAGCAGCGCCGCCGGTACCTTGATGAAGCGCACGCCGCGGTCGGCGAGTTCGCGCGGTTCGATCCGCAAATCGGTGACGTGGTCGATCGAGAAGCGGTAGCCGCGCTGCGCCAGCGCGGCGAGGTGCTCGCTTTCGATCGGGCCGAGGTTGCGGAACGTGCTCTGCTTGAATTCCAGCACAAAGGACGGCGCCAGCGCGCGGTTGGCTTCGAGAAAATCGATGCAGTCCGCGAAGGTCGCGGCGTGCGACAGCGTGCTGGCCGCGACGTTGCAGAACACGCCGACGTCCTTGTTGCGCACCATCAGCCGGCGCAGCACCTGCATGCAGCGCAGCATCACAGTGTGATCGATCTGCCCCATCAGCCCCGAGGTTTCGGCGGCGTCGATGAATTCGTCGGCGACGATGACCTGGTCCTTGTCGTCGCGCAGCCGCGTCATCGCTTCGTAGAAACGGACCTTGCGCTGCGGCAGCGTCACCATCGGCTGTAGATAGATGTCGATGCGGCTCTCGGCGATGGCGCTCCTGACCACGGCGGCGAGCTGCGCCGCGTTGCGCGATGACGCGGTCGTGGATGCCAGTGCGACCGGCGTCGATGCGGCAAGCGTCCCTGCCTCCGCGCCGGCGACCGATAATAGCCGCTCCGGCCTGATGTCCGGGGCCTGTGTCGGCATGTCCCGGGCTGGCATCGGCGCGGGCGGTGAAATGGCTGGTGCCGCCGTCGTCACCGGCACCAGCTGCGGCGGCGCCGACAGCATGTCTTCGTGAGTGGCGACCGACGACGCCAGCTGCTTGACCAGTGTACCGAGTTCATTGATCTCGCCGATCACCGACTGGATGCGGTCCTGGCTCGTGGAATTGACCGAGACAACCTTGCCCTCGACGGCGGCGAGGCGACGGCCAAACTCGGCGACCTGACGTGCCAGGTCAGCGGTGCCGCGCGACAGATCGGTGATCTGGCTGCCCGCCTCACTGCGATCGCGCAGCCGGATCGATACGGCGTTGTAGAGGATCATGAAGGTCAGCGCGGTGAGCGCGACAATGGCGGATTCAGAGCCGCTGATGCCGGCCATCGCATACAGCACCATGCCGAGCGAGGCAGCGACCAGCACCATGCAGATGGCAACGAAAATCGTGGAGATGCGAATCATAACGCGTGCAACATCCTGACGTCCAATTCCCCACATGCGCCCAAGCTGCGCCAATCCCGCACGCTTAACGCCCAGCCTGTTGGTGACACTAGCATTATTGTTGATTCGGAAAGCCAGACTGGCGGCGTCGCCCACCGGATTGTCAGGCGGCGCGGCCGAGCGTATCGGCCATCGTGGCGCCGCGGGCGCCCATCGGGCGGCCCGGCCCGACGGTGGTATCGATCGCGGTCTGGTGCTCGATCTCGGAGTTCAGCTCGGCGCCGCACAGCACGATGATCGCCGACATCCACATCCAGGTCATCAGGCCGATCGCCGCGCCCAGCGAACCGTAGGTCGCGCTGTAATTGGCGAAGTTCGACAGGTACCATGACAGCAGCGAGGAGCCCGCGATCCACAGCAGGGCAGCGAGCACCGTGCCGACGCCGAGCCATTCCCAGCGTGCGCCGGGCCGGCTCGGGCCAAAGCGGTAGAGAATGCCAAGCGCCGTGAGCAGCAGGCCCAGCAACAGCGGCCAGCGCGCCAGGCTGACGATCACCTTACTGTCATCGGCAAGGCCCAGGCTGTCCAGCGTCAGCGGCAGCGCCACCACCGCGCCGACCATCAGCAGCAGCGCGGCAATGGCGCCGGTCGTGAAGCTGAGCGACAGCAGGTTGAGCCTGAGAAAACCACGCTTCTCGCGTTCGCCATAGACCACGTTGAGCGCATCGATCACCGCCTTGACGCCGGCATTGGCGCTCCACAGTGCCAGCGCGAGGCCGAATAAAAAGGTCAGGCCGAGCTGGGCCTGGCCATTGCTGAGGACGCGGCCGATCTGGTCCTGCACGATCTGGTACGAGCCGTCGGGCAGCAGGTAGGCCAGCGTTCGCAGATTGTCGGAAATGGTCGAGGCATCGGCGAACAGGCCGTAGCAGGAGACCAGCGCGGTGATCGCCGGAAAAACCGCGAGCAGGCCGTAAAAAACCACGCCGGCGGCGATCGCGAGCAGGCGGTCTTCATTGATCTGGTCGTAAGTGCGCCACAAAATGTCTTTCCAGCCGGTCCACGGAATCTGCAACGGACTGGCGGAGCGCCGGCCGCGGCCGCGCTGCGCCAGTTCGCGGGTAAATGCCTCGGGCGGCGTGACCTTGGTGGTGCCGATCGCTTGTGGTTCTGGCGCGTCCGGCTCCGGCTGCGCCCGGCTGCCGGCCAGGTAACTCTGCAACGCGAACAAGGCGAAGGCCGCGGCAGCCGCCACGGCCCAGGAATCGGTGTAGCTTGCATTGCCGGCGCGGCGGCGTCGCATCAGACGTTCACTTTGCCCATCGGTCGGGGCTGGCGCGCGATCTGGGTCAGGCTGTGGCGTCGTGCCAGCGCCCAGCCGGCCAGGGTGGCGGCGAGAATAAGGCCCGCCTTGGCCTGTCCGCCGATCCGGGCCGGCGCTGGCGGGCGGCTTGGCTTGAATGGCGAGGTGGCGCGACCGGGAGCCGCCGAGTTGGAGAGCTCCGCGTTTGAAACCTGGCCGGCATGGACCGTGCGCGACTGTACGCCGGCGCTCTGGCCCGGCGTGGCCGAGATCGCGACGCGCAGACGACTGCCAAGGCTGGGGAATTGTCGCGACGGTCGCTTCAGCCGGCTGGCGGCCAGGGTGGCGCAGAGAATCGCCAGGAACAGCAACAGGCCGGCGCTGGCGCCAAACGCCTCGAACAGGCCGTGATGCAGCTCGATCCAACGAAACAGGGCGGTCGCGCCGACCAGCAGCAGGGCAATGGCAAAGATGCCCGCGGCGGCGTACAGGCCGGCGGCGACGGCGTAGGAGACGATCGCTCCCTGGCCCTGCGCGGCGCGGTCGCGCGCATAGGATTCGGTGGCGCGCCTGATCTGGTTGAATTTCAATGCCAGCCCGGTTCTCAGCAGGGTATTCGCAAGGGGGGGCATGAATGGGTCCTCGTCTGTCGCGCGGCCTGACGGCCAGGATGACAATGGGAACGAGGAGGCGGGGCGTTGGTTCCGCGGAGAGATTTCATGGCCCGGATGAGCGAAGCGATATCCGGCGAAAATCTGTCCTTGAAGCTCTGTCCCGGATGTCGGCACCACGACGCGAAACGTCGCGGTGCCTCATCCGGGCTACAGATTGAGCCAGGCCGCTTACGCGACCGACTTGATCACCTTGCCGACCTTCTCGACGATTTCGCCGACCTGATCTTCGCTGATGATCAGCGGCGGGGTCAAAGCGATGGTGTCGCCAGCGGTGCGGAACAGGACTTCATGCTCGTGGAAGGCGCTGTTCAGCGCGTCCCAGCCACGCTTGCCGGCGCCGTCCTTGCTTGGTGCCAGGTCGATGCCCGCGACAATGCCGAGGGTACGGATATCGACCACGTTGGGCAGTCCCTTCAGCGACATCACCGCGTCGGCGAACATGCTCTCCATCGCCTTGGCGCGCTCGAACAACTTCTCGTCGCGATAGATGTTGAGCGAGGCAAGGCCGGCGGCGCAGGCCAGCGGATGCGCCGAATAGGTGTAGCCATGGAACAGCTCCACCACATGGGCCGGCCCGGTCATGAAGGCGTCGTGCACGCTGTCATGGGCAATGACGCCGCCCATCGGGGCGGCACCGTTGGTGACGCCCTTGGCGAAGGTCAACAGATCGGGGGTAACACCATAGCGTTCCGCGGCGAAGGCGTGCCCAAGGCGGCCGAAGCCAGTGATGACCTCGTCGAAGATCAGCAGGATGCCGTGCTTGGTGGCGATCTCGCGCAGCCGCTTGAGATAGCCGACCGGCGGCGGCAGCACGCCGGTGGAGCCGGCCATCGGTTCGACCATCACGGCGGCGATGGTGTTGGCGCCGTGCAATTCGACCAGACGCTCCAGATCGTCGGCGAAATGCGCGCCATATTCCGGCTCGCCCTTGCTGAAAGCCTGCTTGTCGCGGTCATAGGTGTGGGCGATGTGGTCGACGCCGGACAAAAGGGTGCCGAACATCTTGCGGTTGTTGACCATGCCGCCGACCGAGATGCCGCCGAAACCGACGCCATGATAGCCGCGGACGCGGCCGATTAGCCGGGTGCGCGAGCCTTCGCCGCGGATCTGGTGATAGGCCAGCGCCATCTTCAGCGCGGTGTCGGCGGCTTCCGAGCCGGAATTGCAGAAGAAGACGTGGTCGAGGCCGGCCGGAGCCAGGTCGGCGATGCGGGTCGCCAGCTCGAAGGCCTGCGGATGCGCGAACTGGAACGGCGGCGCGTAATCCAGCGTATCGGCCGAAAGCTTGATGGCTTCGGCGATTTCCTTGCGGCCGTGGCCGGCGTTGGAGCACCACATGCCGGCGGCGGCATCGAGGATCTTGCGGCCGTCGGTGGTGAAATAATGCATGTCCTTGGCGCCGGCGAGCATCCGCGGCGCCAGCTTGAAGGCGCGGTTCGAGGTGAACGGCATCCAGAACGCGGCCAGGTCATTGGGCACGTGGGCGACGGGCTGCGGCTTGCTGTTTTCTAACATGGTGGCCTCTCGAGTTTTGCGGCGCATGGGGTTGCCATGAACCTATCAGTTTCAGGCCGCGCCGGATATGCCGGCAGCTGCCCATATTTGTCTCCGCGTGGCGCAGATTTGCAGCGCTCGGTCGCGTTTGCCGCAGGCACCGGCTTGCTGCGCCAGTGGTCCGCTGGTACGACCGCTGCCATGCAGGATACACCCGAAAAAGCGGCCAAACCCAAAAAGATCCAGAAGCTCCGCGCCAGATTGCCGCGCGGCCTTGGCGATCGCGGACCCGCGGAAATCGCCGCGACGCGGCGCATGACCGAGACCATTCGCGAGGTCTATGAGCGCTATGGCTTCGAGCCGGTGGAAACCCCGGCGATGGAGTTCACCGATGCGCTCGGCAAATTCCTGCCCGACCAGGACCGGCCCAATGAGGGCGTGTTCTCGTTTCAGGACGATGACGAACAGTGGATTTCGCTGCGCTACGACCTGACGGCGCCGCTGGCGCGCTATGTCGCCGAGAATTTCGATCATTTGCCAAAACCCTATCGCAGCTATCGCGCCGGCTATGTCTACCGCAACGAAAAGCCCGGTCCCGGCCGTTTCCGGCAGTTCATGCAGTTCGACGCCGACACCGTGGGCTCGGCCTCGCCGGCCGCCGACGCCGAGATGTGCATGATGGCGGCGGACGCGATGGAAGCGCTGGGCATCAAGCGCGGTCAGTATGTGGTGAAGGTGAACAACCGCAAGGTGCTCGATGGCATGCGGCAGGCCATCGGCGTCGCGGACGACGCGCAGTGGCTCACCGTGATGCGCGCGATCGACAAGCTCGATAAATTTCCGATTGGCGAAATCATCAAGCTTCTCACTATTGGAAGATGGGATGGTGGCGAAGAAGGCAAGGGCGACTTCACCAAGGGGGCCGGTCTTGACGAGGCGCATGCCGGCGCGCTCGCCAATTACATCGGCGAACCTTCATCCGAAAACGAGGCGGCGTATCGCTATCTGTTCGAACCCGAGCTGGTTCAGCTCGCGCGTGACGAATTGCGTCAGATTTCGGAAATCGTCACGTCCGCGGGCTATGGCGACGATCGCATCCGGATTGATCCGTCGATCGTCCGCGGCCTCGAATATTACACCGGACCGGTTTTCGAGGTTGAATTGCTGCTCGAAACCAACGACGAAAAAGGCCGTCCCGTTCGCTTCGGCTCGGTCGGCGGCGGCGGGCGCTATGATGGCCTCGTGTCGCGGTTTCGCGGCGAACCGGTGCCAGCGACCGGTTTTTCGATCGGGGTGTCCCGGCTGCAGGCCGCGCTCACTTTGCTCGGCAAGCTCGACGTCACGCCGGAATTCGGACCCGTCGTCGTCACCGTATTCGACCGCGACCGCGTCGCCGACTACCAGAAGATGGTGGCGCAGCTGCGCAACGCCAGGATCCGCGCCGAGCTCTATCTCGGCAACCCGAAGAACATGGGCAACCAGTTGAAGTATGCCGACCGCCGTCACTCGCCCTGCGTGATCATCCAGGGCTCGGATGAGAAGGCGGCCGGCGAGGTGATGCTGAAGGATCTGATCCTCGGCGCCGAGCTGTCCAAGCTCGAAGGCGACCGCGACGCCTATCTGGCGAAGCAGAGCGAGGCGCAGACCAAGGTGCCGGAGGCGTCGCTGGTCGAGGCGGTACGCAAGATTCTCGACAGACACGGCGTGAAGTGGAATTAATCCGCGCACGAAAATTCAATAAACGGGAGACATCGATGCCTGAGATCACCATCAATTTGGCCGCCGGCCGCACCGACGAGCAGAAGAAGGGCATGATGCTCGACATCACCCAGGCGCTGGTGAAGAATCTCGGCGTCACCGCCGACGCCGTCGTGATCCAGATCAACGAGGCGCCGCTCAACAACAAGATGAAGGGCGGCCAGACGTTTGTGGAACGCAAGGCGGCGCTGACGAAGTAGAGCTGTCATTCCGGGATGCACTTCGGTCGGCACAGCCGACTGGCGTACATCCCGGAATCTCGACATGTTTTGAACATTTCGGGCTTCCGGGTTCGCTCGCAGCTTTCGCGGCTCACGCCCCGGAATGACAGTGGTGTTGCCGCGCGACGCAGAAATTTATCCAAACACCGCGATGTTCTGCCGGCTGGCCATCACCGGCACGCCGTGCGCGTTCCACAGCGTCATCGCCTGGCTGGAATAACCGTCGGCGATCTGTTCGGAGGTGTTGCGGATCAGCCACCAGCCGTCATCGGTCGTGATCTTGTCGGTGAGCATGTCGATCGACCAGGTCATGGTGCTGAGCGGCGAAGGCGCGGTGGACATCGCGGAGGCCGCGGGCGGCGGCGCGTCGGCCAGTGCCAGCAGCGCCACCATCGGCGCGGTCGCGGCCGAGCCGCGATGGCGCAGCCACAAGGTCATTTCCGGATGCGCGCTGCCGCTGAACGGCAGCGAACCGCCGACATGGCGGCCTTCGAAATGCTGCACGAATTGCAGGCTCGGCGGCGCGCGGCGGAAGAAGTCCGGACAGGAATCAGGCGCCTTCAGCTCCGGCGTGCCGATCTCGGTGTGGGCGAAGGCCGATGGTCGCGCCGCGCCAAAGCACAAGGTCGCACGGGTGGCGAGGCCGGCGTCGCCGATCAAGTCGACGGCGACAAACACCGTCGACTTGCCTTTGCGCAGCACGCTCGGCTTCAGGTGCAAAGTACCGCTGGCCGGGCCGACAAAGGCGAATTGCGCCGAGCGCAGCGGTGGCAGATCGGCGATCTCGCGCAACGCCGTCTGCGCGCACAGCGCCGCGGCCAGTCCGCCATACAGGGTGCGGCCCTGCAGCCAGTCGTCGCTGACGCTGACCTGCCAGCCATCGTCGCCCTGGGTCAGGCTGCTCATCAATTCGGTGAAGTCGGTCATCGCGTGTCCCCGCTGGCGTCGTATCGCGCCATTGAAATGATCGACGTCATCTATAGCGGGAATTGGAGCGGAGAGAAAAGCGGGCGCGGCGCCAGCCGCGCGCATCCCGGAATGACGGTGTAAGGCTTGCTTCGCGAAAAGCTCAGTAACGGACGCGCAGCGGCCGGTCGGAGGCGCCGTAGGGCACCCAGCGGCAGGCGAAAGAAACGTACCCGCCATAGTAATTCTGCGAGCCGAGGAATTTCACGACCTTGCCGTAGCGCGCACAATGGTCGATCGCCAAAGCGCGGACGTCGGTCTGGCCGATCAGGGCATTGGAGATGATGCCGCCGGTGTCGTTGCCCTTGAACGCCGGAACGGTGTTGGCCTGGGCCGCTCCACAGCCGAGCAGGGCACTGAGTGCCGCCACCAGGATCGCCGGCCGAATCATTCGCATCTTCGTCTCCATCAGGTTGGGTCCAGTGTAGTGGGCGACGGTCACCCTGAAAAGAACACAAGCAGGGTCTGACGGAGTTGTGCGCAGGGTGTTGCCGCGATGCACTTGACCCCGTGCGGGCTTCGCGGCACCGTTGGGAACCTTAACTACCGGGCGGATTCCCCATGCGCGACCTCGTTTCATCCTGGAAAAAAGCCGCTCTGGCCGCCCTCACCGGCGTCGCCTTCGGTCTGTTGGCGTTCGCGCCCGGGGCGCAGGCCGCCAACCCGCTGGAACTGAACTTCGGGCTGTTCGGTCCGAACTATGAAGGCCGCGTGGCCGAATGCGAAGCCGGCCTGTCGACGATCTCGTCCCAGTTCCAGGACAAGGAAAGCACATTCTGGAATTCGGCGCTGCAGATCACCGGTTTTGCCCGGGTCCATGAAACCGCGTTCCGGCCCTGGACCTCGGACAACATTCCGCGCCGCTATTGCACCGCCGACGCCATGCTGAACGATGGCAAGCTGCGCCAGGTGCATTACTCGATCATCGAGGATGGCGGCTTTGCCGGCTATAATCAGGGCGTCGAATGGTGCGTGGTCGGGCTCGATCGCGACTGGGCCTACAATCCGCGTTGCCGCGCCGCCAAGCACTAAATCGATTTCCGCTCCTCATCGTTCTTGAATTGTTCCAAAGGCCTGATTAGGCTCGTGCTCTCAGGGGTGGGGTCAGATCATGTGGCAGGCTTTTCGGGTCATTGTGTCGCTCAGCGTGCTGGCGCTGGTCGGGTTCGGTCAGGCCCGGGCGCAGGACCAGCGGCAGAACGCGCCCGGTGAATTTGATTTCTACGTGCTGTCGCTGTCCTGGTCGCCGTCCTTCTGCGAGGCGGCATCCGAGCGTGGCAATTCCAGCCGCTCGCAGCAGATGCAATGCGGCGGCCGGCCCTATGCCTTCGTCGTGCACGGCCTGTGGCCGCAATATGACCGCGGCTTTCCCAATTACTGCCAGCGGCCGTCGCCGCGACTCGACCGCAACATCATGAGCTCGATGCTCGACCTGATGCCGGCGCCCGGGTTGATTTTCAACGAATGGGACAAGCACGGCACCTGCTCGGGACTCGGCGCCCGCGGCTACTTCGAGGCGGTGCGCAAGGCCCGCGCCGGCGTCAAGATTCCGGCGGAGTTTCTCGACCTGCAAGAGGCCCGGACGGTTTCTCCGGACGCCATCGAGGCGGCCTTCATCAAGGTCAATCCGGGCCTCAGCCAGTCGGCCATCGCGGTAACCTGTGACCGCAACCGGCTCAGCGAAGTGCGGATCTGCCTGAGCAAGGACCTGCAGTTTCGCGCCTGCGAGGAAATCGACCGCCGTGCCTGCCGTCGCGATCAGGTGACGATGCCGCCGCTGCGCGGCGGATAGGCCGTGTCGTTGCCCGGACCCGATGCAACACGTAATGTTGCTTCGCAGAGCTGGGCTCCGGTACTTTGGAAACCGGGATCCCGGCTCCGCGGAGCGGCATAAGGATGCCGCACCGCGTCCGGGAAACGGAGCAAGTCGTTTCATCGCGCCAATTCTTTGCTGAATCGCCCGGCATAGCGTAGGGCTGGCGCCATGAATTATCGTCACGCCTTTCACGCCGGCGGCTTTGCCGACGTCATCAAGCACATCGTGCTGGTCCGCATCCTGGTCCATCTGCGCGAGAAAGAGGCGCCGTTCCGCGTCATCGACAGCCATGCCGGCGCCGGGGTCTATGACCTGCAGGGCGACGAAGCGACCCGTACCGGCGAATGGACCACCGGCATCGCCCGCGCCATGCAGGCGCGCTTCACCGAATCGACGGTGCCGCTGGTCGAGCCCTATCTCGAGATCGTCCGCTCCTTCAACAAGCCGCGCGAGCTCAAGGTCTATCCGGGCTCGCCGCTGATCGCCCGTCGCCTGATGCGGCCGCAGGACCGCATGGTCGCCTGCGAGGTCGAGCCGAATGCGCGAAAGCACCTGATCTCGGCGCTGCGCCGCGACAAGCAGGCCCGGATCGTCGACCTCGACGGCTGGGTCGGGTTGCCAGCCTTCGTGCCGCCGAACGAGCGCCGCGGCGTGGTGCTGATCGATCCGCCGTTCGAAAAGAAGGACGAGTTCGAGCGCATGGCGCAGGCCTTTGACGAGGCCTTCGCCAAATGGGCCACCGGCATCTACGTGCTGTGGTACCCGGTGAAAAGCCGCCGCGCCACCGATGCGCTAGCCCAGCACGTCGCCTTCACCGCGGATGCAGCGGCCACGCCGGCCAAATGTCTGCGTCTGGAATTCAGCGTCGCGCCGCAGACCGCCGATGGCGGCCTGACCTCCACCGGCCTGCTGATCGTCAACCCGCCCTGGAAGCTGATGGCGGAACTGAAGGCGATCCTGCCGGAACTGGAGAAGCCGCTCGGCCTCGGCGGCGCCAGCCGCTTCCGGCTGGAAACCGTCAAGGTCTGATAGTCCAGTCCGCAACTACAACAGCCTGACTAGCAAAGCATTGCGCGCAAAAACTGTATTTCGGCGGTAGTCAATCCGCTGTGAACCGTATTATGCTGACTCCATTGGGACTGGCTTTACGTTCCGCTTCCGCGAATGGGGGCGGCGGAGTGAGTGGGCCTTGATGATTTGACGGACCGGAAACAGGTGCCGTGTCCGTGAAGGCCAAGCTTTCCGGGAAGTGCGAACTTCGCAGTGAATGTCCGGTCGGCCGCGGTGCGTGTGGCGCCGCGGCGGAGCATGGGGGAGGAGTTTCCCGATGGGCATGAGCGGAGTCGTCAAGTTCTTCAACGGCGAGCGCGGCTATGGCTTCATCAAGCCGGACGATGGCGGGCGCGACGTGTTCGTGCACATCACCGCGGTCGAGCGCGCCGGGCTGAAGGACCTGATCGAGGGACAACGCATCACCTTCGAGGTTGAGCCCGACAAGAAGGGCAAGGGTCCCAAGGCGGTCAATCTGGTGGTGACGGCTTAGCGGCGCATAGGGGCACACCCTCTCCCCGTGATTGCGAGGAGCCAACGGGTCCGGCTTCGCCGGCCCGATGACAGGCTCCGCGACGCGGCAATCCAGAGACCGCACGCGAAGACTGGATTGCTTCGTCGCAAGGGCTCCTCGCAATGACGGGTGAGCAAAAAAATCCCGGCCGCGTGAACGGCCGGGAGGTTGGTGTCGATTGGTATTCTGGTTGAACTAGAAGTGATAGTTCACGCCGAGGCGGACGGTGCCGAAATCCAGGCCATTATTGGCGCCGGTGAGCGTGTAGTTGTTGCTGGACAGGCCGACGTAGAGATATTCGATCTTCGCGGTCCAGTTCTGGTAGATCCCGACCTCGGCGCCGACGCCGACGGCATAGCCGATCGAGGTCTGCGACTGCTGCAGGCCGTTGAGTTCCGTCTGCAGGCTGCCGAAGGCGAGACCGCCGGTGCCGTAGATCAGGACGTTATTGAAGGCGTAACCGATGCGGCCGCGCGCGGTGCCGAACCACGGGTTGGAAAACTTGTAATTGGCGAAGCGATCATCGGCGGCGGTGCCCTGCATGTCGCCTTCGAGACCGAACACAATATTGCCGCTCTGCCAGTTGTAACCGGCGGTGACGCCGCCGGCGATGCCGGACGGCTTGGCGCCGCTGTTGGAAACGCTGCCCCATTCGTAGCCCAGCGTGCCGCCGAGATAGGGACCTGCCCAGCTATAGGCATTGAGCGGCTGGTTCACCGTATAGGGCTGGCGCGAGCGATAGGGCAGGTCCGCCGCCTGCGCCGACACCACACTCGCCGACAGAACGGCGAACGCCGCGAACGCTAACTTGCTCATCACAAAAACTCTCCAAAATACGCTGTACTGGCCGAACCCGGGTGGTCTCTCGAACGAACCCTTAGGGTTACGGAATTCGATATGTTCTTGATAAGATTTGTGGAAGTTTTGACTTAAGCAGTCCTTAACAGCGGCCTCCGGCGCGGTATTGGCGTTAAAAAAGTCTTACTTGCGGCAGCCTCCAGGGTTTGCCCTGCAAGGCAGCGATGCGTGACGGGCAGACCGCAACTTCGGCTGTCCACATCTGGCCGTCGACCAGCGCTGGCGATCAGCTTCGGCAAGGCTTAGATCAGCGTCATGATTGACGACCCCACCGAACCGATACCGGCGCCGGCCGACGCTGCCGCCGCGCCGGAGGCTGCGGCCGAAGCGCTCGACGTTGCGGCGCAGGGCGCGCCGGAACTCGACCCGGACACAGCAGCCGAGGATGAGGAAGACGGCGCGTTGCCGGATGCCGCCGATGATGATTCCGGCGAGCCGGTTCCGGAAGGCCCGCTGGCGCTCGGCCGCGCCGCGATCGAGCACGCGGTAAAACACGCGCCGCAATCGCCGGGCGTCTACCGCATGCTCAATGCGGCCAACGACGTGCTGTATGTCGGCAAGGCCAAGAATGTGAAGAAGCGGCTGAGCTCCTATGCCCGGCCGACCGGCCATGTGATGCGGATCGCGCGGATGATCGCGGCCACCGTGATGGTGGAGATCATCTCGACCGCCACCGAAACCGAGGCGTTGCTGCTCGAGGCCAATCTGATCAAGCAGTTGCGGCCGCGCTTCAACGTGCTGCTGCGCGACGACAAGTCGTTCCCCTACATCCTGCTATCGGGTGACCACTGGGCGCCGCAGATCCTGAAACATCGTGGCGCGCAGTCGCGCCCCGGACGGTATTTCGGCCCGTTCGCCTCGGTCGGCGCGGTCAACCGCACCATCACGGCGCTGCAGCGCGCCTTCCTGATGCGCTCCTGCACCGACTCGTTCTTCGAGAGCCGCACCCGGCCGTGTCTGCTGTACCAGATCCGGCGCTGCTCCGGGCCGTGCACCGGCGAGATTGATTTTCCTGGCTATACCGAGCTGGTCAAGGAGGCCAAGGATTTTCTGTCCGGGCGATCCCGAGCGGTCAAGCAGCAACTGGCCGGTGAAATGGAAAGGGCCTCCGACGAGCTCGAATTCGAGCGCGCGGCCTTGTACCGCGACCGCCTTGCAGCATTGTCGGCGATCCAGTCGCAGCAGGGCATCAACCCGCGCACGGTGGAGGAGGCCGACGTGTTCGCCATCCACCAGGAGGGCGGCTATTCCTGCGTCGAGGTGTTCTTCTTCCGTACCGGCCAGAACTGGGGCAACCGCGCTTATTTCCCACGCGCGGAAAAATCCTTCACGGCGGAGGAGGTGCTGGCCTCGTTCCTGGCGCAGTTCTACGATGACAAGCCGCCGCCGAAGATGATTCTGCTGTCGCACGCGATCGAGGATGCCGAAGTGCTGGCGTCAGCGCTTTGCATCAAGGCCGGTTTCAAGGTCGAGGTGATTACCCCGCAGCGCGGCGAGAAGAAGGAACTGGTCGCCCACGCGCTGACCAATGCCCGCGAGGCGCTCGGCCGCAAGCTCGCGGATACCGCGACGCAGGCGCGGCTGCTGCAGGGGATCTGCACCACGCTTGGCCTGCCGCAGGTGCCCAAGCGGATCGAGGTCTATGACAACAGCCACATCCAGGGCACCAACGCGGTCGGTGCGATGATCGTTGCCGGCCCCGATGGGTTCCTGAAAAACCAGTACCGCAAATTTAACATCAAATCGGAAGGCCTGACGCCAGGCGACGATTATGCGATGATGAAGGAGGTGCTGCAGCGCCGTTTCAAGCGGCTGCTGACGCCGCCGGCGGAAGGCGAGGCGGTGAGGCCGAAAGACGACGACGTGCCACTGTGGCCGGACCTCGTGATCATCGACGGCGGCCGCGGCCAGCTCAACGCGGTCAAGGAGATTTTCGACGCGCTGGAGCTGAAGCATGTAACGCTGATGTCGGTGGCCAAAGGGCCGGAACGCGATGCTGGTCAGGAAACGCTGTTCATGCCGGACCGCCCGGCGATCAAGCTGCAGCCGCGCGATCCGGTGCTGTATTTCATCCAGCGGCTGCGCGATGAGGCGCATCGCTTCGTGATCGGGTCACACCGCACGCTGCGCAAAAAGGATATCCGCGAGGCCGGGCTGCAGGAAATCCCGGGCATCGGGCCGACCCGCAAGCGCGCGCTGCTGCACCATTTCGGAACCCTGAAGGCGATCGAACGCGCCTCTGTGGGCGATCTCGGCAAGGTTCCCGGGATCTCGGCGGAGAGCGCGCGAAAAATCTTCGATTTTTTCCATGCCCCGGCCGGGCAGAGATGACAGCATTGTAATCTGGCTGTCGTCGGGACGAGACCGTTTTGCGGTAAACTAACGCTGGGCGATCCCGCGGCGGTTGACCTTCGCGCCATGGCAGTATTGTTAGGAACGATGACAGTTACCCCACGAAAGACGGCGAATTCCGCGCTGTCGCTGCCGAATATGCTGACCTACGCCCGCATCGCCGCGATCCCGGTGGTCGTCGGCTGTCTGTATGCCCAGTCGGTTCAGGACGGACCGCTGTGGCTGAGATGGGTCGCGGTCGCGGTATTCATCGCCGCCGGTATTACCGATTTCCTCGATGGCTACTATGCCCGGATCTGGGACCAGCACTCGGCATTTGGCCGCATGCTCGACCCGATCGCCGACAAGTTGCTGGTTGCATCCTGCCTGCTGATGCTGGCGGCGGATGCCAGCATTCATGGCTGGACGCTGTGGGCCGCCGTCGTCATCCTGTGTCGCGAAATCCTGGTGTCGGGTCTGCGCGAATATCTGGCCGCTCTGCGCGTCAGCGTTCCTGTCACGAAACTGGCGAAGTGGAAGACCACGATGCAATTGGTCGCGATCGGGTTTTTGCTGGCCGGCGAGGCCGGTGACCTCGTGCTGCCCTTCACCACCCTTACCGGTATTGTGCTGCTCTGGCTGTCGGCCTTGCTGACCATTTATACCGGCTATGATTATTTCCGCTCCGGCATTCACCACCTGATCGCGGAGGACGCATGAAATTGCTGTATTTCGCCTGGGTGCGGGAACGCATAGGCAAGGCCGAGGAACTGATCGATCCGCCGGCCGCGGTAACGACCGTCGGTGAACTGATCGGCTGGCTGACCACGCGCGGCGATGAATATGCCCATGCCTTCGAGACGCCGAAAGTGATCCGCGCCGCCATCGACCACACCCATGTGCGCCCCGATGCGATGATTTCCGGCGCGCGCGAGATCGCGTTCTTTCCGCCGATGACTGGCGGCTAGGCTGCCATGACACGCGCCGTCACCATTCGCATCCAGCACGCCGACTTCGACGTCTCCCACGAGATCGCCGCGTTGACCGGCAGCCGTACCGACATCGGCGCGGTCGTCAGTTTCAGCGGCATCTGCCGCGGCACCGAGGGCGGTGACGCCACCACGGCGCTGACGCTGGAACACTATCCCGGCATGGCCGAAGCCGAGATCGCGCGCCACGCCGACGAGGCGATGGCGCGCTGGCCGCTGACCGGCCTCACCATCGTCCACCGCGTCGGTCGCCTGGTGCCCGGCGAAAATATCATGGTGGTGTTGACCGCCTCGGCGCATCGCCAGGCCGCGTTTCAGGCCGCCGAGTTTCTGATGGACTATCTCAAGGCCCACGCGCCGTTCTGGAAGCGTGAGGAGACGGTCGAGGGCGCCGGCTGGATCGCAGCGAAGACCGACGACGATGACGCGGCTGCGCGCTGGGACAAAAAATAATGGCCAAGAAACTTATCAAGAAGGCCAAGGCGGCGGCAAAGCCCAAGTCAGCGGCCGTCAAGGCGCCGAAGGTCGGCGCCGGCGAACTGGTGACGCTGCTCGATTACGTCCGCTATGCCGTCAGCCGCTTCCTCGAGGCGAAGCTCGCTTTTGCCCATGGCACCACCGATCCCGTCGCCGAAGCGGCCTTTATCGTCTGCGAAATCCTGCATCTGCATCCCGACCAGTTCGATACCTTCGCCATCGCGCGCGTGACCGCGGCGGAAGGCCGCAAGATCCTCGACGTCATCAACGCCCGCGTCGCGACGCGGAAGCCGGCGGCCTATCTGGTCAACAAGATCTACATGCGCGGGCTGCCGTTCTATGTCGACGAGCGGGTGATCGTGCCGCGCTCCTTCATCGGCGAATTGCTGGATACGCATTTCAGCGGTGGTGAAACCGAGGAGGGCGGCTCGCTGATCGACGATCCCGCGGCGATCGAATCCGTGCTCGATCTCTGCACCGGCTCCGGCTGCATCGCGATTCTCGCCAGCCAGTCGTTCCCGAATGCGCGGGTCGATGCTGTCGACCTGTCAAAGGATGCGCTCGCCGTCGCCGCGAAGAACGTCGCCGATTACGGCATCGGGGACCGCCTGACGCTGCACAAGGGCGACCTGTTCGCGCCGCTGGGCGACGCCCGCTACGATCTCATCATCACCAACCCGCCCTATGTCGACGCACAGGGCATGGCCGACCTGCCGGACGAGTGCCGCGCCGAGCCGGCGATGGCGTTTGACGGCGGCGACGACGGGCTCGATGTCGTCCGTCGGATTCTCGCGGAAGCCGCCGACCACCTGACGCCGAATGGCGGGCTGCTGTGCGAAATCGGACGCGGCCGCGAACAAATCGAGGCGGCATTTCCCGAACTGCCGTTGCTGTGGCTCGATACGGAAGATTCCGACGGCGAAGTGTTCTGGATCGCAGCGTCCGATCTGTAGGATCGGTCGAGCCCTTGCGAAGCCCATCAACCGCGGATGATGGGTTTCGCAACGGGCCAACCCATCCTACAAGCCGGTCATGTCCATGATCGATCGCTCCGGCGCGTTTACGCGCGCGGCCTGGCTTGCCGAACTGCGCGCGACGCTGGCGCTCGGCTGGCCGCTGGTCCTCACCAATGTCGCGCAGATCGCGCTTACCACCACCGATGTCATCGTGCTCGGCCGGGTCAGCGCCTCGGCGCTCGCGGCCGGCGCGCTTGGCGTCAACCTGTATTTTGCCATTCTGATCTTCGCCATCGGCCTGATCACCGCGACCTCGCCGATGATGGCCGAAGCGATCGGCCGCGGGCTGCATGCGGTGCGCGATATCCGCCGCACCTTTCGCCAGGGCCTGTGGTCGGCGGTGATCATCTCGGTGCCGGCGTGGCTGCTGCTGTGGCACGCCGAGTCGATCCTGCTGCTGTTCGGGCAGGTGCCGCAGGCTGCCGCCGACGCGCAGAGTTTTGTTCGCATGCTGCAATGGGGATTTCTGCCGACGCTCGGCTTCATCGCGTTGCGCTCGTTCGTGGCGGCGCTGCAGCGGCCTATCTGGGCGCTGGTGGTGACCGGTCTGGCCATCCTTTTCAACATCGTCGCCAACTGGGCGCTGGTGTTCGGCCATCTCGGCCTGCCGGCCATGGGACTGCGCGGCTCCGGCCTCGCGACGACGCTGTCGAATGTCTTTCTGTTCGTGTCGTTTGCGCTGGTCGTTGGCTTTCATCGAAAATTCCGCCGCTACCATCTGTTTGGCCGCTGGTGGCGCGCGGACTGGCCGCGCTTTGCCAAATTGTGGCGACTCGGCGTGCCGATCGGTGCCACGGTGGCGTTCGAGATCACGGTGTTCAACGCCTCGGTGTTTCTGATGGGGCAGTTCGGTACCGCCGCGATCGCTGCCCACACCATTGCGCTCCAGATCGGCTCCGTCACCTTCATGGTGCCGATGGGCCTCAGCCAGGCGGCCACCGTGCGGGTCGGGCAGGCCTTTGGCGCCGGTGACCGCGACGCCATCACCCGCGCCGGATGGACCGCCTTTGCGCTCGGCGTCGGCTTCATGGCCTCGATGAGCGCGCTGCTGCTGCTGACGCCGCGGTTCTTGATCAGCGCTTTCCTCGATATCAACGATGCCGCGAATCACGCAGTGGTCGATATTGCGATGTCGTTCCTGTTTTGCGTCGCTGTGTTCCAGATCGCCGACGGTGCGCAGTCGGTGGCCTCCGGGATGCTGCGTGGACTGCAGGACACGCGGGTTCCGATGATATTCGCGCTGGTCGGTTATTGGGGATTTGGCATGCCGCTCGGCCTGCTTCTGGCCTTCAGGCTCGGTTTCGGCAGCGTCGGGATCTGGATCGGACTGGCGGCCGGACTGGCGGCGGTCGCGCTGGTGATGGTGTGGCGCTGGACCTGGCGGCGGCGGCTCGGCCTGCTGAGGGGGTAGTGCTCAAAGCGGGCGGCGGACGCTGTCGCTTCCTTCTCGCCTTGTGGCAGAAGATGGCTTCGCGAAGCGAAGACGGATGAGGTGTCTCCGGGCTCGGCGTTCGCGGCTACCCCTCACCCGGCCACGCTGCGCGTGGCCACCCTCTCCCACAACGGGAGAGGGGAAGTAAGCGTCGTACGTCGTCGCTTACAAAACCTTGCGGATCCAGTTGTGCGGATCCGGCGCGCGGCCGTACTGGATATCGACGAGCTGCTTGCGCAGCGCCGTTGCCATCGGCCCGCCGGTGCCGTCCGCGATCAGAAAGTCGCCGCTCGCCGAACACACCTTGCCGATCGGCGAGATCACCGCCGCGGTGCCACAGGCGAAGGCTTCCTTCAGCCTGCCGCTGGCGGCGTCGGCGCGCCACTGCTCGAGCGTGTAAAGCTCTTCGCGCACCTCGGTGCCGGAAGCCTTCGCCAGCGCGATGATCGAATCGCGGGTGATGCCCGGCAGGATGGTGCCGAGCGGCGGCGTCAGCAGCGAGCCGTCATCGAACACGAAGAAGATGTTCATGCCGCCAAGTTCCTCGACGTAGCGGCGCTCGATCGCATCGAGGAATACGACCTGGTCGCAGCCGTGATCGATCGCCTCGGCCTGTGCGCGCAGGCTGGCGGCGTAGTTGCCGCCGCATTTGACCGCGCCGGTGCCGCCGACCGCGGCGCGCGTATAATTCTCCGACACCCAGATCGACACCGGCGCGGGGCCGCCCTTGAAATAGGAGCCGACCGGCGAGGCGATCACGGCAAAGATGTACTCCGCGGACGGCTTGACGCCGAGGAAGATCTCGCTGGCGATCATGAAGGGTCGCAGATAGAGGCTGCCTTCGCCGGATGGAATCCAGTCGCGGTCGATCCGCACCAGTTGCTCGACGGCTTCGATGAACACCGGGTCGGGCAGCGGCGCCATCGCCATACGGTCGGCCGAATTGCGGAAGCGCCGTGCATTGGCATCGGGGCGGAACAGGTTCACGCCGCCATCGTCACGCTTGTAGGCCTTGAGGCCTTCAAAGATTTCCTGCGCGTAGTGCAGAACGGCGGTGGCCGGATCGAGCGGGAAATTGGCGCGGGATTCGACCCGGGCGCCATGCCATCCGTCGGCCTCGTTGTAGCGGACCAGGGCCATGTGCTCGGTGAACACCCGGCCGAAGCCAGGATTCATCAACTTCGCCGCGCGATCCGTCGCGGACAGCACATTGGCCGCGGGCTGGACGTCGAATGTCAACCAGGCCGAACCATCGACTTTATCGAACGAGATTCCCATGGACCTAACTCCTGGCTTGCGCGCCTCGGCTGGGCGAAGGCGCGGTGGTTCTACGTCAACTTCGCGTTCCACAACACCGGTTTGTGACGGCGCATGTTTTTTTGCGGAAATCGTGAAATTCGGTATGTTTGGCCGACTGCCTGAACAATCGCCGGTGGAGGAAATGCGGCCATGCCGCCAATTCGTGGTATCGGACTGTTGAGGCCCTGTCTCGACGAAAGTTCTATTATTTCGTCTCGATGGCTTGTTTTGTAAGATTGAAACAAAGATGTGTCAATATGCCTGACATAAAACTTGCGGAGCACGCTGCACGATCGGTTGAGGGTGCGGCCCGGCAGGAACCGGTTAGGGATGTCCCAGCGCCGCGCTGGGACATCATCGAACTGCTGTTTTTCGCCTATCGTGACTTTGTCGGCGATCCCGACCATGTGCTGGACCAGTTCGGCTTTGGCCGCGCCCATCACCGCGTCGTGCATTTCGTGCATCGTTATCCCGGCCTGAAGGTCGCCGATCTGCTCGACGTGTTGCGCATCACCAAGCAGTCGCTGGGGCGGGTTCTCAAGCAATTGCTCGATGAAGGGTATATCGTGCAGAAGTCGGGCGCGGCCGATCGGCGGCAACGGCTGCTTTTCGCCACCGCCAAGGGCGAGGCTCTGGTGGCGCGACTGGCCGGACTGCAGACCGACCGCATCACCCGCGCGCTGCGCAATTTCACGGCGGGTGAGGTCGATGCCGTCGGCCGCTTCCTCAGCGGAATGATTGATCGCGACGATCCGGACAAGGTGCTGCAAACCATTCTTGGAACAGGCAAAACGGGCGCTGACAGCGGGATGACCAAAGAATGATATTAGCCGCCGCCGCCAAACGAGTGCCTGTCGAACCCACCGACGACGCGCCGCATCTGCTGCTGGTTGACGACGACCGCCGCATCCGCGACCTGCTGTCGCGCTTTCTCGCCGGCGAAGGTTATCGCGTCACCACCGCGGCCTCTGCCAAGGATGCCCGCGCCAAGCTGTTTGGCCTGCATTTCGACATGCTGATCCTCGACGTAATGATGCCCGGCGAGACCGGCTTCGAACTCGCCCGCTTCATCCGCACCACCTCGCTGGTACCGATTATCATGCTGACCGCGCGGCACGAGGCCGAGAGCCGCATCGAGGGGCTGCAGATCGGTGCCGACGACTATGTCGCCAAGCCGTTCGAGCCGCGCGAGCTGGTACTGCGGATCGGCAATATCCTGAAGCGGCTGGCGCCGGTGCCGGTCGAGCGCACGGAGTCGCTGCAGTTCGGCCCCTATGTCTATCATTTGCAGCGCGGCGAGTTGCGCCAGGGCGATGAGATCGTCCATCTCACCGATCGCGAGCGTGACATGCTGCGGGTGCTGGCGACGACGCCCGGCGAGACCGTGCCGCGCGGCGAGCTGACCGGCGGCGACGGCACCGTCAATGAGCGCGCGGTCGACGTGCAGATCAACCGGCTGCGCCGCAAGATCGAGACCGATCCCGCCAACCCGCTATTCCTGCAGGCTGTGCGCGGCATCGGCTACCGCCTGGTGGCGTCGCCATAGCCAGATGAATTGATCGCATGAGCACCCTCGATACCGGCCTGACGATGATTCGTACCGCCGCCGGGCGGATGTCCGCGGCTAATGGCTGGCTGAATCGGCGCTTCAACAATTTCATGCCGAAGGGCCTCTATGCCCGCGCGCTGCTGATCATGATCTTGCCGATGGTGATCCTGCAGTCGGTGGTCGCCTTCGTGTTCATGGAACGGCACTGGAACACGGTGACGCGGCGGCTGTCGCAGGCGGTGGTACAGGACATCGCCGCGCTGATCGACGTCTACAAGATCTATCCGCAGGACAAGGACCGCACCCAGATCAAGATGCTCGCGCAACAGCGGCTTGGCCTGGTGGTGGATTTTCTGCCGATCGGCGACATGCCGCCGCCCGGTCCAAAGCCGTTCTTTTCGCTGCTCGACCAGGCCTTGTCGGTGCAGATCGGACGGCAAATTACAAAACCGTTCTGGATCGACACCGTCGGCCGCTCCAATCTGGTGGAAATCCGCATCCAGCTCAACGACACGGTGATGCGGGTGTTTGCCCAACGTAGCGCCGCCTATGCGTCGAATTCCGAGATCTTCCTGTTCTGGATGGTCGGGACCTCCTCGATCCTGCTGATCGTCGCCGTGCTGTTCCTGCGCAACCAGATCCGGCCGATCCTGCGGCTGGCCGATGCGGCGGAGAGCTTTGGCAAGGGCCGTGACGCGCCGAACTTTCGGCCGCGGGGCGCCCGCGAGGTACGCCGTGCTGCCAACGCCTTCATCGAGATGAAGGTGCGGATCGAACGCTCGATCGAGCAGCGCACCGCGATGCTGGCCGGCGTCAGCCATGATTTGCGCACCATACTGACCCGCTTCAAGCTCGAACTGGCGCTGATCGACAACAGCCCGGAAGTCGAGGACATGCGCAAGGATGTCGACGAGATGGCCGGCATGCTGGAGGCCTATCTGGCGTTCGCGCGCGGCGACAGTGGCGAGCAGGCGCAGCCCACCGACATGGCGGCCGCGCTGGAAGATCTGCGCAGCGACGCCGAGCGCAACGGCCACACCGCCACGGTGGTGTTCCACGGTCTTCCCGTGGTGACCGTGAAGCCAGCGTCGTTCAAGCGCTGCCTCGCCAATCTGGTCTCCAATGCCGCGCGCCACGCCCACGACATCGGCATCACCGGCCATCGCGATCATCGCTACCTCACGGTGACGATCGACGATGACGGTCCCGGCATTCCCGCCGACATGCGCGAGGAAGTGTTCAAGCCGTTCCTGCGGCTCGACGACGCCCGCAACCAGGACGAGGGCGGCACCGGCCTTGGCCTCGCCATCGCCCGTGACATCGCGCGCTCGCATGGTGGCGACATCACGCTGGGCGACAGCCCGATGGGCGGGTTGAGGGCGACGGTGCGGGTACCGGTGTAATCACTTGTAGCCCGCATGAACGAAGTGATACGCGGGACAACGCTTGGTCGGATGGGCGGGTCCCGCATGTCGCTTCGCTCATGCGGGCTACATGCTACTTCGCCAGTTCCTTCGATCGCTTCGTGGCCGCGGCGATCGCGCGTGTCAGCAACGGCTCAAAGCCATCGGCGCCCATCAATACCTCCAGCGCCGCGGCGGTGGTGCCGCCGGGGGAGGTAACGTTCTTGCGTAGCGTCGCTGAATCCAACTCCGAGCGATGCAGCAACTCGCCGGAGCCGGCCACGGTCTCGCGCGCCAGTCTGGTGGCGAGTTCGACCGGAAGGCCGGCGGCGACGCCGGCGCGCGCCATCTCCTCGGCCAGCAGGAAGACATAGGCCGGGCCTGATCCGGAAAGTGCCGTCACGGCATCCATCAGGTTCTCATCGTCAACCCATTCGACGGCGCCGGTGGCGCGAAGTAGCGCGTCGGCGACATGTCGTTGCTCGGTGCTGACGTCGTCGGCGGCCACCGCCACGGTGATGCCGCGGCCGATCGCCGCCGGCGTGTTCGGCATCGCGCGCACCACCCTGCCGCCGCAGATCTCGGAGATCGCAGCGATGGTCGCGCCGGCCATGATCGAGACCACCAGCGCCGAAGCCGCGAAGTCGCGCAACTGAGGGCCGGCGTCGCGAAACATCTGCGGCTTCACGGCGATCACGAGGGTGGCGGCCTTGCCGATGGTGTTGGTCGCGGGATTAATGCGGACGCCGGTGGTGCCAAGGGCCTTGATGGCATCGGAGGCAAATGGATCGATCACGACCACGCGCTTCGGGTCGAGGCCGCGCGCGAGCCAGCCGGTCAGCATCGCGCCGCCCATTTTGCCAGCGCCGGCGAGCACGAGGGTGCCGGTGAGTTCGGCAAGCGGCAGGCTGGTTGAGGTCATGGTTCGATCCGGGAAATGAAAGCTGCCGGACCGTATCACCGGCGCGGCGCGCATGCAGCCTCTGGCGGTCTAGACCAGGCTCTTTTTCAGAAAGTAGCGCGGGCCGCCGCGCGGATAATCGGGCAGGGTGCCAACTATCTCGTAGCCCTGTTTCTGATAGAACGCCGGCGCCTGAAACCAGTAGGTATCGAGCCATAGGCCGATGCACCCGCGCCCGCGCGCGATGTCTTCGGCCTGCGCCAGAACCTTGGAGCCCATGTCCTGTCCGCGGAACGCTTCCGGGATCACAAACAGTTCGACAAAACACCAATTATAGGCCGTCTTACCCCACAGCCCACCAGCGGGTTCGCCGGTGACCGGATCGTTGATCAGGATCGCCAGCGGTTCAAAGCCAGACGGGCCGACCTTGCTGTCGTTGTACTGCATCAACGCCTTTAAAACAGCGGCGCGGTGACTGTCGTTCGGATGGGCAGGAACGACGATCCCGGGATGCGCGCTGGTCATATGCGTCACGCTTCGCCGGCGGTGTCGAACATCGCCGCGGACATCGCCTCGGACGCGGTCTTGCCGGCCCAGACGACAAACTGAAACGCCGGATAGTAGCGCTCGCAGCTATGGATGGCGGAGACCAGCATGGTCTCGCACTGCGCGGTGGAGGCGATCAGGCCCTCCGGCAGGATCAAGGCCTGACGGTACATCACCATGCCGGTATGGGTCCAGATATCGAAATGTCCGACCCACATCTGCTCGTTGATAGCGGCGATCAGGCGCTGTACTTCGGCGCGGCGCGCGGCCGGGATCTTCATGTCGAAGGCGCATGCCAGATGCAGCGCCTCGATCTCATTCATCCAGGTGAAGGAGAGTTGATAGTCGGTCCAGTCGCCCTTCGAGACGATCGTGACTTCGTCCTCGCCGGAACGCTCGAACGCCCAGTTATGGTCGGCGGCGATATCCTCGACAACCGCGAGCGGGTTGACGCGTGAATCGATAGCGCTTTCGAGAAGTGACATGCCGTCGCGACCTTGCTTTGAATGAAATGAATGGCTCGCGGACGGCCGGTACGCGATAAATCGATGCGCCGCCGCGGGCTGCAATCCCTCATCTTCCGGAGCTTGCGAGTTTGAAGTGATGTGATTTGCGGAATCCGCGCAACGCCACCACGAATCCATCCACAGACAAACCATCCTTCATCCACAGCTGATCGTGCCTTGATGAGAACAAACCGGAATCGGATTCTCGGCATGCGAGTCCGGGGCGCCGCGCTATCGTGGCGCGAGTCCGGATCGGCCGTTAACCAATTGATTCGCGGGCAGGGCGGCATGGCTTTCGGCGGTCCATCAAGGGCATTGGCGGGATCGGCACGGCTGTGGATGGTTCTTGCCGCTGCGATCAGGTTTCGGCATAGTTCCAGCGTCACTGGAAAGAATGTTGTCATGAACGAGTCCACGCACGCCTCAACGGAGGCGGCGGATCATCCGCGCTTTGCCAAACCTCAGCGTGTCGCCTTCGTGCAGTCGTCGTGGCACCGCGACATCGTTGAATCGTGCCGGCTGTCATTCCTCGCCGAGATCGCGGCGCGGCATATCGCGCCGGCGCAGGTCGATCTGTTCGAGGTGCCGGGCTCGTTCGAAATTCCGCTGCATGTGCAGATTCTCGCCAAGACGCGGCGCTATACCGCCATCGTCGCGGCTGGCCTCGTGGTCGATAGCGGCGTCCGCGGTTTCGTGGCCGACACCGTGATCCGCGCGCTGATGGACGTGCAATTGAGGACCGAGGTGCCGGTGTTTTCCGCGGTGGTTACGCCGGACGAGTTCGATGAGACCGATGCGGGCTCAGATTTCCTGCGCAAGCATTTCGCGGCGAGGGGCGTCGAGGTCGCGGAAGCCTGCGCCAATACGCTACTCAGCCTGGAGCAGCTGCGCGGCCAGGTCGCGGCCGGGATTGTGTAGTTCTTTTTGTAGTCTGGATGAAGCGAGGCGAAATCCGGGAAAAGAGCCTCCACGAGGCGCCCGTCCCGGATGTCGCAAGGACTCCTCCGGGCTACATACGCTCAATTAGTCGAACAAGCTCGACACCGACTCTTCCGACGCCGTGCGGCCGATCGCTTCGGCGATCAGGGAGGCGATCGAGAGCGTGCGAATGTTCGGCGAGTGGATCACGGCTTCCGTCGGCAGGATCGAGTCGGTGATCACCAGCTCTTTCAGCTTCGAGGCCGTGATGCGCGCCGCGGCGCCGCCGCTCAACACGCCGTGGGTGATGTAGGCGTAGACATCCTTGGCGCCGTTGGCGAGCAGAGCATCGGCGGCGTTCACCAGCGTGCCGCCGGAATCGACGATGTCGTCGATCAGGATGCAGGTATAGCCGGCGACGTCGCCAATCACGTTCATGACCTCGGATTCACCGGCGCGTTCGCGGCGCTTGTCGATGATCGCCAGCGGTACGTTGATCCGCTTGGCGAGGCCGCGGGCGCGTACCACGCCGCCGACGTCGGGCGATACCACCATGACATTGCCAAGGTCGAACTTATCCTTGATGTCGCGCACCATCACTGGCGAGGCAAACAGATTGTCCACGGGAATATCGAAGAAGCCCTGGATCTGGCCGGCATGCAGGTCGAGGGTCATGACCCGGTCGACACCCGCATGGGTGATCAGGTTGGCCACCAGCTTGGCGGAGATCGGCGAACGCGATCCGACCTTGCGGTCCTGGCGGGCATAACCGAAATACGGCACCACGGCGGTGATACGGCGAGCTGAGGCGCGGCGAAGCGCGTCGGTGATGATCAGCAATTCCATCAAATGGTCGTTGGTGGGAAACGACGTCGACTGGATGATGTAGACGTCGGAGCCGCGGACGTTTTCCTGGATCTCGACGAAGATTTCCATGTCGGCAAAGCGACGGACGCTGGCTTTGGTGAGCGCCAGTTGCAGCCAGGAGGCGATCTCCTGCGCCAGCACCGGGTTCGAATTGCCGGCGACCAGCTTGATGGAGCCGTTCTTGCCCGACATCGACGCGTCTCCCCGCGGCTTGGTGGATACAACGTTCAGCATATCGGATTACCCACGGAACTGGATGGTCTCAGTCAGCGAGGTGATATCAAGGACGACAGTCCGCTGGCAACCCGTAGGCCGCGGTTTTCCTGCGTCATTTCAAGGTTTCTATCGTTAATTCGCGCTGAAGCTGAGGGCGCTGGCGACGGTTTCCGGCGAGCGCTCATCGACACGCGCAATCGCCGGACCATTGCCGCTCGGAACGGTCGCCGGTGCTGCGTCGCCGGGTGTGGTTCCGTTGATCATACCCCCAAGGCCGGTGAGGCCGGCCTGTGCGATCCGCCGGAGCACCACGTCGTCGGCGCTCGCCCAGGCATCAGTGCCGTTCTTGCCAGTGGGCTCTTCGCCCGCGAGGCGCAGGGCGCGCTGCTGGTCGCGGTCATAGACATCCCACACCCAGGCAATGCTGGTCCTGCCGCCGCGCACCTGGGCGGCGAGGTAGCTGCGCACGCGATAGGCCGCGCTGTCCTTGCGTGACACAACCGCGAGGTTGCGCAGCCGCGCTTCACTGTCCAGGAGGTTGATCATGCGATCGAACACTTGCGGCGGCGGGCCATCGACCGATTCAAACGCAACGGTGGCGCCGCCCGGCGCGCCGGCTTGCGCAAAAGCCGCGGCGGGAGCCCCGCTGCCGGCCACATTGGCGCAACCGCCGAGCCCGAAAGCCACCGTCATCAATAGCGCAGCCGAGATCAGGCGCGACGTGGTTCGACGGGCGGTGAGGGCAGGCGCATGCATGCAACGACATCCTAGCTTCAATCCGGCTTTCCACTGCACCGGTAAGATCGAGCGATATCGTTAAAATCCATTAAGGTCTAGGGCGGCATCGTTACAGGTGTAACCGAAGCGTTTACAACGAATGTGCGGCTTCCAGCGCGATGGCGTGAATCTGCCGGCCGTAGTCCGTCTCGCCACGGTGCACCGAGCGGCGGTAGCTGAACAGGCGCTCGTCGGGATAGGTGTCGATCCCGGTGTCGTCGATGGCCCCGATTCCGGCATGTTCGAGGCGCATGCGGATGAAACCGCCAAGATCGAACATCGCGTGCCCGTCGCGCTTCGATGGCTTGAAGAACAGGGCGTAGTCGCCGTCCTCGCGGACAAAGCGTTCGACGAATTCGGCGCCGACTTCATAGCTTGGCTGCCGGATCAGCGGGCCGATCGCCACCACCATGTCGGCGCGGGCGGCGCCGAGCTTTTCCATGGCCTCAATGGTTGATTCCAGGACACCGGTCAGCGCGCCCTTCCAGCCGGCATGGGCGGCGCCGATCACGCGCGCTTTTGGATCGGCGAACAGCACAGGTCCGCAATCCGCCGCCGTCACGCCGAGCGCGAGGCCTTCGACCCGGGTGACCATCGCATCGACGCGCGGACGCGAGGCGGCATCCCAGGGCGCGGAGGCTACCACCACATCGGGCGAATGCACCTGGTGAGCGGTGAGAAAGTGCGCGGGATCGACCCCCATGTCGGCGGCCATGCGGCGGCGATTTTCCGTCACATCGTCCGGATCGTCCCTGGAGCCCAGCCCGCCATTGAGGCCGGCATAGATGCCTTGCGACACGCCGCCGTCGCGGGTGAAGAAGGTGTGGCGCAGGCCGGGAAGGGCGGCCAGCAGCGGCGAAACAAAGGTCATGACGGGTTAGCCTCGATGCCGGTGTCGTCGCTGAGCGCCACCAGCGTGGGAATGGCCGGATCGGAGATACCGATCACCTTGAACATCGAGCCCATGCCGCCGCGACCGCTGTCGGTCAGCCGCTTCAATGCGCCGGACACGTCTTCGGAAATCTCGGGCGTCGCCTTGGCCATCAGCGTCACGGCGCGGGTCTCGATGCCGAGACGTTTGAGAAATTCACCCTGCGATACCGGGCCGTGGACGCGGGCGCCGACATCTTCGGCGGCGCGGCCCAGCGCCTGGAAATCGACATGGGCCGTGACGTCGGCTTGGCCGGGGTCCTTCAGCGGATCGGCGAAGCTGTGCCGGGCGATGGCTTGAAGCGTGTCGCCGGCGTCGGAACGCAGGTGGCCATAGTCGATGATCAGCGCGGCGCCGCCATGGTCGCGGACGCGGCTGGCGATCTTCATCATCTCGGTGTCGGGCCGCCATTCGAACACCGCGCCATTCGGCGCGGCGCGCACCAGCGGTGGCAGCAGAACCTCGAAGCGCGGCAACGGCTCGACCGAGGCGCCGAACATCAGTTGATCGTCGGCGGTGATCTCGACCGTGCGCTCGTGCCAGCCGGACTCCCGTTTTACCACCTGATGGATTGGCAGTACGTCAAAATATTCATTGGCGAGAATGACCGAGGGGCCGACCGGCACCGTATCGAGGCTGTCGTGCCACGTGATACTGCGCGCATTGGACAGCATCGCCTTCTGTTTTTCGCGCAGCACAGGGTTGATTTCGACAAGGTGCACCTGCAGCGCCTGGTATAGCGGCGGAAGGACCCTGAGCGCCCGCAGCGCGTCGGCCATCATGGTGCCGCGGCCGGGGCCGAGCTCGATCAGATGCAGGACGGGCGGTGAATCGATCGCGCGCCACACCGACGCCGCCCACAGCCCCAACAGCTCGCCGAACATCTGGCTGACTTCGGGGGCGGTGGTGAAGTCGCCCTCGCGTCCCAGCGGATCGCGGGAGATATAGTAGCCATAAAGCGGATGGGTGAGGCAGAGCTGCATGTAGCGCCACACCGGCATCGGTCCCGCCGACTTGATGAGGCGCTTGATTTCGTCTTGAAGCGGCGAAGGTTCGGTCACGTGGCGCCCTGGCTGACAGCGATGGTGGAGGTGCGCGGCGGCTTCCGCCATGCCTGTGCCATGAGAAACAGTCCGACCAGGATCATCGGCGCCGACAGCAACATTCCCATGGTGAGCCCACCCCACAGAAATCCCAATTGCGGGTCCGGTTCACGGAAGAGCTCGCCGGCGATACGCGCCAGCGCATAAAACAAGATGAAAGCGCCGAGGATCAGTCCTGGCCGCTTCAGCGCGCCGGCGCGGATCATCAGCGCCAGAATCACAAACAGCACGATGCCTTCAAGACCGGCTTCATATAACTGGCTGGGATGACGCGGCAGCGGGCCACCATTGGGAAACACCATCGCCCACGGCACGCTGGCGTCGGCATGGCGGCCCCACAATTCGCTGTTGATGAAATTGGCGAGGCGCCCGAGCAGCAGCCCGATCGGTCCGACCGCGCAGGTGATGTCGCCCAGCGACAGGATCGGCAGGCCACGCTTCCAGCAGAATGCGATCACCGCCACCACGCAGCCCAAGAAGCCGCCGTGGAACGACATGCCGCCCTTCCACAGTTCCAAGATTTCGCCCGGGTGGGCGACGAAGAAATCGAGGTTGTAGAACAGCACATAGCCGGTTCGGCCGCCGAGAATGATGCCGAGCGTTACCCAGAGGATGAAATCGTCGAATTCCAGCAGCGAGACCGGCGACGGCCCGCCCCATAGCTGCGTCCGCTTGATCAGCGCCCGGGCGTAGACCCAGCCGAGCACGATGCCGCCGATATAGGCCAGCGCATACCAGCGGATCACGATCGGCCCCAGCGCGACGGCGATCGGGTCGAACACGGGGAAGGCTATGGTGAGAAACGGCAAGTCTGGAAAGGGCATGGCGTGGCTTACGATTTGAGGCAGTGCCAGTAAAGCATGAGTGTATGACCTTGGCAGGGCTTTCCGAGCCGACAAACGCGCATTCCACAGCGGGCTTGAACAACGCCGCCGGGAACGCCATTGTCGAAGGCCAAGCGCATTTCGCGCCAATTCAGTTCAGCCGGCCGGAGTTGCTGCCATGACCCAGACCAATAATCGGTTTTTCGACGAGATCGGCCGCCTGATGAACGATGCCGCTGGCGCCGCCCAGGGCGTCAAGCGCGAGGTCGACAGCGTGGTCCGTAACCAGGCCGAAAAGATCCTGCGCGACCTCGATATCGTCAAGCGCGAGGAATTCGAGGCGGTCAAGGACATGGCGCGCCTCGCCCGGGAGGAAAACGAGACCCTGAAGGCGCGGATCGAGGCGCTGGAAGCCAGGCTGGGCGGGACTGCGCCGTCGACCAGTGCCGGCTAGCTGCGCACCTTTGCGCAGCTGCGCTGTTACGTCTCGACGTAGTCGGCGATGCTGGTAGGCGCCGGCACCGGGAGGCCATCTTCCCTCAGCCCGGCGATATGAAAGCGGATGGCGTCCCGAATCTCGACCTCGACGGCCTTTACAGTGTCGCCCGTGGCAACGCAGCCCGGCAAGTCGGGGACGTAAGCCGAATAATTGCCGTCGGCCGTTTCGATCACCACCGCGTATCGCATCAGCGTCGTTTCTTCAGACCAGCCTGTTTCAAAGTACTGGCAAATGTTCCGGGCGCAAGGTCGTCAGAGGGGTGGCCGGCCACCGTGACCCGCCCCGGCCTGGTCGGATGCTTGAACTGTCGATGCTGCCGCGGGTCGCGACCTGAAACCAGCCGTCCTCTTCGATCACTCGAATCGCTTCCCGGACCTTCATGGCGTCCATCCCTGTTGGTAAAACAAGGATAGGCCGCCGGTATAGAGCGGCCAATACCGCAAAAAACCCCTGCATTTCCTTGTCTTTCCCGGGCTTTGGCGTTAAAAGCCCGGCACGTCTGCAGCCCCCGCACCCCTGGAGGCTTGCTGCGACGACGAAACGGGCCGCGTTGCGGCCTTTAACTTTTTAGAAAACAAGGACTTAAACGATGGCGACCGTCAAGGAATTGAAGGCGACCGTACGTTCGGCAGGCGGCAAGGGGGCCGCACGGGCAGTACGACGCGCCGGCCGCGTGCCGGGAGTAATCTATGGTGACAGCAAGCCCCCGGTGGCGATCTCGGTCGATGATGCCGAGCTCCGTCAGCGCATTCTGGCCGGCCGCTTCCTCACCACGATCTATGACATCGATCTCGATGGCACCAAGCACCGCGTGATTCCGCGCGACTTCGCCCTCGATCCGGTCCGGGACTTCCCGCTCCATGTCGACTTCCTGCGCCTCGGCGTCGGCGCCACCATCCGCGTCAGCGTTCCCTTGCATCTCAAGAACGCGGACAGCGCGCCGGGCGTGAAGCGCGGCGGCACCATCAACGTCGTCACCCACACGCTCGATGTCGAGGCTGAGGCCGACAGCATTCCGCAGTTCATCGAGGCTGACGTCAGCCAGCTCGATATCGGCGGTTCGCTGCACATGTCGGACATCAAGCTGCCGAAGGGCGTCAAGGCGCTGGCCCGCGATGAAGACGTGACCCTGGTCACCATCGTGCCGCCGTCCGGCTATGGCGAAGAAGGCGCCGCGGCGACCCCCGGCGCGACCGCTGCTCCGGCCGCAGCCGCGGCTGCCAAGGCTCCGGCCGCTGGCGCCAAGGCCCCCGCAGCCGGCGCGAAAGCGCCCGCCGCTGGCGCCAAGGCACCTGCTGCCCCGGCGAAGAAGAAGTAAGCCTGCGCGGACACCCGCGTCATGCGACTCTTTGTTGGTCTCGGAAACCCTGGTGCGAAATACCAGGGCAACCGGCACAATATCGGGTTCATGGTTCTCGACGAGATGGCGCGGCGTCACCGGTTTGCACCGTGGCGCCGCCGCTTTCAGGGCGAGACCTCGGAAGGCAATCTAGGCAGCGAGCGCGTCATCCTGCTGCGTCCGCTGACCTTCATGAACGACTCCGGCATCTCGGTGCAGGCTGCTGCCAGTTTCTTCAAGATCGCGGTCGGCGACATCGCGGTATTTCACGACGAGCTCGAACTGCCGTTCTCGAAACTGCGCGTCAAGGTTGGCGGCGGCATCGCCGGGCATAACGGCCTGCGCTCGATCTCCGCGCATGTCGGCAACGACTACCGCCGCGTCCGGCTCGGGATCGGCCATCCCGGCGTCAAGGAACTGGTGCATAATCACGTGCTCAGTGATTTCGCCAAGGCTGAACGGCCGCAGCTGGAAGCGCTGGTCGACGCGGTGGTGGACAATGTGGCGCTGCTGGCCGATGGCCACGACTCCAGCTTTCAGAACAAGGTGCATCTGACGATGCAGGCCAAGGGATTCACGTCGAAGGACGACAACGGCGCTTGAAGCGTCGTCGAACCATTCAGGACAGGTCATGGGATTTAAATGCGGTATCGTCGGGCTGCCGAATGTCGGCAAATCGACGCTGTTCAATGCGCTCACCGAAACCGCCGCGGCGCAGGCGGCGAACTATCCGTTCTGCACCATCGAGCCCAACGTCGGTGAAGTCGCGGTGCCGGACAAACGCTTGGACACACTCTCCGAGGTCGGCAAGTCGCAGCAGATCATTCCGACGCGGCTGACCTTCGTCGACATCGCGGGCCTGGTGAAGGGCGCGTCCAAGGGCGAAGGCCTCGGCAATCAGTTTCTCGCCACCATCCGCGAAACCGATGCGATCGCGCACGTGGTGCGCTGCTTCGTCGATGATGACATCACGCATGTCGAAGGCAAGATCGATCCGCTCGCCGACATCGAGATCATCGAGACCGAGCTGATGCTCGCCGATCTCGAATCCTGCGAGAAGCGCGTCGACAATTTGACCAAGAAAGCAAAAGGCAACGACAAGGACGCCAAGGAGCAGCTCGACCTCGTGCAGCGCGCTCTGGTGCTGCTGCGCGAAGGCAAGCCGACGCGCTTTCTCGAGCGCAAGCCGGAAGAAGAGCGCGCCTTCGGCATGCTCGGCCTGCTGACCTCGAAGCCGGTGCTTTATGTGTGCAACGTCGAGGAAGGCGCGGCCGGAGAGGGCAATGCCTATTCGAAGCTGGTGACCGAACACGCCACCAAGGAAGGCGCCGTCGCCGTTGCCATCTCCGCCAAGATCGAATCCGAGATCGCGACGCTGTCGAAAGCCGAGCGCGCGGAATTCCTCGAGACGCTGGGCCTCGAAGAGGCGGGCCTCGATAAGCTGATCCGCGCTGGCTACAAGCTGCTCGACCTGATCACCTACTTCACCGTCGGGCCGAAGGAAGCGCGTGCCTGGACCATCAACCGCGGCACCAAGGCGCCGCAGGCCGCCGCGGTGATCCACACCGACTTCGAAAAGGGATTTATCCGCGCCGAAACCATCGCCTATGACGATTACGTCACGCTGGGCGGCGAGTCCGGCGCGCGCGACGGCGGCAAGCTGCGGCTGGAAGGCAAGGAATACGTCGTCGCCGATGGCGACGTGCTGCACTTCCGGTTCAATACGTAAAGCTGACTGCCTAATTCGTTTCCCGGACGCATCGCAGCGCGGAGCGGTGCGCCGCGGATCCGGGGCCCCGGTTAACGCGAAGAAGCAACCGGGATCCCGGATCCGCGCAGCGGCACAAGAGCGCCGCGGCGCGTCCGGGAAACGGGACCTCCCTTTGTCTTAATGCCCCTGACCCTGATCGCGGATCGCGCCAAGGTGTTCGTTGATGCGAAACACGATCAGGATGAATTCCGCGGCGATGCGCGAGAAGATGATGCCGACCACCACGCCGGCGAGCGAGGTCAGCAGCAGGATGAACCCGCCAAACGGGCTGACCGCCATCGCCGCGAGACCCGAGAAGATTCCGGAAATGCCGAACAGGACCCACATCGCGATCACCAGCCAGTAGAACGTCTTGATGATGGTGGGCGTGATGAAACGGTCCCACTGAAACAGATCGCGAAACTCAAACATCGGTTGTTCTCCCCCGGCGCGCGTAGATAGATCATGATCGCCCACATGCAAAAAGTCGGCCTGCCTCGCTCTAGTGTCCAACAATGGTCTGAGCAAGATCGCGGGAAAGCCATGCAGCGGCCGGACTTGAGATCGCTGCAAATAGCGGCCACAATCAAGCCTTGGCGGTGGCAAACCTCATCATGACCCTGACGTTCGAAAATTTTCAACCGGGCCACTTCGGCAGTTACGGGCCGCGCCATGTCACGCGCGAGGAAATCATCGCGTTTGCCAAAGAGTACGACCCGCAACCGATGCATCTGGATGACGCCGCCGCGGATGCGTCCTTGCTGAGGGGGCTCGCCGGCTCCGGCTGGCACATGTGTTCGCTGATGATGCGGATGATCTATGACGGATTTCTGCGACACACGGCGTCGATGGGGTCGCCGGGTGTCAATTCGATGCGCTGGCTGGCGCCGTTTCGTCCCGGTGACGATCTGATGCTCGATGTCGAGGTGATGGAGGCACGGTTGTCGCAGAGTCGTCCGACGACGGGCATCGTGACCTTCAAATGCAGCACCCGCAACGCGGCCGGGCAGGCGGTGGCGGAGATGATCGTACCGATCATCATCGGCCGCGCGGCCGTCGCGGCGAACTAGGTCACGCCGATGAAATTTCTCGAAGACATCGAAGTTGGCCTGCGCCGCGAATTCGGCTGCTTCACCTTCACTGCCGAGGCGATCAAGCAATTCGCCGTGCAATTCGATCCGCAGCCGTTTCATCTCGACGAGGAGGCCGGGCGGCAGTCGCTGTTCGGCGGCCTCGCGGCGTCGGGCTGGCACATCACCGCGGTCGGTATGAAGCTGCTGGTCGCCGAAGGGCAGCGGCAGACGGCGGATCAGATCGCCGCCGGCGAGCCGGTGGCGACATGGGGACCATCGCCGGGCTTTCGCGAATTGCGCTGGCTCAGGCCGGTGCTGGCGGGCGACACGATCAGCTACGTCAACCAGGTAGAAACCGTGCGGGCCACAGCGACGCGGCCCGGCTGGGGCATCGTGCAGGCCCGCAATATCGCCACCAACCAGCGCGGCGAAGTGGTCTGTTCCTTTCTCGCTTCCGCCTTCGTTCCGCAACGGGGCGTGGCCGTCTGAACACACCTTGCCGGAAAGCACTGGCTACTTAACCATTACCAATTTTGGCCAAGGAACTGCCTTGTTGTTAAGGCGTTCTGAACCTTGTGTTGGTGATGTACGACACACGCACGACGACGAAAGATCCTGGGGACAACGATGGCTGACCGCACCGGACTGAAATTTGTAGGCTTCATCTTTGCCAGCGTGACGCTGGCGGTGATGCTGGTCAGCGGGATGGTGGTGAAGGGCTATGCGGACGGCGCCTATTCGCTGGATACCGCTCCGATCGCAAGTCGCTAGTACATGTTTTGTTAACCATCGCTTCCGCCAAGGGAGCGATGCAGGGAGCCCCTCAGCGGCTCCAGGCCCAGCCCAGCAGCGCCACAGCGACCGCTAACAGTCCGATAAATCGCAGGATGATGGTGCCCATTTTTGGCGGCACCGAGCGAACCGGTATCGGTTCGGTATGATTCGGCCGAATGGTCTTCACGGATCGCTATCCCCTGTACCGCGTGGCACGGCACCCTTTGGTCGGGGCAAGTACCGATAAAGTTCAGTTGAATTCGACGAAAAAACGCCGCCTCCTCTCCGGAAGCGGCGTTTGGCAACTCAATGAAGGGCAGCTCAGTCGTGGCGAAGGCCGTCCGCGGTCCGCTTCCACTGCGCCACATTGTCCGCAATCAAGCGGGTCGACTTCATCGCGGCCTGGCTGAGCTGGGCATAGCCCGAGATCTCACGCTGGACGCGCTGGCCTTCGGCATGCAGCAGATCGCGCAGGCTTTCAAGTTCGCTGACCAGATTTTCGATCTCGGTGAGCGACGTGCCGGCGACGCGCTGGATCAGCGAATTGACACTGTTGACGGTGGCCTCGGTATTGGCTTCCAGGGCAATTTCCGGCGTCGCAGCCGCGCTGCCCGGCGCCGGGCGGCGCAGATAGGCGACATCGTTGCGCACGAAATCGCGGATGCCAGCTTCCACTTCCGTGACGGCGGCGAGGTTGTCGTCTTCAAACGGTTCTGATTTCTCAGGATGAATGATGCTCATCGGCTATTCCTTGTTTCGCATGACGCGAGCGCGGATCGTCCCCGCACGATGAAGTTCGATTGTCATCTGCGCATCAGATCACGGCCAATCTGCGGCAGCGCCTGAAATCCGCCTGAAAATATACGACACAGGTTAAATCAATTACCAACTATGCTTGAATCCGGCGGTCAGACTCTTGTTGAGCGAACCCTGCAGGGTCTCGCTGACCGTGCCGGAAATATTGACGCCGCCGACCAGCTTCTGCTCGGCTCCCACCTTGCGCAGCCATTTGTCGTCGCTGGTGGCCAGGGTCTGACCGGCGATGAAACTGGTACCACTTTCGTTGAGGCTGAGTTTCGCCAGTTGGTCGGTTTCGTAGCTGCGCGATGGCCTGCCATTATAGCCGATCACCGGCAGGCCGCCCTGCTGGACGATATTATAGCCGTTCTGCAGGGTCAGTGAATATTGGTTGCCGCCGAGCGGCACCGACTTGCTCAGCGAGGTCGCAAGCTTGCTCTGGTCCTGCACTGGATCGACACGGGCCTCGATCGCGGTCTGATCCCAGATCGAGGCGATGCCGGGAGCGGTCATCGCGGCCCAGGCCGCACCACCGGATTGCGATGGATGCCCGTCGCCGAACTGGTTGCGAAACGAGTCCGAAGCGCTGCTCGCGGACGGCTGCCCGGCAACATTCAGATCGGCTCCCACGCGGGTGTCCCAGAATGCCGACAGCGGCTGTTTCACCGATAGTGCCTTGGAGCCGTCATCCTTGTTCTGGTTTGTCCAGGCCGAACCGGAAGGCCAAGGCGATACGCGCGGCTCGCGCGGGGCGGCTTTGGCATAGGGTGTGCGGTCATTGTCCAGCAGCGCCCAGTCCGGTTCCGGAACATCCGGATTGAGCGGCGTCCCGGACGCGGTGGGCTCGATTTCACCCGCGGGCGGGGCGGTGTCGATCCCGCGCCAGGCATCTTGCGCGCACAAAGGCGACGTCAGGCCAGCCGCGGCCAGGCCCAACAGCAAAAAAGCAGAGTTCAATTCACGGGTCATTATGCCAGCCGCCCCGGGAGTTCACCTTGTCCCAATGATACTCCACCCCAAGACCAAAATGTGGCACCGCGACATATTCTTTAGGAATGCAAGCGACCATGCCCGCGGGCTAGGCGGGCATGGCATGCCGCACGCTGGCGGCAAAGGCTTCGGTGAGGTCGCGTCCGAGGACTTGCTGCACCAAATCGAACGAATCGAAGAATGCGCGATGCGATAAGATCAACCCGTCGCGCAAGGTGAAGAAATCCGCGACCTGAAGTTGCATGATCCGATGGTCGTTGCGTTTTTTCAGCGACACCCGGACCATGGTCGAGGCCTTTTCACCTTCGACCGCCATGAAGGTGAGTTCGTAGCGCCGGCTGGCGTAGCGGGCTCGCAGGATGCGGGTCGCCTCGACGCCCCATTGCCTGCCGCGCTGGTGGCCAAGATGTGGAAACAGCTCCACCGGAGCGTAAACAATGCTCTCGAAATCTTCCGCGCAGCAAGCCATCACGCGGCTGGCATCGCCGTCATAATAACCGTCGAGAAAATCGATGACGCATTGTCGCGTTGCTTGATCTGGCATGGTGTGGCCCGTCTGAGGTCCGCAATGCGGGAAATGGATGGGGAAAGAAAAATGAACAACAACGGAATTAATTAAAATGGGTCGGCAGTTAAAAACTGATCGTGCACGCGGGCGGGCCTCAAAGGCAAGCCCGATGCGGGACGAGGGTTGCGAAAATCTTAAAATGGTCAGGCTCGTCCAAATCGCCGGCAACCCGCGCGCGCCGGGTGCGACACGCCGTGCAGGCGCGAGAAGCGCGCCGGCGCCCCGGGAATGGCGGCCCGAGCGAGGTGGGCGGAAGCCGGTGACCAGATCGATCGACCGGGCGCTTCGCCCGCCGCGTTACTGATGCCGGGCGGATGTCCGGCGATGGCGCGAGCTACGGCTATTCCTTGAGCCGGGCGATCCGCCCCAAAGGCCATCAACGTTGCGGCGCATGCCGTGTCAGGGGCTGGCCGATCTCGGACCGGCCAGGTCCATGTCGATTATTTCTTGTTCGGCGCCGAACCGGCCGGTGTCTTGCTGGCCGCGAACGGATTGACGTTGGCGACGCCCCCCTTCTTCAGGTTCTTGTCGGACTTCGGTTTCTTCTTTTCCTTGTTCGACTTCATTTGACCTTTGGCCATGACGATGTCCTCGGCGCCCGGTGGATGGATTCGGCGCGCTTGATAAGTAACAGGTCGCGCCGGCTTTGTAAGTGTGGCGACGGCGCGCGTTAGCCGCCTGGCCGCGGGCGTTCTCGACTGCGTGAATCAGGCGGACCGAGCAACACCGGCTACGCCGCCCGGACGTCGGCGAGGAAGCGATCAACCTGGCTGGCAAGATCCCGCGACTGGGTGGATAGCTGTTCGGCAGCCCCGAGCACTTGCGTCGCCGCGGCGCCGGTGTCGTTGGCGGCCTCCTGAACGCCGGAAATATTCAACGTCACCTGCTTGGTGCCCTGCGCCGCTTCCTGCACGTTGCGGGCGATTTCGCGCGTTGCCGAGCCCTGTTCCTCGATCGCCGCGGCAATGGCCTGGCCGATTTGCTCGATCTCGGTGATCACGCCAACCACGTCGCGGATCGCCGCGACGGCCTCGTCACTGGCGCCCTGGATGGCCGCGACTTGCTCGGAAATTTCCGTGGTCGCTTGCGCCGTCTGGCCGGCGAGCGATTTCACCTCGGAGGCGACCACGGCGAAGCCGCGGCCGGCTTCGCCGGCGCGCGCGGCCTCGATGGTCGCATTGAGCGCCAGCAGATTGGTTTGCGCGGCGATATTCTGGATCAGGATCACCACATCGCCGATCTTCTGCGCGCCGAGCGCGAGCGACTGCGCGGTGTCGCCGGTTCGGCGCGCATCCTCGACCGCCCGTGCCGAGATCTGGGCGGACTGGGCGACCTGGCGGCCGATCTCGGCGATCGAGGTGGTCAGCTCTTCCGTGGCGCTCGCCACCGTCTGCACGTTTGAAGAGGTCTGTCCGGATACCTCCGCGACAACGCCGGCCTGCCGATTCGTGCTGGAGGCGGTCGACGACATCGATCGCGCCGCCGTCTCCATGGTCGCGGAAGACGACGACAGTCCGTTCACCAGCTCGCTGACCCGGACCTCGAACGATTTCGTCAGCTCATCGAGCAGGCCGGCGCGGCGCATCTTGGCATCGCTTTCCGCCGATTGCTCCAACGCCAGGCGTCTGGCCGTGATCATATTATCCTTGAATACCTGGACCGCGGCGGCCATTGCGCCGATCTCGTCGTGCCGATCGCTGGCAGCAGTCTCCTCGGAGGCGTCGCCGCCGGCGAGCCGTGTCATCGAGGCGGTGATGTCGACGATTGGCTGCACGATCCGGCGCCGGACCACGATGACCATGGTGACACTGGCGGCGGCGACCGCGAGCAGCACCGCCAGCGCGACCACGAAGCTGACCCGGGCGCCGTCATAGGCCGAGGCCAGCAGTAGTTCGGCATTGTCGTATAGCGCCTCGCGGACATCGATGACGGAATTCAGGCCGAACTGCGATTCGACGTAGAAGGCGTCGACGTCGTGTTCGTAAATGCCGCTGACGGCGCCGGCCCTGATCATCTTCAACTCATTACCCAGACGCTCGACATAGGCCGTATTCATCTTGTCGAGCGCGGCCACGACGTTTCCGGGTGTCGCGGGATTGCCACGCAATTCCAGCAGCGTGGCGAGCGCCTGGTCGGAGCCGCCTTGCAATCGGCTCAGATCCAGCAGCTCGGCCTCGGTGCCGACGCGGCGGGCGCCGATCATGCTCTTGTGCGCGCTGGCACTGAATCCGCCGACGTCGCGCAACACCCAGGCGGCGTTGGCGTAGGTCGATTGCCGGTAGGCGTCGCCATTGCTGGCAGCCATCTTGCGGATCTGCTCGGCAAGCAGAGCGGTGACGGTGGCATTGAGCGCGACATTGTCGGAGACGATTTTCTTCGCGGCATCGCGACGCGCTTCCGACGGTCCCGCGATCGCGCTATCGATGGCGCCGCGCAGCGCCTTGAAGCGGCGGTTGATGTCGTCGATCTTCGGGATGATCTCCGCGTTGTCTTCGAAAGCGTCGACCTTGGTTGTCCGGATCTGATTCATCTTGTCGACAGCGCCGTCAGTGAGCCTGCGGACGCTTTCGAGTTCGGTTCGCATCTTCGGCTCGATCACCGTGGGCCCGAACAGGATGTTGGTGGAGAAGCCGCGCTCCGGATTTACATAGCGCGGGATGTTGCCGACGGCCCGCACCAGCGCCAGTCGCCCTTGCGCGGTGGCGACCTTGTCCATGGTGTCGTATTTGGTGGCGGCGACATAGACCGCCAGACCGCCGCCGGTGGCCGACAGAGCCGCGATCGTAAGCGTCAGCAAGGTACCGATTTTCATCAAAACACCGTCGAAAAATTTGAATAGGTAAATATAGCGCCAGGCTATAGGTATTTAATTAAACTTCCCTGAAGGTGGTATGAAATCGGGCGAAGCGTTCGCGATGTGACGTCGCCGGGCGGATGCATGATGTGAAGCGGCGCGAATAGATCATGGCGCCACCGGGAGAATGAAGATGCTTGGGCTGCGATCGATGATGGTGATGGTGATGGTGGCGGCGTCTCCGGCTTTCGCCCAATCGCCTTCACCGGACGTGCTGCGCGATCTGGCGCCGACTGGTCAACTTCGCGCCGCGATCAATTTCGGCAACAGCGTGCTGGCGCAGAAGGGTCCTGATGGCGCGCCGCGCGGTGTCTCGGCGGATCTTGCCGCCGAGCTGGCGAAGCGGCTCGGCGTGCCAGTCGCGTTCGTGCCGTTTGAGGCTGCTGGTAAAGTGTTTGAAGGCGCCAGGGCTGGAATCTGGGATGTCGGCTTCATGGCGATCGAGCCGGTGCGGGCCGCCGAGGTGATGTTCACCGCGCCCTATGTGATCATCGAGGGCACCTACATGGTGCGGCGGGAATCACCGTTCAGGGACGTCGGCGAGGTCGACCAGCCTGGCATCAAGATCGCGGTCGGCCTCGGCTCGGCCTATGACCTGTATCTGACCCGCACGATCAAACAGGCCACCCTGCTGCGCGCCGCCACCGGCGGCGGCACCGCGATGATCGAGATGTTCGTCAACGACCGGCTCGACGTCGCCTCCGGCGTGCGCCAGCAGCTCGACGCCTATGCCAAGGACCATCCCGACATGCGGGTGATGCCAGGCCACTTCCAGGAAATCATGCAGGCGATGGGCATGCCGCGCGTCGAAGGCCAGCCGAAGGTGGCGGGCGCGCATTATCTCGCGGCGTTTGTCGAGGAAATGAAGGCGTCGGGATTCATCGCCGCGGCACTGAAGCGCAGCGATCAGATTGCCGAGGTCGCGCCGCCGGCAGCGAAGTAGCCTACCGGGCGGATGCGTTGACCAGGCCGGCGCGCTTTAACGCATTCAAGCTATGTCGGTTGGAATGGGCGGAAGGTCCCGCAGCCCTTGCCGCGGGCGCGAGAACCGACGAGCATCGTGACATGGGATTCCGTTCCAACGACAGGGCGACCGCCGATGCATGATTTTTTCCGCGGCGGCGCCGCTTTTGCACGCGGACAATTCGTGCCGGTGGCCGAGGCCAGCGTCTCGCCGCTGGACTGGGCGTTCACCCGGTCCGACGTGGTCTACGACGTAGTTCATGTGTTTGAGGATGGTTTCTTCCGGCTGGCCGATCACCTCGATCGTTTCACAGCCTCGATGCGCGCACGCCGCCTGGCTCCGCCGGAGACGCGCGACGAGATGCAGGCCATCCTGCACCGCTGCGTCGCGCTGGCGCAGTTGCACGATGCCTATGTCGCCATGGTCGCGTTGCGTGGCCGGCCGCGCATTGCCGGCTCGCGGCGGATCGAGGACTGCGACAACCATTTCATGGCCTATGCGGTGCCGTGGATCGACGTGATCCCGAAGGATGTACAGGCGCGCGGCGCGCATCTGTGGGTCGCGTCGAAGCCGCGGGTGGCGGATGCCGCGGTGGATCCGACCGTGAAGAACTATCAATGGAGCGACCTGACCAGCGGCCTGTTCGAAGCGCAGGATCATGGCGCCGATTCCGCCATCGTCTGCGACGAAGCCGGCTTCGTCACCGAAGGGCCGGGCTTCAACGTGTTCGTGGTCAAGGATGGTGAGGTCCGCACCCCCGACCGCGGCAGCCTGCATGGCATCACGCGCCGGACCGTGCTCGAACTGTGCGGCGCGATGAACATCGCGGCGTCGGTGGCGCCGATCCAGCGCCATGAACTGGAACTGGCCGACGAGGTGTTTCTGGCCACCACCGCCGGCGGCGTCATGCCGGCGTCGCGCGTCAACCGCACCATCTACGCCAATGACCGTCCCGGGCCGATGTCGCTTCGCATCAAGGACGCCTACTGGCAGATGCACCGCGAAGGCCGGCATCGCACCGAGGTCATTCGCGATCTCCAAGTGTAGTGCTGCGCGCCGGCATCGTTCCCCAAACGCGGTGCATTGCGCCGCCCCGAGGCGGCGTAGTGCGCCGTGGATCCGGGGCCCCGGTCGCCAGACCCGACCGGATTCCCGGATCCGCGGAGCGGCACTTCGCGCCGCACCGCGTCCGGGAAACCAGAGTAAACGCCGCAATGCCGATTGGTTCTC
>NZ_JANXTC010000374.1:0-14428 GCF_025356345.1 Tardiphaga sp.
CGGGGCCGACGCTGATGGCGATGGCCGATTTTGCGATGTACGTGGTGCTGCTTTCGGCGATCGGCCCGGTCGGCCTCGCGGTGACGACCAATCTCAACATCAATTTCCTGCGCAAGGGCCAGCCCGGCCAGGATGTGCTGGCCGCTGCCAAGCTGTTGAAGCTCGGCAAGCGCCTCGCGGTCGGCGAAGTGACCCTGTTATCAGGCACTTCGCCGGATCCGATCGCCCACGTCACCTCCACCTATTCCATTCCGAACATTGGCTGAATTGGAAGGTATTATAGAACCATATTTATAACGCGATGATTTTGCTGCATAATTTTGCATATTTTCGCTCGTTTGGGCATTGACGGAATCCGATACCCTCACTAGAAACGCACCCAGTTCGGCGGGTTTGCGCCGATGTCTCCCTTTCACACGGATTTCTCACATGAAGACGTTTTCGGCAAAGCCAGCCGAGATCACGAAGAAGTGGATCGTCATTGACGCCACGGGTCTCGTGGTTGGCCGTCTCGCCACGCTGGTCGCCATGCGACTGCGCGGCAAGCATCTCCCGATCTACACGCCCCACGTTGATTGCGGTGACCATGTCATCATCATCAATGCCGCCAAGGTGGTGTTCACTGGCCGCAAGCGCGACCAGAAGATCTATTACCACCACACCGGTTTCATCGGCGGCATCAAGGAACGCAGCGCCAAGTCGATCCTCGAGGGTCGCTTCCCGGAGCGCGTGATGGAAAAAGCCATTGAGCGCATGATTCCGCGCGGCCCGCTCGGTCGCGTGCAGATGAGCAATCTGCGCGTCTACCCGGGTGCCGAGCATCCGCACGAAGCCCAGCAGCCCGAGCCGTTTGACGTTGGCGTGCTGAACCGCAAGAACATGAGGGCCGCATAATGTCGGATACCATGCAGTCTCTCGACCAGCTTTCCGCGCTCAAGGTGTCCGCGCCGGACGCGCCGAAATACGTCAAGAAGATCGACAAATACGGCCGTGCCTATGCGACCGGCAAGCGCAAGGACGCGGTTGCCCGTGTCTGGATCAAGCCGGGCGCCGGCAAGATCGTCGTCAACACCCGTGAAGTCGAAGTGTACTTCGCGCGTCCCGTGCTGCGCATGTTGATCCAGCAGCCGCTGGTCGCCGCGGCCCGTGCCGGTCAGTACGACGTGATCTGCACCGTCGCCGGTGGCGGTCTTTCGGGCCAGGCTGGTGCCGTGCGTCACGGTATCTCCAAGGCGCTGACCTGCTTCGAGCCGGATCTGCGCGGCGTCCTCAAGAAGGGCGGCTTCCTGACCCGCGACTCGCGCGTCGTCGAGCGCAAGAAGTACGGCAAGGCGAAAGCCCGCAAGTCGTTCCAGTTCTCGAAGCGCTAAGCGTTTCGTCAACCGGTCGCGCAAGCGAACCATCACTATCAAAAGGGCGCCTTCGGGCGCCCTTTTTGTATTGGGCGACGCGTGTTCCCGATGCGGATGAATTGATCGATTATTTTCGTGAAAATTGTTGCTCGCGTGCAAACGAATTTCAAATCTGCCCATCATAGCGTCAGATTCGGCGTGAATGCCGTCCGGTCGCTTAACGACCGGAAATCCTGCAACAAATGCCGGTAGCTTCCGATGTCGCTCGATACGTCCACGCTCTATCTGGTCGCAACCATGGTTGCTGCCTTGCTGGGGGTCATGTTGCTGTTTGTCGGACGACAGCAGAAAATTCCGGCGCTGTACTGGTGGGGTTTTGCCTATCTGCTCGGCGCCATCTCGGTGGCGTTCTGGACGCTGGCCAGCGCCATGATCGGCGAGGCGCTGTCTCTGGCCGTCAACTCGCTTGGTCTGGTCGCCTGCGCGATGGTCTGGAACGCGGCGCGGGTGTTCCATGGCCGGGCGCCGAGCTGGGGTGGCTTGTTTCTCGGCGCGCTGGCGTGGATCGCCGCCATCATGACGCTGCCTCCGGAATCCGAGGTGCTGCGCCTGACCATCGGCGCCGCGATTGTTGCCGCCTACGCCATGCTGACCGCCCATGAACTCGGGCTGGAGCGTCGCACGTCGGTGCAGCGCAACTGGCCGGCCATGCTGGTCCCGTTGCTGCACGGCTTCGTCCTGATGCTGCCGATCGTGCTCGGTGATCTGCTGCATGGCGACACTGGCGGTTTCGGCACCAGCATCTGGGCGACTTTGTTCGCGATCGAACTGGTTCTCTACGCGGTCGGCACCGTGTTTGTGATCTTCATGCTGGTTTCGGAGCGTGCGGTAACCGTGCACAAGGTGGCGGCGTCCTGCGACCCGCTGACCGGCCTGTTCAACCGACGCGGATTTTCCGAGGCGACTTCGCGGATGATCGAGCGCGAGGCCAAGGCGGGACGCCCGATCACCGTGATGATCTTCGACATTGACCATTTCAAGTCGATCAATGATCGCTTCGGCCATCCGGCCGGCGACGAGGTCCTCAAACTGTTCGCCTCGGTGATCCTGCAGTCGCTGCGGATCAGCGATCTGTCCGGCCGGATCGGCGGCGAGGAATTCGCGGCGATGCTGCCTTGCAATCTGGACGAGGCGCTGCTGGCCGCCGAGCGCGTCCGCGAGACCTTTGCCACTTGCGGCATTGCTATCAACGAGGCGCCGGTGGTCACCACCGTGAGCATCGGCGTCGCCGGCGGGCCGACTGGCACCGAACTCGAGGTGCTGTTGGCCGCGGCCGATACCGCGCTGTACCAGGCCAAGCGCGGCGGCCGCAACCGGGTTCAGGCCGCCGAGGAGACGCCGCTGTCACTGGAGCGGGGACGGCGCAACGTCGCCGGCCAGAGCGCGCCGGGCATGACCGTCCCCGGGGTGCGCGGCGTCAGCATCGGTGCCAGCACAGGGTGATTGCGGCGCTGACTAAGGATCTATTTACCATTCGGTCCCTATGATCGTTGTATGATCACACCGCGCGATACCACCTCGACTATGGCCCTGATGTCGCTTGAAGCGGCTGCGGCCTCCGCCCGCTCGGGCTTTGGCTGCATGTTTTCCACCTCGGATGAATACGAAACCGCGCTGATCAGCGAGCGCCGAGCCCAGGGCCGCTACGACGCCCGCCGCCGTCGCTGGCCGGTAGTCGCCTTCATCGGCTGCGCGTTGATGGTGGCTGGCGTCGCGCTGCTGTTCGCCTGACCGGCCATCAGCTTCACGGTGACACCGGTTTGCGGTAGACACGGCGACCGCAACGAAGGGTCGCATGCATGATTACCGAAATCGCTCTGATCGACGTCAAGCCGGGCTCCGAGAAAGACTTCGAAGCCGCCGTCGGCAAGGCCGTGCCGCTGTTCCTGCGCGCCAAGGGCGGCAAGGGCATCGAACTCCACAAATCCGTCGAGAAACCGTCGCGCTATCGGCTGCTGGCGAAATGGGAGACGCTGGAAAACCACACGGTGGATTTTCGCGGATCGGCCGATTTCAACGAGTGGCGCGCGCTGGTCGGCCCGTACTTTGCCGCGGCACCCGATGTCGAGCATACCGAGACCGTGCTGACGTCGGCGGAGTAGGCGGGCGCCAAAGCGATCAGAGGCGATCGCTCGAACGGGTCGGCCCGGCTTCGGCCGGGCGCTACGCCGTGATATCGAGCAGCGACTTGGCCATGCGGTCATCCGCCTTCATCAGCGTCGCATTGGCGGAAAAACTGTAGCTCGCGATCATCTGGCCCAGCATTTCCTGCGATAGGTCGACATTGGGCGCGGCGACCAGGCCGCTCTGATTGGCGAACGGCGCCTGCGGATCGGAGATCGCAATGGTGGACGGCTTCGCGGCGGCCACGCTGGTGGCGGTGCCGCCGCCGGCGCTCGCGGTCTGTACCAGTACCAGCGGGACGAAAGCCCGTGGTGCCCCGGCCGGTACGGCGCCGCTGGCATCGGGCAGGGCGCCGGTGCTGGAACTATTGGCGACGTTCGAGGCGGAGACCTCAAGCCGGCGGGTCGCCGCATTCATGCCGGACAGGGCGGTGGTGGAGATGCTGCTCATCAGGGGCTCGTCCTACGGGTCATTCGGCGAACACCTAGCGCTCGCGGCCGGTAAGCAAGCCTGAAAGTCAGCGGCGGAATTCCGACGTCGCGGATAATGATCCGTTTACCATGCGGCGGCGCGACCCTGCCGCGGCAGGCCACGCCGTTCGGCTCAGGCCGCTTTCGCCACCGTCGACGCGTCTTCCGCCTCATCTTCGTCGCCGCGTAAGAAGTCGATCACCACCTTGACGATCGCCAGCACCGGCAGTGCCAGCGCCAGGCCCCAGACGCCGAACACCACGCCGAGCATGATCTGAAACGCGAACAGAGTGGCGGCGGGGATGTCGAGCGCCTGGCGCTGCAGCACCGGGGTCAGCACGTAGCTTTCCATCGCGTGGACGCCGAGGAACAGTACGAAGGCGCTGGCCGCCGCGACCCAGCCGGAGGCAAGGCTGGCGAGTACCACGATCAGCCCGGCGAGCAGCGCGCCGACGGTCGGGATGAAAGCCAGCAAGCCGGCCTGTACGCCGAGGATGAAGGCGCTGGGCACGCCGATCAGCATCAGGCCGATCCAGGTGACGGAGCCCACAGCGACCATGGTGATCATCTGCGCGATCAGCCACCGCTCCAGCGTATCGCTGATGCGATCGACGATCTCGGTCATGTCCGCGCGATATTTTTTCGGCGTCAGGTGCAGCACGCCCTTGCGGTAGACGCTGGGCTGGGCGGCGAAGGTGAGGCCGAGAAACAGTACGATGAAGAAATTGCCCAGCGCGCCGACCGCGCCGAGGATGATCTTCAGCGTCTGGCTGACAATGGCGCCGCCGCTCGAGGCGAAGGCGCTGGCGCTGGGCAGGTTGTTGGTCTTGGCCAGCGAGTCCGTGGTAGGTGCTGGCGCCGCCGGCTTGGTCGGGGCATCGGTCTCGGCATCGAGCGTGGCGGTGCCGAAATCGAGGTAGCTGGTATCGACGCCATGCCGCTCCAGAAAGGATTTGACGTTGCCGACCTGCGACTTCAGCGTGGTGCTGAGCACCTTGGTCTGTTCTGCGATGGTGGCGCCGCCGAGAAACACAACGCCGCTGAGCAGGGTGGCCAGCAGCAGGCAGACGGCGACCAGGCGTAGTGCGTGTGGACCGCCAACGAGGCGGCCGAACAATTCGGTCAGCGCATTGAGGCCGACCCCCAGCAGCACGCCGGCGAAGATCAGGAACAGGGTCGCGGAAAAATACCATGCGAACAGCACGAAGATCGCAAAGGCGACGGTGCTGATACCGCCGACGGCGATCGACCACGCCAGATCGCCACGATTTTCCACCTTGTTTTCTGGAGCCACGTGAACATCCTTCTTGGCCAATGGCGGCCCAGTGTTTCGTCAAATCCGCGCGGGATCAAGCCGGGACGACTTTTGCACCAGGCGTTGGTTCCCTTCGCACAAAAACGGCCCGCATGTCCTGGGCGCCTTCAGCCGGGGGTGGCGTGGCTGGCTATAAGCCGCGGAGCTCCCGTTTGTCGGCCATCGGGACCCTTTGCGGGCAATGGTCGCCCACGAAAAAGGGCGCCCCGTTGCCGGAACGCCCTCATCGATGGTTTTCGCCGCTGGACTACAGCGAGTAGTACATGTCGAATTCGACCGGATGCGGGGTCATTTCGTAACGCATCACTTCGGTCATCTTCAGTTCGATATAGGCGTCGATGAAGTCGTCATCGAACACGCCGCCAGCTTTCAGGAAGCCGCGGTCCTTGTCGAGATTCTCGAGCGCCTCGCGGAGCGAACCGCAGACCGTCGGAATCGACTTCAGCTCTTCCTTCGGCAGGTCGTAGAGGTCCTTGTCCATCGCCGGACCCGGATCGATCTTGTTCTTGATGCCGTCGAGGCCGGCCATCAGCATCGAGGCGAAGGCCAGATAGGGATTGGCCATCGGGTCGGGGAAGCGGACCTCGACGCGCTTGGCCTTCGGCGACGTGGTGTAGGGGATGCGGCACGACGCCGAGCGGTTGCGCGCGGAATAGGCGAGCAGCACCGGGGCTTCATAGCCGGGGACCAGACGCTTGTAGGAGTTGGTGGTCGGGTTGGTGAAGGCGTTGATGGCCTTGGCGTGCTTGATGATGCCGCCGATGTAGAACAGGCAGGTTTCCGAGAGGTCGGCATATTTGTTGCCGGCGAACACCGGCTTGCCGTCCTTCCAGATCGACTGGTGCACATGCATGCCCGAGCCGTTGTCGCCATAGACCGGCTTCGGCATGAAGGTGGCGGTCTTGCCATAGATGTGCGCGACTTGGTGGATGCAATATTTGTAGATCTGCATCTGGTCGGCCATGTGGGTCAGCGTGTCGAACTTCATGCCGAGTTCGTGCTGCGCGGAGGCCACTTCATGGTGGTGCTTCTCGACCTTGACGCCCATCCGGGCCATCGCGCCGAGCATTTCCGAGCGCATGTCCTGCACGGAATCCTGCGGCGGCACCGGGAAGTAGCCGCCCTTGGTGCGGATGCGGTGGCCAAGATTGCCGCCATCATATTCGGTGTCGGAATTGCTCGGCAGTTCCGAGGAGTCCAGCTTGAAACCGGTGTTGTACGGGCTCGACGAGAAGCGCACGTCGTCGAACACGAAGAACTCGGCCTCCGGGCCGACCATCACGGTGTCGCCGATGCCCATCGATTTGACCATGGCTTCGGCCTTGCGGGCGATGCCGCGCGGGTCGCGGTTGTAGGGCTCGCCGGTGGAGGGCTCGAGAATGTCGCAGGTGATGACCATGGTGGTCTCGGCGAAGAACGGGTCGATCACGGCGGTGGCCGGATCGAGCATCAGCATCATGTCGGATTCATTGATCGCCTTCCAACCGGCGATCGAGGAACCGTCGAACATCGTGCCCTCGGCGAAGATCTCTTCGTCGATCATCGAGATGTCGAAGGTGACGTGCTGCCATTTGCCACGCGGATCGGTGAAACGCAGGTCGACGTATTTGACGTCATTGTCCTTGATGGACTGCAGGACTTCTTTGGCGGTCGTCATGTGCTCCCCTTATGTTTTGGGCCGATATTCCCGGATCTACGACAGGTCGTGACAACATGGTCATGGCGAGGTGTCGTCAACAAGACGAGGCCGCCGAAGCGGCCTCTCAGAGCGTCTTGCACCGTGGAACGTCGGATAGCACCCGGCTCAGATAGCGTCCAGCCCGGATTCTCCGGTCCGGATTCGGACCGCTTCCTCGATGTTGGACACGAAAATCTTGCCGTCGCCGATGCGCCCGGTCTGGGCGGCGCGGCGGATCGCGTCGATCGCTTTCTCGACCAGATCGTCGGAGATCACGATCTCGATCTTCACCTTGGGCAGGAAGTCGACGATGTATTCCGCGCCTCGGTATAATTCAGCATGGCCCTTCTGGCGGCCAAAACCCTTGGCTTCGGTGACGGTAATGCCCTGCAGCCCGACCTCCTGAAGCGCTTCCTTGACCTCGTCGAGCTTGAACGGCTTAATGATGGCTTCGATCTTTTTCACTGAGCGTCTCCCCGGCACTTCAAAACTTCAGGCCGCACGTTGTTTTACCATTGCGCGGTTTGCGCAGATTGTTCGATATCCTGTTTCGGGCGCCGATGCGCTGCTGTCGCGCCGGGCCGTCGATTTCTCGGCGGTGACGGAACGACGATCGGCTACCTGCAAAAGGATTGGCCGGGTGAGCGCGACGGATCCGAAGCTGACACCACAAAAGCAGGGTCCATGCCAGTTTGCCGATGCGGCTAGATTTAGAGCATTATCAGCCTATTGCATCCTGTTTGTCGGGAATGTGGCGAAGCAACGCAGGCGGCGCCTGCCTAGTAATTACTCTATACGATTAAACAGCGCGCAAATTCACGAATTGTGCCGGGCTTTTACAGCGAAGAACTGCCTCAAAATGAGGCGCAACAGGATTGATCATGGAAGTTCTCACCACCGCGGACATGGCTCTTGCCGATCAGCTGACGATGGCCGGGGGCGTCCCGGGCTTCACGCTGATGGGCAATGCAGGCCGCGCGGTCGCCGACGCCGCCGTCGAACTCGCCGAGGAGGGAGCGATCCTGGTCATCGCCGGGCGCGGCAACAATGGCGGTGACGGTTTTGTCGCGGCGGCCGAACTTGCCGCGCGCGGCCGTGACGTCTCAGTGATGTTGTTATGTGACCGGGCCAGCTTGAAGGGTGACGCGGCTCTGGCGGCGAAATCATGGCGCGGCGAGGTGCTGCCCTGCGACCCCTCTTTGATCGGGACGCCGGCGCTGATCATCGACGCCTTGTTTGGCGCCGGTCTCGATCGTCCGATCAAGGGCGACCCGCTGGCGCTGATCGAAGCGATCAATGCGTCGGGCGTGCCGGTACTGGCGGTCGATCTGCCGAGCGGCATCAATGGCGATACCGGCGCCGTCATGGGCGTCGCGGTGCGGGCGATGGAGACCGTGACCTTCTTCCGGCCGAAGCCCGGTCATATGCTGGTGCCGGGCCGCGTGCATGCCGGTCAGTTACGGGTGGTCGATATCGGCATCGACCCTGAGGTGCTGGGCGCGATCCGGCCGCAGACTTCGGAGAACAATCCCGATGTGTGGGCGGCGTCATTTCCGATGCCACGGATCGACAGCCATAAATTTTCCCATGGCCATGTCGTGGTGCTGTCGGGCGGCATCGCCTCGACCGGGGCGGCGCGGCTGTCGGCCCGCGGCGCGCTGCGCGGTGGCGCCGGCGTCGTCACCGTAGCCTCGCCGCGCGAGGCGCTGGCGGTCAATGCCGGCGCCCTGACCGCGATCATGGTGCGGCCGATTGATACCGTGGCCGAGTTTGCCGACTTGATCGGCGACAAGGTGGATGCCTGTGTGATCGGTCCCGGTGCCGGGATCGGCGAACGGACCCGCGATCTTGTGCTGGCCCTGCTGGCGGCCGGCCGCCACGCCGTGCTGGATGCCGACGCGCTGACCAGCTTCGCCGAGGCGCCGGACACACTGTTCGCGGCGATCAAGCTGGCGGGAGCGGAGCTTGTACTGACCCCGCACCAGGGAGAATTCTCACGTATTTTCAACGATCTGGACAGTGAAGCCACGACTCACTCAAAACTTGCGCGAGTTCGCGCGGCGGCACAACGCGCCGGTACGGTGGTGTTGCTGAAGGGGCCGGACACGGTGGTGGCCTCGCCCGATGGCCGTGCCGCCATTACCGCCAATGCGCCGCCCTGGCTGGCCACCGCCGGCTCCGGCGACGTGTTGGCGGGGATCATTGGCGGCTTTCTGGCGCAGGGCGTGCCGGCCTTCGAAGCGGCCTGCATCGGGGTCTGGATGCATGGCGAGGCTGGCAGCGAGGCCGGGCCAGGGCTGATTGCCGAGGATTTGCCGGAAACGCTGCCGGCGGTGTTCCGGCGGCTCTACGACCGCTTCGAGTTCAGCTATTGAAGGTCAGCCGACCTCGTACCAGCGCAGCAGGCGGGGCGCGGCCCAGTCGGCGGCCATGACCTGCATCAGCCAGCGGCCGGTATTCTCCGCCATCAAGGCAATACGCTGGGTCTGGCTGGCCTCGATCAGCAGCGTGTCCAGCCAATACGGCTTCCAGCCATCATCGAGCCGGTCGAGCAGCCGGAAATGGTGGCCGTTCAGATGGAACACCGCCGGGGATGTCCCACGATTGCCCAGCGCCAGCACGATTGTGCGGCCCGCTTTGGCGCGAAAGGCTGGCTGTGGTCTTGTGGCGAAGTCGACCGGCCTGATCCAGTCGGGACCCTGGAGCGGGAGATCCACCCGCAGCGCATTCTTCAGATCCAACCGGGCGGGCAGGCCATTCGACGGCAAGGGCGCGGCCGGTGGCAAGGGCTGGGGCCGGATCGGGGCCTCGCCGGACACGATCAGGCTGGCGATCGGGCGCGGCTCCCGGCCATCATGCAGCAGGATGGTGGTAGCCGAACCGCCCGGTCGCAGCACATCGACGAAGGCATCGATCCGGGTGCCCGGCGCCAGTACCAGCTGGCTGTTGCGCGCCAGAAACGGCTCGGCGGGCTGCCCGTCAATGGCCATTACCCGAACCTCGTAACCCTCGATTCGTATCGCGATCACATTGCGTTGACAGCCATTGATGATGCGAAGCCTGAGCCTTTCATGAGGTCTTGCGGTGAGTTCGAGGCTGGCTTTGCCGTTGATGGTGAACAGCGCCGTGGTGTCTTTCGGATCTGTTCCGGGGGCGATCGCGCTATTGTCGTCGCGCAGTCGGACATCCTCGATCAGCCAGAGCACATCGCGATCGACCGCGACCGGCTCGTTCTCCTCGACCACCAGCGCGCAAGCCGGCGAGGGGTGCGACTGGCCGTCACCGAGCAGCCTTGTGTCGACGAGGCAGGTCCCGGCGTGCCGCGGCCGCAACCGAAAGGCGTCGGTGCCGCCTGCCGCCACGGGGAGGCGGCCGAGCAGCGCCTCCGCTTCGAACGTCCCGGTGATCCCGGTCCAGTTCAGGGCCAGCGCAATCGGGAGCCGGTTCTGGAAGCTGACATCGATCTCGTCGCCGCGCCGGAAGCGGGGTGGCCCGTCCGCCGGCGCGGGCCCCAATTGCCAGGTCGCGGTGGCGGCGCCCGGCCGCGGCACGGTGGAACCGGGCCCAGCCTGCAGCGCGAGGCGGCGGCGGGTCTGCGCGAGCGCCGAAGCCGGCAGCCATGGCGAGAGAATCGTCCCGCTGATCGCTGCGATCAGGGTGCGGCGAGTGAGGGCAGTGACGGGCTGTGTCATCGCCAATCCCGATCATTTTCCGCCGGATATGTCCAGCAAACGCCGGAAACGGGCGTCGGGCTTGCCAAAGCCATTTTTTTGATGCGAACAACCAACGTCATGTTATAAGCCCGCCGCTCGCGGCATCGCGACCGACGGTGCTTTTGCGGGCGTGGCGGAATTGGTAGACGCAGCGGCTTTAGGTGCCGCCGACGCAAGTTGTGGGGGTTCGAGTCCCTCCGCCCGCACCAGGCGCCGATCGCGCGTGAGCACGACGATTTCCGGACACGTTTCCCAAGGGCCTTTCCTTGATGAGATGACGTCCAATGAACCACCGATGCGGGCTTTCGGGCCTGATGTCGCCGAGATTTACAATGTCGGGCCACCGAGCCGGACCAAGCGGGAAGAAGATTGACGCCATGCAGGTGAATGAAACCGTCTCCGACGGACTGAAGCGCGAATTCCAGGTCAACGTCCCGGCCGCCGACATCGAAGCCAAGGTCGATGCGCGACTCGACGACATGAAGGGCAAGGTCAAGCTCAACGGTTTCCGCCCCGGCAAGGTCCCGATGGGCCATCTGAAGCGCCTGTACGGCCGCTCGGTTGCCGCCGAGACGGTCGAGGAATTGATCCGCGACACCAATTCGCAGATCTTTACCGAGCGCGGTTTCCGTCTCGCCACCGAGCCGAAGGTGACGATGCCGACCGAGCAGAAGGAAGTCGAAGACATCCTGACCGGCAAGTCCGACCTCAATTACACCGTTGCGATCGAAGTCGTGCCGGCGATCGAGCTGGCCGACTTCAAGAGCTTTGCCGTCGAGAAGCCGGTTGCCGATGTGTCGGAATCGGATGTCGATGAAGCCATCAAGCGCGTCGCCGACCAGAACCGCACCTTCATTGCAAAGGCCGAGGGCGCCAAGGCCGAATCCGGCGACCGCGTCACCGTCAGCTTCACCGGCACCATCGAAGGCGTGCCGTTCGACGGTGGCACGGGCGAAGGCATCCAGGTCCTGATCGGGTCCAACACCTTCATTCCGGGCTTTGAAGAGCAGCTGATCGGGATCGCCGCCGGCGAGACCCGTACCCTCAAGGTGTCGTTCCCGACCAACTATGCCAGCGAGACCCTGGCCGGCAAGCCAGCCGAATTCGCGACCACCGCCACCGCGGTCGAATCGCCGGTCGACACCGTGATCGATGACGAATTCGCCAAGACGCTCGGTCTGGAATCGCTCGACAAGCTCAAGGAAGCCGCCCAGGAGCGGCTGACCCAGGAATACGCCGGCGCGACCCGCCAGCGCGTCAAGCGCCTGTTGCTCGACCGTCTCGACGAGACCCACCAGTTCGGCGCGCCGCCGTCGCTGATCGAGGAAGAGTTCAAGCTGATGTGGAATTCCATCAAGTCCGAGATGGAATCGACCGGCAAATCCTTCGCCGATGAGAGCACCACCGAAGAAGCGGCGATGGAAGAATATCGCAAGATAGCCGACCGTCGCGTGCGCCTCGGCCTGGTGCTGTCGGAGATCGGCGAGAAGAACAAGATCACCGTCACGGACGATGAAGTCAGCCGCGCGGTGGTCGAGCGGGCCCGTTCGATGCCCGGTCGCGAGAAGGAAGTCTGGGACTATTACCGCAACAATGCCAACGCATTGGCGCAGCTTCGTGCACCGATCTACGAGGACAAGGTGGTCGATTTCATTCTCGAACTCGCCACCGTGACCGAGAAGAAGGTCAGCCGCGAGGAGCTCTACAAGGACGAGGACGCCGAGAAGAACGCGGCCTGATCTGATCTCTCCTGACGCCGGCCGGATTTTCGGCCGGCGTTAATAATATCCGGCAATACCACCGTGCCGACGGCTGGATCGCTTTGCCGTGGCCGTCCGAATCGGCTTGAACTGGCGTTTGAGAGCTTCAACGGCCGCTGGCCTTGTCGCCGGTCGATTGGTCCATATCTGTGGACTCTGTTTGTTACTCCTGCACTACGGGACGTTGGTCCCCATCCGGCAAACCGTAACCGGTTCAAGCCTGGCCGATGGGCTCGCGTCTCCTCCAACCCACGTCTCTTCAACCTTTTGGGTGATCAATGCGCGACCCGGTGGAAACCTACATGAACCTCGTCCCGATGGTGGTCGAACAGACCAACCGCGGAGAACGGGCCTACGACATTTTCTCGCGTCTCCTGAAAGAGCGCATCATCTTCGTGACCGGTCCTGTCGAGGACGGCATGTCGACGCTGACCGTCGCCCAGCTGCTGTTCCTTGAAGCCGAGAATCCGAAGAAGGAAATCTCGATGTATATCAACTCGCCGGGCGGCGTGGTGACGTCGGGTCTGGCGATTTACGACACGATGCAGTTCATCCGTCCGCCGGTGTCGACGCTGTGCATCGGTCAGGCGGCCTCGATGGGTTCGCTGCTGCTCTGCGCTGGCCACAAGGACATGCGCTTCTCGTTGCCGAATTCGCGTATCATGGTGCACCAGCCCTCCGGCGGTTTCCAGGGCCAGGCCACCGACATCATGCTGCACGCCCAGGAAATCCTGAACCTGAAGAAGCGGCTGAACGAGATCTACGTCACCCACACCGGCCAGACTTATCAGGCGATCGAGGACGCGCTGGAGCGCGACAAATTCCTCACCGCCGATATGGCGCGTGATTTCGGCATTATCGACAAGGTGATCGACAAGCGCGCCGAGGAATCGACGCCGAAGGCGCCGTAACAAGGCGCAGTCAGAATTGCTTTACACGCACCGAGACAGTCGGCGCCCGCGCGCCGACTGTCCCATTCGCAGACGACGATTGTTCCTAATTGGTATTCAGTGCCGAATTTGTCGGGACGCAGGTTCCTCTTTCGTACTTGTGGAACGTGGCATTCGCGCAACGCTGGGCCGATTTCGTCGCTTTGTTCGCTGAACGGCCGCAAATCACGCTATTGTCACGGCGCCAGGTGCCGCGTCGATTAGCGAATTCTTGATCAACGGCTGTCAGCATGGTTCGCTCAGGCGGATCGGTTAGTATCGCGGGAGATTCGAGTAAGCCGTGATTCGTACGGCATTCTGGAACGGGGTCTTTTTTGGTACGGATTTTGCTCTATCTACGGATGGGTTCCGTAATGGGGCGACCGAGCGGACAAGATCGAACGGCGGACGGAGAATAGAATGAGTAAGGTCGGGACCAGCGACTCCAAGAACACGCTGTATTGTTCGTTCTGCGGCAAGAGCCAGCACGAAGTTCGCAAATTGATCGCGGGTCCCACCGTCTTCATCTGCGACGAGTGCGTCGAGCTCTGCATGGATATCATTCGCGAGGAAAACAAATCCTCGCTGGTGAAGTCGCGCGACGGAATTCCGACGCCGAAGGAAATCTGCAAGGTTCTCGATGATTACGTCATCGGCCAGAACCATGCCAAGAAGGTCCTCTCGGTCGCGGTGCACAATCACTATAAGCGCCTCAACCACCAGACCAAGCACAACGACGTCGAACTCGCGAAGTCGAACATTCTGCTGATCGGACCGACTGGTTCGGGCAAGACTCTGCTCGCGCAGACGCTCGCCCGCATTCTCGATGTGCCGTTCACGATGGCCGATTCGACGACGCTGACCGAGGCCGGCTATGTCGGTGAGGACGTCGAGAACATCATCCTGAAGCTGCTGCAGGCGGCCGACTACAATGTCGAACGCGCCCAGCGCGGCATCGTCTACATCGACGAAGTCGACAAGATCAGCCGCAAGTCGGACAACCCCTCGATCACCCGCGACGTGTCGG
>NZ_JANXTC010000382.1:0-22008 GCF_025356345.1 Tardiphaga sp.
GGCTTTGGCCGCCGCGACGACGTCGGCGACCGACGGCAGCGCCAGCTTCTCGAGGTTGGCGGCGTAGGGCATCGGCACGTCCTTGCCGGAGACCCGGCCGACCGGCGCATCGAGATAGTCAAAGGCTTGTTCCATGATGCGGGCGGCGACCTCGGCGCCAACGCCGGACTGCGCCCAGCCCTCCTCCACCGTCACCGCGCGGCCGGTCTTCTTCACCGACTCGATGATGGTTTCCGTATCCATCGGACGCAGCGTGCGTAGATCGATCACCTCGGCCTCGATGCCTTCCTTGGCGAGTTCCTCGGCGGCCTTCAGCGCGTAGTTCATGCCGTTCGACCACGAGATCAGGGTCACGTCCTTGCCCTTGCGGGCGACCTTGGCCTTGCCGATCGGCACGATGTAATCATCGAGCTTCGGCACTTCGCCGGTGTGGCCGTAGAGCATTTCATTTTCGAGGAACACGACGGGGTTCTTGTCGCGGATCGCCGCCTTCAGCAGGCCCTTGAAGTCGGCGGCGGTGTGCGGTGCCACGACCTTGAGGCCGGGAATCTGCGAGTACCAGGCCGAATAGTCCTGGCTGTGCTGCGCGCCGACGCGGGCGGCGGCGCCGTTGGGGCCGCGGAACACGATCTGGGCGGTCATCTGGCCACCGGACATGTACAGCGTCTTGGCGGCGGAGTTGATGATCTGGTCGATCGCCTGCATCGCGAAGTTGAAGGTCATGAATTCGACGATCGGCTTCAGCCCGGACATCGCCGCGCCAACGCCGACGCCGGCAAAGCCGTGTTCGGTGATCGGGGTGTCGATGACGCGGCGGGCGCCGAATTCCTGCAGCAGGCCCTGGGTCACCTTGTAGGCGCCCTGATATTCCGCGACTTCCTCGCCCATGATGAAGACGTCTTCGTCGCGACGCATCTCTTCGGCCATGGCGTCGCGCAGCGCTTCGCGGATGGTCATGGTGACCATCTCGGTGCCCTCCGGAATTTCCGGATCCGGCTCGATCGCCGAGACCGGGGCAACCGGAGCGGCCTGCGCAGCGGCGGGCTCTTCCCGGGGCGCCGGCGCGGATTTGGCATCGGCGGCCGGGGCCGCGGATTCCACGGGCTTGTCCTGCTTCGCCGGCGAAGCGGCGGCGTTGGCATCCTCGCCTTCGGCCAGGATGGTGGCGATCGGCGTATTCACGGCGACGTCATTGGTGCCCTCGGGCACCAGGATCTTGCCGAGAATGCCTTCGTCGGTCGCTTCCACTTCCATGGTCGCCTTATCGGTCTCGATCTCGGCAATCACGTCGCCGGACTTGATGACGTCGCCTTCCTTCTTCAGCCATTTGGAGAGGTTGCCCTTCTCCATGGTTGGGGACAGCGCGGGCATCAGCACTTGAATGGGCATCATAACTCCAGATCAATCGTTCGGCCGCGCGCTCAGCGGTAGACGTCGGTGTACAATTCGGAAGCATCCGGCTCGGGATCGTGCTGCGCGAATTCGGCGGCAGCATTGACCACGTCGCGAACCTCCGCGTCGATCGCCTTCAGCTCCTGCTCGGTGACTTTTTCGGCCAGCAGGCGGTTACGCACCTGCTCGATCGGATCCTGGTCGTGGCGGACTTTGTCGACTTCCTCACGGGTGCGGTATTTGGCGGGATCGGACATCGAGTGACCGCGGTAGCGATAGGTCTGCATCTCGAGGATGTACGGCCCCTTGCCTTCGCGGCAATAGGCCACGGCCTTGTCGCCGGCGGCCTTGACGGCGCGGACGTCCATGCCGTCGACCTGCTCGCCGGGAATGTTGAACGACACGCCACGCTTGGAAAAGTCGGTCTGCGCCGAGGAGCGCGTGACCGAGGTGCCCATCGCATAGCGGTTGTTCTCGATGATGTAGATCACAGGCAGCTTCCACAGCTCCGCCATGTTGAAGCTCTCATAGACCTGGCCCTGGTTCGACGCACCATCGCCGAAATAGGCCAGGCTGACGAAATCATTGCCGCGGTAGCGGTTGGCGAAAGCCAGGCCGGTGCCGAGCGACACCTGGGCGCCGACGATGCCGTGGCCGCCGTAGAAATTCTTCTCCTTGCTGAACATGTGCATGGAGCCGCCCTTGCCCTTGGAATAGCCGCCCTGGCGTCCGGTCAGCTCGGCCATCACGCCCTTGGCGTCCATGCCGCAGGCCAGCATGTGGCCGTGGTCGCGGTAGCCGGTGATCACCTGATCCCCCAGCTTCAACGCCATCTGCATGCCGACGACGATGGCTTCCTGACCGATATAAAGATGGCAGAAACCGCCGATCGCGCCCATGCCGTAGAGCTGGCCGGCCTTCTCCTCGAAGCGCCGGATCAGCAGCATGTCGTGCAGCGCGCGCAGCTCCTGTTCGCGGTTGAATTCCGGCGGCACTGGCAGGCTTGCGCCATTGCCCGTTGCCTGCCCTGCGGGAGCGACGCTTTTCTTCGGTGCGGCCATTAGAATTCCGGATGCGAGAGACAATGGCTTTCTGTACTCCATCATTCCGCGGTGTGAAAGGGACTGGGCGTCGCGGCTGACGGCCGCTGCCACGAAAAGCCTTTTATCGCAGTGCAATACGCGCAACTTTCGCAAGCGAATGGCAGGCGTTTTGTAATATGCGGAATGAATGCAGCGGTGTGTTTCAGCCCCGCGCAATGGCAGCGATATCGCGTGTCTCATTCGCGTTCGGCTGTCGCCCAAGCGGGCTGTTTTCGATCAGCAGAATCGGCAGCGCGGCGGCCGCCGCGCGAGCGACCACAACCAGGCGATCCTCGCTCATGCCTTCGCGTGCGCTGGCGGATAATCCGGACATCGTGCTGGCGACGTAATCGGTCATGGCATCGGCCGCGTCCGGGTTCGACAGCGCCACGAAGACGCGGATGTGACTACGCTTATGTTGCGCCGAGCGACGGGCGAGATTGGTGCTCTCGTCGTCGTCGCCACCGCGCGCGGCTTCCAGCACGAGGCAGCCGCGCAGTTGCGGGTCGCACGCGTAAGTTAGCGCCGCGCGCTCCAGCAGATCGGCAAGCGCTTCCGCGGGCGGCCGCCCGGGACGCAGGATGCCTTCGAGCGCCAGCACGGACTGCGAATAGCGTTCGAGGATGCGCGCGAAGTAGCCGGCCTTGCTGCCGAAGGTCCGGTAGAAGCTGGTCGGCTTGATGCCGAGCGCCGAGGTCAGCGCGGCGAGTCCCACCGCTTCATAGCCGCGCGCGTGGAACAGGCGTTGGCCGGTATCGAGCGCGGTCTCGGTGTCGAACCCCCTCGGCCGCCCCCGTTGCGGTAATAGTTTAGTGATCACTTACAAAAGGCCCTTGGTTTTTTCTTTATCCACATTTATAGCGATCACTAACAAACAACAAGGAATGATCCGATGAGCGAATTTACCAGCAAGAAGGTCATGGTGTTCGGCGGCAGCCGCGGCATCGGCGCCGCGATCGTGTCGGGATTCGCCGATGCCGGCGCGGCGGTACTCTTTACCTATGCCGGATCAAAGCCGGCAGCGGACGCGCTGGCGGCCTCAACCGGGGCCGTGGCGGTCCAATCCGACGCGGCGGACCGCGCCAGCATCATCGCGGCGATCCGCGCGGCCGGGCCGCTCGACGTGCTCGTATATAATGCCGGCGTGCTGGTCGGTGGCGACCCTCTGACGATCGATCCCGACGCCGTGGATCGCCTGATCGACGTCAATATACGCGGGCCCTATCACGCCGCCGTCGAGGCGGCGCGAACGATGCCGGACGGCGGCCGGATCCTGGTGATCGGTTCGGTGAACGGCGACCGGACGCCGTTCCCCGGGCTCGCGGCCTATTCGATGAGCAAATCAGCCCTGCAGGGCATGGCACGCGGCCTCGCCCGCGATTTCGGATCGCGCGGCATCACCGTCAATATCGTGCAACCGGGTCCGACCGACACCGACATGAATCCGGCCGAGGGGCCGGACGCAGAATTGATGCACAGCGTGATGGCGATCAAGCGGCACGGCACCGCGGAGGGCGTAGCAAAGCTGGTACTTTATCTGGCCGGCCCGCATGCCGGTGGCATTACCGGCGCGATGCACAGCATCGACGGCGGCTTCGGCGCATGAATAGCCGAGGGCGGCGCTGCGAGACGGCTGCGTTCGCAGCCCCGAAGGCGACGCCGCCGACGCTCAGTTCGGCTTGATGACTTTGACGAGGTCGCGCGGGTTGGCGTAGTCGAGTTGATAGCGCACGCGCTCGTCCAGCATGTCGGGATCGACGCCGCTGGAGCGCAGCGAGGAGACCCGCTGTTCGCCCTCGGCGCGCTCCTTCTTCAGGCGCACCAGTTCGGACGTCAGCGCGATGATCTCCTGGTCCAGCTCTTGGCGGGCATTGAGGCCATATTTGCCGGTGTAGGCGTTGACGCCGAAATAGCCGATCATCAGGGCTGCCAGCGCATAGAGCACGAGCCCGGTGAGCAACGATTTGAGCCTTGTATGCCTGACCATGGTCGAAACATGCGATGGCCCGGTTAAGGCAAGCCTAACAACCGGGCCACGGCGACGATTCGAAGCCTATTTCTTCTGCTTTTCGACCCAGGCGGCAAAGGCGTCGATATAGGCCTGCAGCACCGGACGGATAGCTTCCTTGATAATCTCGCCGTTCTCGTCGAACGCATCCCCGACGGCGTTCAGGTAAATTTCCGGCTGCTGCAGGACAGGGCCGGCGATGCCCGGCAGGATCCGCTTCAGGTCCATCGCCGCGCTGACGCCGCCCTGCGGACCGGGCGACGAAACGACGATGCCGGTCGGCTTGCCGAGGAACGAGCTCTTGCCATAGGGGCGCGAGCCGACATCGATGGCGTTCTTCAGCACGCCCGAGGTCGCACGGTTATATTCCGGGCTGACGAAGATCACCGCGTCCGATGCCTGGATAGATTCGCGAAACTTGACCCAGTCGGCCGGTGGGGTGGCTTCGAGGTCCTGGTTGAAAAAGGACAGGCCTTCCAGCGTGACGATGTTCAGCTTCAGCGACGCCGGCGCCAATTTGGCAAAAGCCTGCGCGATGCGGAGCGAGAACGAGTGTTTACGGAGGCTGCCGACAATGACGGCAACGGTATGGGTAGTCATGGGATGATCCTCGGGTGAAGCGGCTGGGCGCACGCGGTGTGTCGCCCAGATGTCGGATATCCCGCAACAAGATGCAAGTGCATGAATTAGGCAACGCGACGCGTCGCGCCCGATGCAATCGTGTCGACCGACACATCCTCCCCGTCACCCGCAACGCGGCGCACGAGCATCGATCATCCGTTGACGGCGCGTCGCGATACGGCTTCTACGCTCAGCTTAGTATTTGCGGTGCGACGAAGCCTGCCCCATCACATGGGCGAGGCGGCTCGCCGGGGCCGAACCGGACACGATCCTGTTGGCGTCGTCATGAAAATCCGCGGACGCCCCGGTGGTTACGCCCTGCTCCCCGCTCGGCCACAGACCCAGCACCAGCACCAGGCCCACATTGACCACGACACCAATGACCGTTGTCTGATGCTGCTCCGTAATGGCCAGGCCCGGCATTTTTCCGGCGACCACATGATCGATGATCAGAACGGTTGCCCATAGCGGGATCACGCAGACCGGGTCCCACCCGATATCGCGAATCCTCATCGATTGAAGGGTGAAGATCACCCACATGAAAAACGCCGCGGCAGCCAGCGCGGGTGCCGTCGCCTGCTCAAAGGAAAACTCGACAACCCGGTTGGTGTGCCGGAACACATAGCTGGAGATGCCGTAACAGAGTGCCGCCATGACGCCGACCAACACGAGGCTCGCCAGAACATAGATCAACCGCCGCAGCCGTGCGTTGAAGCCGAACAAAAAACCCAGCATGCATGGTCCTTTCGGACTTTAATACCTACCGACCACATCGGAACGGTAAAGCTTTCGAAACCTACTTGAAGATGGTTTCAAAACACTTTCAGACCTGTTTTGAAATAAAGGTGGCCGCCTATTCAAGCCTTTCGACGTTCCGCAAGGTCGGAAACAGCTTCATCCATAGCAGCGCCACCGCGACAGTGCCCAAGCCGCCGATCAGCGCCGCCGGCATGGTACCGAACAGCGCCGCGGTGACGCCGCTTTCAAACTGGCCAAGCTGATTGGAGGCGTTGATGAACAGGAAGTTGACCGCGCCGACGCGGCCGCGCATGTCGTCGGGCGTGGCGAGCTGGACCAGCGACACCCGGATCACCACGCTGACCGTATCGGCGGCGCCCATGATCAACAAAGCGATCAACGACAGCCACACCAGCTCCGACACCGCGAATACCGCGGTGGCGATTCCGAACACGATCACCGCCTGGAACATGCGCATGCCGACGCGGCGCTTGATGGAATAGCGTGCCAGCAGCACCGTCATCAGCAAGGCGCCGACCGCCGGCGCCGCGCGCAGGATGCCGAGACCCCAGGGGCCGGTCTGCAGGATGTCACGGGCATAGATCGGCAGCAGCGCGGTGGCGCCGCCAAGCAGCACCGCGAACAGATCGAGCGAGATGGTGCCGAGAATCGCCGGATTGCGGCGCACGAAGCCGACGCCGGCAAACAGAGCGCGGAAGCTCGGCGGCTCCCGGGCTACGATGGCACGTTCGAGCTTGATCGCGCTGCTCAGCAGGCCGCCGATCACCCAGAAACCGGTCATCAGCGCATAGGGCAAGCCGGTCGAGATCGCATAGGCGATACCGCCCAGCGCCGGGCCGCAGATCATCGCCAATTGCCCGGTGCCGGTGGTCAGCGCGGTGGCCTTTTGCAGCGTGCCGTCGGGCACCACGCCGGGCAACAGCGCAGAAATCGCCGGGCTTTCGAACGCGGTGGCGGCGCCGAACAGCGCCACCGCGACGAAGATATCGGTCACCGTGATCCAGCCGCCATAGCTACCCCAGGCGAGATAGGCGGCAATCAGCCCCTGCGCGACCTGGCAGATCCGCACCACGCTGCGCCGATCATAACGGTCGGCGGCGTGGCCGCCGGCAAACACCAGCAGCAGCATCGGCAGGAACTGGACCAGCCCGACCATGCCGAGCTGGAACGCGCTGCCGGTCATGTCATAGACCTGCCAGCCCACCGCCACCGCGGCGATCTGCGACGAGAACCGCGAAAAGCAGCGCGACCAGACGTAGAACAGAAACGGCCGGTGGCGCAGCAAGGTGCGGGAGCCAACCGGAACGACGGCGGCCGCGACTTGATCGAGCGCGGTCATCCCGGCTTGTTCGGATTGATCAGGAATTTCTCGCCCGTAGCGCGCTTGGCATAGGCCTTCAGATTATCGAGCCGCAGCACTTCCCGCAGCGACACCACCTTGGTGTAGTGGCTGGCGAAGGTGGTCTTCAGCTCGTCGGCCACGCGCTGGCGCAGCCGCTGCGCGTCGGCCTGACCGATCTTCTGCAGGAACGGAAACAGCAGCCAGCCGCCCATGCCCCAGGCCATGCCGAAGGTCGGCGAGAACTCGATCGGCTTCGATTCGAGACGGCCATAGACGTAGAGCTGCTTGTGGGTGGTCGAGCCGTAACGGCTATAGACCTTCATGGTCTTCACCGCCGCGGCTTCCATCGCCGTCAGGATCTGGCCCTGCAATCTGCCGCCGCCGGTGGCGTCGAAGCCGAGCGTCGCGCCGGTGGTCACCAGCGCCGCGGTGAGGTCGTCCATGAAGCTCGGCGAGGTCGAATTGCAGACATATTTGGCGCCGAGATCGCGCAGCAGCTTCTCCTGCTCCGCGCTGCGCACGATGTTAACGAGATCGATGCCGTCCTTGAGGCAGATCCGGTTCAGCATCTGGCCGAGATTCGAGGCGGCGGCCGTGTGCACCAGCGCGGTATGGCCCTCGCGGCGCATGGTCTCGACCATGCCGAGCGAGGTCAGCGGGTTGACGAAGCACGACGCGCCCTCCGCGGCCGTGGTGCCGTCCGGCAGCGGCAGGCACTCCTTCACCTTCATGGTGCGGTACTGCGCATACATCGCGCCACCGATCATCGCGACCATCTTGCCGAGCAGCGCCTGCGCTTCGGCCGACGAACCCGCCCTGATCACGATTCCGGCGCCTTCATTGCCGACCGGCATCGATTCATCGAGCCGACCGGCCATCGCCTTCATCGCCGCCGGCGGAACGCTGGCCTTCACCACCGGGGCGTCCGGGGTGCCCGAAACCTTCGCCGTGGCCGGATCGGCAGCGCCGATCAGCAGGCCGAGGTCGGAAGGATTGATCGGCGAGCCTTCGATGCGAACGACAACCTCATCCGGACCCGGCTCGGCGATCTCGACCGTGGCCAGCGACAGTTCGAGTTCGCCTGACGCGGTGATCAGCGAACGCAGTTGCAGCCCGGTGGTGCCTTCGACGCCCATTGGAAATCTCCGTTGTTGCGGTGCTTGTCGCTTGAACCGGCGTCAGTAGATGCCGGGGATGATGCGTTTGGTCTCGCGCATATAGGCGCGGTAGTCGTCGCCGAACGCCTCGGTGAGCATACGCTCCTCGAAGTCGATCCGGGTGAAGAACAGGATCGCGATCGCCACCAGCCCGCTGAGCGCGGCCATCGCGTTCGGCAGCAGGAAGGCCTGCGCCAGCGCCCACAGCCAGAACGAGGCATACATCGGGTGGCGTATCAGGCGATACACCCCTGCCCGCACGATCTGGTGGCTCTCGCGGATTTCGAGGCTGGCGGACCATTGCCGGCCGAGATCCTTGTGCGAGCGGCGAAACAGCCACAGCGACAGCCCATAAAGCGCGGCGCCGACGGTCACGGCGGCATAATTGAGATCGTAGTTCAGCGCGGCGGGCCAGCCGCTGGCCAGCCACAGCACGGGGATTACGAACAGACCGAGCCCTGCCACGGCCAGCAGGATGCGTTCGCGGCTCCAGCCATGGCTGCGAACGGTCGCGGTGCGGCGTGCCTTGCGGGCATAGGGATAGCGGATCACGAACCACGCGATGACGCCGACGGCCCAGACATATTTTCCAACAAGGGACGCGGTCATTGTGATCCGTTCAGGCCATCATGCGGCATGGACGGACGCCCCCAGCGGCGGCTCCGCCGGTTTCGACACGGCCAAGGCCGATGAAGTCAGCAGCGATCCATCCGGCCCGAAACGGCCGACACCGCCACCGGGCGCCGTGATCTCGTCGAACGGCAGCGGACCACAGATCACCATGCAGTAGTCATACTGCGCACGCTGCTCGTTGCCCATCACCATCTGATAGTGCAACCGCATGAAATTGAAGCGATGCCGTTTGAACGAGGCTGGGCTCATCATGGTGTGCATCTGGACGCGGCGGATATTCGGCCGGCCGTCGCCGCGCTCGTGACCGACCCGCTTCAGGGTCACCGGATCGAAGCGGTAGAAGCTGATGGCGTCGTCGCGGGCATGAAATTCAGCCCAGCGAATCGCGGTCTCGCCGGCCACGGCCCGGGTCGCGGCGCGAACGCTGGTGCCGGCCGGATGCAGCGCGAATTTCGGGATCGTCGCCCCCACGGTCAGCACACAGATGGTCGGGCCATGCCGGGTCAGGTCGGGATCGAGCTTGAGGGCTCGGGCCATCGATTCCATTACCAGCGCGGCGCCGAGGCAGTGGCCGACAATGACGATCTCCTCGACATCCGCGGCCTGTGCCCGGGCCACGATCGCCCTGGCGAATTCATCGACACGGGCGTCCATCAGCGGCCGCTGGCCGTAGACGAACTGCCGCGAAAAAATCCAGTCGTCGAACACATGGTTGATCGGTTTCTTCCAGCCAAGCCAGCGCAGCAGCGCGACGAACACCGCCACCGCGACCATTGCGCCGAACGCGAAGGCGGCGACGCCGTGCAACCCCGCCAGCCACGCCAGCACGAAGCCTGCCCCGGCGCCGCACAGCGCAAACGCCGCGACCCATAGGTAGGGAAACAGGAAGAAGCCGGCATATTTCCAGCTCGACCGCATGAAGCGGAACAGGGTGCCGGTCACGATCCAGTCGCCGAGCGTGACCATCGACGCCCCCAGCCGGGACCACATGCCGCGGGAATGATCCCGCAGGATCAGATCGTCCCAGCGCAGCATCTCGTAGGAGGTCTCGGTATTCCAGTTCGGACCGGACGTCGCCGCCGACCATGACGCGCTCACCTCGTTCGAGCGGGCTGGTCCCGGCGCGGCCGCCGACACGTTCCACGTCGTCTGGAAGCTCGACAGTGACCGCCGGAATCGCGCCAGCTGCGTGTCCGGCGTAATCGGATCGTAGCCGCCGATGTGGAAGACATGTCGCCGCGCGATCATGGTCGGTAAGCTCTCGTGTCCAAGCGTCGAATGGGCATCCCGGTTCATAGCAAATTCGCCGACCGCCACAACCGGGCAGGCTCAAATCCATGGGGATTTCAGGAGTTTTTGTCGCCCTCGGGTCACACCATGGCGGTTTCGTGGCTCCATCCATCACAATAAGGGGATTCCATGGCGCGGATGATTGACGAAAGGGCTTTATGTCTGAAGATGTCGCGGAAATACCGAGAGAGAAGGTTCTGATGTCGTCGATTTCTTTGAATGCGAAGCGGCCGTCGCGAACGTCGTTTGCCGGCATCCTGCTGATGGTGGTCGCGTTGTTCGGCGCGGCGCTCGCGGGTACCAGTCCAGTGGAGGCCGCGGCCGGCAAGCAACCGGGCCACGTCTATCTGCTGCGCGGCATCCTCAACGTGTTCTCGCTCGGAATGGACCAGCTGGCCTACAAGATCGAGGCGGTCGGCGTCACCTCCACCGTCCACAACCATACCGCCTGGCGCAGCCTGGCCGATGACATGATCGTCAACTACCGTTCCGGCGACAAGGCGCCGATCATCCTGATGGGTCATTCCGCCGGCGCTGATGCCACGATCTCGATCGCGCGCAGGCTGAACGAGAGCAACGTGCCGGTCGCGCTGATCGTCAATTTCGATCCGGTCAGCCCCGATCCGGTGCCGCCGAATGTGAAGCAGATCGTGAACTATTACGTGCCGGCCGGCTGGGGCTCCGCCGTCGCCGCCGACAAGCGCTTCACCGGCAAGCTCGCCAACGTCAACGAGAACGCCACCACCAACCATTTCTCGATCGACAAGGATGACAGCCTGCACCGCCAGACCATTGCGCGCGTGCTAGCCGTCACCGGCGGCGGCGTTCGCCGCCGCGCACCGAAGAAGCCGGCCACGCTGGCCGGCCCGGCCAATGCCCAGGTTTCCGCCGCGCCGGCGCAGTAGGCCGGATCCAGTCCGCCTCACTCGCGTCACCGATACCCTGCCATGCGCCGCCTTCGGGCGGCGTCATGCATGGGCGATCCGGGACAATCCTGCCGCAGCCACGCGGCCTGTTCGGCTCAGACAAACAATACGTCATGCGACGTCAGCGGGGTCACCACGCCGACCAGCGTGATCGAGGCATCGTGGCCGAAATCGATCAGCGTGTCGTGCCCGACCACTTGCACCGAAAGATGCGCCAGGTCGACCGCGACCGACGTCGAGATCTCGATGGTGTCATGGGCGGCGCCCTCCCCGACCCTGAAATGGTTGATGACGTCGTGGCCGCCGATCGTGTTGAACACGAACGTGTCGCCGCCGGCGCTGTTCATGATGTCCCTGGCCGCGGTCGACGTCAGCGTCACGCCCGCCGCATAGGCGGTCATGGTATGGCTGCCGTCGATGTTGTCATACACCGTCGACAGCCGCGCTCCGGTCGCGCTGAGATCGTCATGGCGGGCCGAATAGGACTGCCCGGTGATACCGAATGTGTCGACGTCGCGCGTGCCATCGACGTGACGCGCGATGTCGCTGGTCAAGGTGCCGTCGGCCGCATAGGTCGACTGCACGAACGAGCCATCCTTCTGCATCACCGTCTGCTGGCTGAGATGGCCGGCGCTGTCATACTGCCCGAGTGTCCTGATGCCGCCGGCGTCGATGACCTGCTTCACGGCCAGCGTGCCGTCGGCGTGAAACCCCTCCAGCAGCACCGTGACGCCGGCGGCATCGCGCTCCACATGCTCGGAGGTGTAGGCCTTGCCGGTGATGTCATAGCTATCGATGCTGCGCGAGCCATCCGCATGGCGATCGGTCAGGCTGGCGAGATCGCCGTTGGCGGCAAAGGCTGACTGTGTGTAGGCGCCATCGGGCTGCATCAATGTCTGCTGGATCAGGTGACCGTGGCTGTCATATTGGTCGAGCAGCCGAACGCCGGCCGCGTCCACGGTCTGCCGCATGACCATCGAGCCGTCGGCGCGAAAGCCTTCGCTCAGCATGCTGTGGCCGGTGCTATCGGTCAGCGTATGCAAGGTCGTATAGGCCCGGCCTACCAATTGGTAGTCGGTGATATCACGCGATCCATCGGCGTAACGCGTCATCTCGCTGGTCTGATAGAAGGTGGCATTGAACGTCGCCTGATGCAGCGAGCCATCCGGGTGCGCGGTCGAAAAGCGGGTCAGGTGCCCGCCGGCGTCGTACTCGAACTGGTTGACCGAACCATCACCGCTCAGGACCTGACGGAAGGCGACCCCGCCGTCCGCGGCGAAGCGCTCGATCAGCGTGGTGTGACCGGTGGTATCGATGCTGACATGCTGCGAGATGTAGCTGTGGGCGGCGACGGCGCCGGCCTGGATACCCTGGCCGACGACCGTGGTGGTATAGACATCACGGGTACCGTCGGCATGGTTGACCGATTCAGCGGTGACGTTGCCGGCGCCGTCGACCGACTGAATGCGGTAGAAATCGCCGGCCGCCGGCGTGCTGGCGGCCGGAATGATCTGGTCGGCGCCGAGCTGCGCATTGGCAAACTTCAGCAACTCGACATTGGTGATGCTGTCGCTGCCGTCGCGGCCGGACACCCGGTCGGTGACCACCATCGTGCGGCCATTGAAGCTGATATTGTAGTCGGTGACATTGCCGGAGAACACCGCGGTATCGGTGCCGGCGCCACCATCGATGGTGTCGTTGCCGCCGCCGCCGGTGATCACGTCATCGTCGGTCGCCGCGCCCACGAACCAGTCCTGGTGCGCGGTGGTGTTGAAATGGATGGTGCGCACATAAAGATCGAACGAGCCGGGCGAACTGGCATTGGTGGCCTGCGCCGGCGTCAAAGCGACGCCGTTGATCTCGAAATCCTTGATGTGCAGCGCGCGGCCGGACACCGAATTCGTCAGCTCGATGGCGACGCTGTCGATCTGCGCGGGGTTGTTGAAAGTAACGGTGAAGGTCTGGTAGCCGGATGGGTCGGTCGCCGGCTTGAATTGCATCAGTCCGGACACCACCACGCCATTGACCAGCACCTGCGCGATAGCGCCGACGCCGCCGACCACCGAGCCATAGCCGGTGATGGTCAGCGTGGTGGTGACGAGGCTGGCGAGGGTATCGGGACCGCCGACGATGATATCATTGCCGGCACCGCCGCGGATCACATCATCCCCGAGCCCGCCATGGATGGTGTCATTGCCGCGACCGATATCGATGCTGTCGGCGATCGAGGAGCCGGCGACGACCAGATCGGGCACCGCGCCGCCGCCGTGAAAATACTGCGAGACGATGGCCTCGGCCGGCTTGCCCATCACCGAGTAACCGGCGGCATTGTACTTGTTGTTGAGGTCCCACTGCCACAGCTCGACGCCCTTCATCCAGCTGCCGCCTTCGGCGGTCCAGACCTGGAAGAACGCATTGAAGGCGTCGGCCTGCTCGGCGGTGTCGATCACGGTGCCACTGGCGGAGCCCGGCCTGATCGCCGAGCCGTCGATGCTGCGGTAGCCGACCTCGGTGATCAGCACCGGCCTGTCATAGCGCTCCGACAGCGAATGCAGGAAGTCGACCGGCGACAGATAGTTGAACACGTTGGCGTAATAGGTATTGGTGGGAACCTCGTTCCAGGCCTGCACCATGTCGGCGACGGTCGGCGTCGTGCTGGCCGTCAGCGGCGGATAGGTGTTGACGCCGATCGTGTCGAGCTGGCTCCAGAAGCTGACATGCGAGGCCTCGTCGGTCGCGGCGGCATAGGTCAGCTCGCCATGATAGACGGCGCGCACCTGGGCAATCATGTCGGTCCACTGGCCGAGATAGAGCGCGCCGCTGAGCTTGCTCATCTCGTTGCCGATGGCGAAGGTCTCGACGCCGCCCTGCTGCGCGATCGTGGCGAGATGCACGATCTCCGCGGTGTAGGAGGCGAAGAAGGCGTTGACATCGGCCGGGGTCAGGCTGCTCGAAATCGTGCTGTCGAGGCCGGTGATGCCCGGCTTGAACAGCACCGAAAGACCCGCCGCGTGCGCGGCGGCAAAACCGCTCAGCAGGCTGGCATCGCTTTCAGTCTTGGCGGGGTGGGCCATGACGGTGCTGCCGGTCTTGTTGTCGGTCCAGATGCGCACCGTCAGCGCCACCGAATTCGAGCCCAGCGAAGCGAGAGTCTGAAATGACTGCGCCGCGCTCGCGGTCGAGAATTGTCCGTTGTATTCGGACAACGCGCCAAAACCCTGGACCTGAAAAATCCCAGCCATCGATGCTCTCCATCTTGGTGTGATGGATAGCGTGGGGCCGTAACGTGTTTGTTAAGAGACCAAGGTTCGTTCAGAACAAGTGCGCGCGAAAACGCCTGCGAGTTCCGCCGAGGGAACTCGCAGGCGCTACGGCGACAAGAGCTGTCGATGATGATCGTCGAGTGGCGAACGCGTGATGATCACACGTTCACCGCTCGTGTTTACGCCAGCGCCTTCAGCGCGGCGCGGCCGGCATATTTCGCCTGGGTGCCGAGTTCCTGCTCGATCCGCAATAACTGATTGTATTTGGCGATGCGATCGGAGCGCGACAGCGAGCCTGTCTTGATCTGCCCGCAATTGCTGGCCACCGCGAGGTCGGCGATGGTGTAGTCCTCGGTCTCGCCGGAGCGATGCGACATCACCGCGGTGTAGCCGGCCTTGTAGGCCATCTCGATGGCGCTGAGGGTTTCGGTCAGGGTGCCGATCTGGTTGACCTTGATCAGGATGGAATTGGCGCGGCCGTTCCTGATGCCGTCGGCAAGCCGCGTGACGTTGGTGACGAACAGATCGTCGCCGACCAGCTGGCACTTCTTGCCGACCAGATCGGTGAGCTCTTTCCAGCCGTCCATGTCGTCTTCGCTCATGCCATCCTCGATCGAAACGATCGGGTAGCGCGATGCCAGGTCGGCCAGATATTTCGCCTGCTCCGAACCGCTGCGGGTCTTGTTCTCGCCGCCATAGACATAGGCGCCGTCCTTGAAGAATTCGGTGGCGGCGCAGTCCAGCGCCAGCATGACATCCTTGCCGGCGCTGTAGCCGGCCTTGTTGATGGCGGCCATCACGAAGTCGAGCGCCTCGTCGGCCGATTTCAGGTTCGGCGCGAAGCCGCCCTCGTCGCCGACATTGGTGTTGTGACCGGCCTTCTTCAGTTCGCTCTTCAGGGTGTGAAAAATCTCGGCACCGCAGCGCAGCGCCTCGGCGAAGGACGACGCCCCGACCGGCATGATCATGAATTCCTGGAAGTCGATCGGGTTGTCGGCATGCATGCCGCCATTGATGATGTTCATCATCGGCACCGGCAAGGTGCGCGCCGAGGTGCCGCCGACATAGCGGTACAGCGGCATGTCGAAGGAATTCGCCGCCGCCTTGGCGACCGCCAGCGACACGCCCAGAATGGCGTTGGCGCCGAGCCGGCTCTTGTTGGCGGTGCCGTCGAGACCGATCATGATCTCGTCGATCTGGACCTGCTGCTCGGCGTCCATGCCGCCGATCGCGTCGAAGATTTCGCCGTTGACGGCATCGACCGCCTGGAGAACGCCCTTGCCGAGATAGCGGGCCTTGTCGCCATCGCGCAGCTCGACGGCCTCATGGGCGCCGGTCGAGGCGCCGGACGGCACCGCCGCGCGGCCCATCGACCCGTCTTCCAGGATGACATCGACTTCGACGGTCGGATTGCCGCGGCTGTCGAGGATTTCGCGGGCGATAATGTCGACGATGGCGGTCATGGGAGCCTCTTTGGCGGGTGGGATAGGGTGCTGGCGCCGCTTCTACAGCAAGGTTTCCGGCTGGCAAAGGCCAGGCAAGGTGACGGCAGCCACCGGATTGGCTAATAACCCCGCCAACGGAGACCCTGATGTCCAAATCCCCCACCAAGACGCCCAAAGCCAGCAAAATGGCCCAGCCCACGGCCAAACTCGACCCCTCGGGCCTGCAGCTCGGCCATGAAGTGGTGTGGCCGCTCACGCCGGAACAGGCCAGGCTCGACCGGGTGCCCAATCCGCAGGCCGACACCAATTACCTGGCGCGCTTCACGGCGCCGGAATTCACCTCGCTGTGCCCGGTCACCGGACAGCCGGATTTCGCCCATCTGGTGATCGATTACGTGCCGGACCAGTGGCTGGTGGAATCGAAATCGCTCAAACTCTACGTTGCCAGCTTCCGCAACCATGGCGCCTTTCACGAGGATTGCACCGTCTCGATCGGCAAGCGCATCGTCGCCGAGATCAAGCCGAAATGGCTGCGCATCGGCGGCTACTGGTACCCGCGCGGCGGCATTCCGATCGACGTGTTCTGGCAGACCGGCAAGCTACCGAAGGGCATGTGGATCCCCGAACAGGGCGTCGCGCCCTATCGCGGGCGCGGCTAGCTACGGCCTCTTGTCCCGGGCGCGCCGCAGCACGAAGTGCTGCCGCGCAGAACCGGGACCGTATCAAGCTCAGGCGCTTGGGACGTCCCCGGCTCTGCGGCGCACCACGCCGCCAGGTGGCGGCGCAGTGCACCGCGTCCGGGAACGCAAGCCAAGAGTTTTGCACTTAACTCGCGCGAGACTTCACGGTACCCAACATCGTACAATCATTCCAAAGCCCAGCTCGGCCCATCCAAACACAGAATTTGGAGAGATCATGCTTCAGGAAACCCTAGCCACCGCGCCGCTCTACATCGCGATGCGCGATGACGACAATGTCGCGATCGTCGCCAATTCCGGCGGCTTGCGGCCGGGCGCGCGCTTCGCCTGCGGCCTGACGCTGGTCGAGCAGATCCCGCAGGGCCACAAGGTCGCACTCAGTGATATCGCCGCCGGCGCGCCGATCCTGCGTTACGGCGAAACCATCGGCCATGCGGTGTCGGCGATCCCGAAGGGTGGCTGGGTCAGAGAAGCGCTGGTGCTGATGCCGGACGCACCTTCCTTGACCAACCTGCCGGCCGCCCGCGGTGCGCAGCATCCGCTTGAGCCGCTGGAAGGTTTTACGTTCGAGGGCTATCGCAACGCCGACGGCTCGGTCGGCACCCGCAACATCCTGGCGATCTCGACCTCCGTGCAATGTGTCGCCGGTACGGTGGAATATGCCATCAGGCGGATCCGCGACGAGTTGCTGCCGAACTATCCGAATGTCGATGATGTGATGGCGATCACCCATGCCTATGGCTGCGGCGTCGCCATCAATGCGCCCGGCGCCGCGGTGCCGATCCGCACGCTGCAAAATCTCGCCAAAAATCCGAATTTCGGCGGCGAGGTCATGATCGTCGGGCTCGGCTGCGAGAAGCTGCAGCCGGAACTGCTGCTGCCGGAAGGCATGGCTTCCGCTGCCGATGACAGCGACATTATCCGCATGCAGGACGAGAGCCTGACCGGGTTTGGAGAGATCGTCGACAGCATCGTGGCCATGGCCGACAAGCGGCTGCGGGCGCTGAACCTGCGCCGCCGCGAGACCTGCCCGGCGGCCGACCTGGTGATCGGCACGCAATGCGGCGGCAGCGATGCGTTCTCCGGCGTCACCGCCAATCCCGCCGTCGGCTTCGCCGCCGACCTGCTGGTGCGCGCCGGCGCCACCGTGATGTTCTCCGAAGTCACGGAAGTCCGCGACGCGATCCATCTGCTGACGCCGCGCGCGGTCAACCAGGATGTCGCCGATGCGCTGATCCGCGAGATGGACTGGTACGATCGTTATCTCCAGAACGGCGAAGCCGACCGCAGCGCCAATACCACGCCCGGCAACAAGAAGGGCGGCCTGTCCAACATCGTCGAGAAGGCAATGGGTTCGGTGATCAAGTCCGGGACGTCGGCCATTTCCGGCGTGCTGTCGCCCGGCGAGCGCGTTCGCGAAAAAGGCCTGATCTTCGCGGCGACGCCGGCCAGCGATTTCATCTGCGGCACGCTGCAGCTGGCGTCCGGCATGAACCTGCACGTCTTCACTACCGGGCGCGGCACGCCCTATGGGCTGGCGGCGGCACCGGTGATCAAGGTATCCACCCGCAGTGACCTGTCGGCGCGCTGGCACGATCTGATCGACCTCGATGCCGGCACCATCGCGACGGGCAAGGCCAGCATCGAGGAGGTCGGCTGGGAGCTGTTTCACATGATTTTGGACGTCGCCAGCGGCCGCAAGAAGACCTGGGCCGACAAATGGGGCATCCACAATTCGCTGGCGCTGTTCAATCCGGGACCGGTGACGTAGGCGGGATCAACTAAAGATGAAATGACGGCGTTGTCGTGCAGATTCAGCTTTAACGCATCACGTGCGAAGCGGACGCATCCGCGAGCGCACGATACGAGATCCAGCCTTGTCTACTTCCCCAAGCGCCTGGCCAGTTCACGGCAGCGCATCAGGAAGGGGTTTTTCAGAACCACGGACTCGATCTCGCGCATCGTGATCTGTTTGCGATACCGCGCCGCCTGATCTTCCGAGATCGCGGGACTGGCGAGCTGAAACCCGAAGTACTTGTGCAGCAGATGCTTGCCCTCCGGCGAGGCGGCCTCCGCCACCACCTGCAGCCGCTGGTCCTTCGGCAGATCGTAATCATTCTCCAGCCAGCGCAGCAAGGTGAAGCCGATGATGCAGGGCAACACAGAGTGAAGTCCCTGCAGACTGGTCGATGACGAGATCCCCGAAAAATACCAGCAATGTCCCGCAGAGGCCGCGATGACCGGTGTCCGCAGATCGTGCTCGGACACCTCCCGGCGGACGAAGGCTCCGGCCCATTGCCCGGTGACCGGAAACAGCCCGGTCACCGCGACCGGCTCGGCCCCGTCATAGGCGCACAGAAACCCCTCCGGATAGGCCAGCCACCATTCCTTGAACAGGTCACGACCGATGCTGCCTACCGCGCCATAGGCATCGAGGTCGAAGTCATAGACCTTGTTAAGGTCTCCCAGCGTCGGGATCGGCAGTCCGAATTGCAGCCGCGTGTCCATGTCGTGATACACTCCGCGTCCTTTGCCTTCGTCGCGGGCCCGCAGATAGGCGTCCTGAAAATCCTGCCGCAGCCGGTCATAGGCGGGGTCAGGCGGCATCCCGAAAAAGATGCGCTGGATCGTCGGTAAATTTTTCTCCGGGAGCGAGCGGCCTTTTCTCCAGTGCGAAACGCTTCTGCGAATTGTGCTGCCCCCGTCGGTACCGGTGCCGATGATCGCTTCGGCAAACTGCCGGTCGCTCCACGGCCCGCGTTTTTCGACCGGCAAATCGGGTTTGCCGCGCGGGTTGGTGCCGCGTTCGAGATGCCAGACCAGCAATCTCGCAAACTCCTTTCGGCGATTTTCCATATCGGCACCCCCGCCATCGATCTCGGCGTCGGTCGGAGAGACAAGCCGCTGGAACAGCTGGAACAGCGAGAACAGCGGCTGGAACGAGGCACAAGAGGCGGATTCAAACGGCGGATCCCGACAGACTTCGTTCCGCGGATCGCTCGAGGAACCAACCACCGAAGTCCACCGAGCAGTCGCAGCAGAAGGAAAAACGTTCAACGATCATTACGGAGGTATGAAATGCTCAGTCTCCTTGATCTCTCTCTCGCCATCGCGTCGGCCGTCGAAAGCGTCCTTTTCCTCATCGAGTCCAAGCTCACCGAAGCGCTGCGGCACCACACCCATCTGCTGCGTGCCGCGCTGTATGGATATCTCGCGGTGATCCACGGCCTCTGCCTTGTCGCGGGCCATGGCTAGCCGGCACGGCGGCCGCGGACCTGGCCCCGCGGCCGCTACTTCAATTCCTTCATCATCACCACCGACACCTGGTGAAAGCCGTTACGCTCGAAAAAATGATGGGCATCGTGATTATCCTTGCCGCTCTCCAGGAAGAAACGTTGGACGCCCTGCGCCCTGGCCTGCTCGAAGATCCAGTCGACAAATCGCTGCCCGAGCTGATGCCCGCGCTGGTTCTTGTCGATCACGATATCTTCCAGCACCGCGAACGGAATTCGAACACCGAGATTCCAGCTGACGAAGGCGACCGCGACGATATCGTTCCCGACAAAGCCGCATGCGATCCGTTGCCCGGCAATCGTATCGCTCGGCACGCGCTCGGCGATTTCAGCGCGCAGGAACGCGCTGAAATCCGGAAACCATTCGGACGGCGATCTGGCGCGTCCGAACTGCAATTCCGAATGCGAGATATAGGATACCGGGAGTTCGTCGGTGAACAGCCTTGCGGCGTCATCGATGCGCGCTTCCTCGTTGAGCCAGGCAAACCGAATGTCCAAAGCCTGTCTCCTGCCCTGCGCCCATACGACGACGTGCTGGCAAGCTGTCAGCCCGCCAAGGTCGCGACGCTGAAAGTCGTGTTGCTGCGATCATACAATTTTTGATAAAATGCGTCAAAGCGCCTTTCGCGCAATGCGTCGCGCCGATCACCGAACGGCGGCATCCTCCGGCTTCGTCGGCTTCAACAGCCGCACGCAGGCGAAGCCCAGCGCGAATATGATCAGCGCGCTGGTGAGCAGCGTCGGCAGCTTGCCGAGATGCGACATCCCGAAACCATAGGCCACCGGGCCCAGGCTCTGCCCCATGAAGAAGCAGAAGGCGTGCAGCGACATCGCGCTGGCGCGGGCCTCCTGCGACAGCTCGCTGGAGAAGATCTGCAGCGAACCATGCAGCATGTAGAAGCCCCAGCCCATCAACAGCAGGCACGCCGCCTGCGCCTGCCATGGCGGCCCGAAGCCGACGATGGCAAGTTGCAGCGCCATCACGATGCCGCCGGAAATCATCATGCCGTTGACGCCGATCCGCGGCAGCATCCGCGACACGGTGCCGGCATAGAACAGCCCGCCGATCGCAAAACACGCCAGCACCATACCGGCGATCGACAGGCTGGTGACGCCGCGCTCGAACAGGAACGAGGCGAGGTAGGGAAACAGGCCGAAGATGCAACAGCCCTCGATGAACACCGCGCTGTAGCAGATCGCGGTATTGGGATTGGCGAAGATGGCGCGGTAGCCATGGCGCAGCACCGCGAGATCCACTCTGCCCGGCGGCTTCGCCAGTTTTGCATTCTTGAAGCCGAGCGCAATCGCCACCGAGGCCAGGATCGCCAGCGCGCCGAGTACCGCCAGCACGCCGCGCCAGCCGAACAGATCGCCGATCACGCCGGAGGCCGTGGCCCCGAGCAGGTTGCCGGTCATTGACCCGGCCAGCACCCGGCTGATCGCGACCTGCCGTTTCAGCGGCGGGACCAGATCGGCGGTCAGGCTCAGCGTCACCGGAAACACCCCGCCGGCGCCGATGCCGGCGAGCACCCGGGTGACCAGCAGCAACTCGTAGGACGAGGTCAGCGAACCCAGAATATTGGCGACGCCGAGCAGCACCAGACAGACCACCATCAGCCGCGCCTTGCCGAACAGGTCAGCGGCGGCGCCCAGCGCCGGCTGCACAATGGCAAAGGTGAAGGCCAGCGCCGACGACAGGCCGGCGGCGATGGCGATCGTCACACTGAGTTCGTCGGCGACATGCGGCAGCACCGGGTCGAGCGCCCGCATCGACAACGCCGCCGCGAACGATGCCAGCGCGATGATGTTCAGGACCGGCGGCATGCGCGCGCCGGGGTCGGCGCGCAGCCGCGGCATTAATGCGTTCCGGCTTTGGCCAGCGCGTCGAACGCCATCAAATTGCGGATCAGGGCTTCGAAGTCGCGCAACGGCACCATGTTGGGACCGTCGGAAGGCGCATGGTCGGGGTCGGGATGGGTCTCGATAAACACGCCGGCGACGCCGACGGCCACCGCGGCGCGCGCCAGCCCCGGGACGAATTCGCGCTCGCCGCCGGACGAGGTGCGCTTGCCGCCGGGCTGCTGCACCGAATGGGTGGC
>NZ_JANXTC010000047.1:0-7546 GCF_025356345.1 Tardiphaga sp.
CGCCGTGACATCAGAGCTCACGATAGCTGAGGCTTTGGCGAAGTCGATTGCTTTAGATGGCGCTGTTCTTATCGAAAGATATCGGGAGCTGTTTGAAGCTAGCAGCGTGGAAATGCTTCCCATTGATCGTTCCGTTTTGAATTTCGCTGCGCAGATTCAGGGAAGATCAAGACTCAAGCTTGCTGATGCCATCCATGTCGCATCCGCACGTTTGGCTAAGTGCGATCATTTCCTCACACAAGACGAGCGCCTCGGAGGCGCTATTGCTGGCGAGCCCAATTGGCTCCAACTCTCTGAAAGCATCTAATGGACGCCATCAATCAGCCGCTGCTCGATGTCCGCGATCTCTCGGTGGCGTTTCACCATGGCAGCGGCACCTCGATCGCCGTCGATCATGTCTCGTTCGAGATCAGGCGCGGCGAGTGCGTAGCGCTCGTTGGCGAGTCTGGCTCCGGCAAGTCGGTCAGCGCGTTGTCGATCCTGCGGCTGTTGCCCTATCCGACGGCGTCGCATCCCTCCGGCCATATCCGCTTCAAGGGCCACGAATTGCTCGGCATGTCGGAGCAGGAAATACGCGGCATCCGCGGCAACGACATTTCGATCATTTTTCAGGAGCCGATGACCTCGCTCAACCCGCTGCACACCATCGGGGCGCAGATCGGCGAAATCCTGCAACTGCACAATGGCATGCGCGGCACCAAGGCGCGGGCGCGAATCCTGGAATTACTGACGCAGGTCGGCATCCCTGAGCCGGAAACGCGGCTGGCCTCCTATCCGCACCAATTGTCTGGCGGTCAGCGCCAGCGCGTCATGATCGCGATGGCATTGGCCAACGAGCCGGATTTGCTGATCGCGGACGAGCCGACCACGGCGCTGGACGTCACCGTACAGGCGCAGATTCTGGCGCTGCTGGCCGACATCCGGGCCCGGCTCGGCATGAGCCTGCTGTTCATTACCCATGATCTCGGCATCGTCCGCCGCATCGCCGACGTCGTCTGCGTCATGAACAATGGCAAGATTGTCGAGCAGGGACCGGTCGAACAGGTCTTCACCTCGCCGCGACATGCCTATACCCGCGCGCTGCTGGCGGCAGAGCCGAAGCCCGATCCGGCGCCGCCGCGGCCGGATCAACCAGTGGTGATGTCGACCGATGATCTGAAAGTATGGTTTCCGATCAAGCGTGGCCTGCTGCGCAAGACGGTTGGTCATATCAAGGCGGTCGACGGCGTCACGCTGGCCGTGCGCAAGGGCGAGACGCTCGGCGTGGTCGGCGAGTCCGGTTCCGGCAAGACGACGCTGGGACTGGCGCTGCTGCGGCTGATCTCGTCGCAGGGGCCGATCGTGTTCCTCGGCAAGGATATTCAGGGCCTGCAGTTCAAGGCGATGCGGCCGATCCGTCGCGACATGCAGATCGTGTTCCAGGATCCGTTCGGCGCGCTCAGCCCGCGCATGTCGGTCGGCGACATCATCGCCGAAGGCCTCAGCGTGCATCAGCCACAATGGTCGGAAGAAGAGCGCGAGGCGCGGGTCGTCAGGGCGCTGGTCGATGTCGGCCTCGACCCCAAGACGCGGTTTCGTTACCCGCACGAATTTTCCGGCGGCCAGCGCCAGCGCATCAGTATCGCGCGCGCCGCGGTGCTGGAGCCGAGCTTCGTGGTGCTGGACGAACCGACCAGCGCGCTCGACATGCTGTTCCAGGCGCAGATGGTCGATCTGCTGCGCGAGTTGCAGCGCAAGCGCGACCTCACTTACATGTTCATCTCGCACGACCTGCGCGTCGTGGCCTCATTGGCCAGCCATCTGATCGTGATGCGTCACGGCAAGGTGGTGGAGGAAGGCCCGGCCTCGGAGTTGTTCAAGAATCCGAAGAGCGATTACACCCGCGCGCTGTTCGCGGCGGCGTTCCGCCTGGAGACCGCGCCCGACGGCGCCATCGCCTCATGACCGATCGGGACAGAAGGAAAGCGGCGGTTGCGGATCGTGCTGCGGAGGTAAAATTGTCGGCGCCGACCGTGATCGGGCGCGGCTTCATGACCTATGAGCGCTACGAGCTTGCGATCAGCCGTGACGGCGACGAGCCGCTGAAGCAGACCCGGGATGTGCTGCGCGCCAGCCATGTCGCCGCGGTGCTGCCGATCGATATCCGACGGGGCGAGATTGTGCTGCTGCACCAGTTCCGGCTGCCGGCGCATCTGGCGACCGGGCGCGGCGAATTGGTGGAGATCGTTGCCGGCCGCGTCGATGGCGAGGAGACCGCGCTGGCTGCTGCGTCTCGCGAATGCCGCGAGGAAATCGGTGTTGCGCCGGAGCGCCTGATCGAACTCTACAGCGTGCTGCCGACGCCGGGCTTTACCGACGAGTACGTCACTTTCTTTCTAGGCTTTGTCGATTCAACCAAGGCCCTGGTCCGCGGGGGACTTGTCGGCGAGACCGAGGACACCAGGCCATTCGTGGTGTCGATCGACGACGCCATCGCCGCGCTCGACCAGGGCGGCATCGCCAACGGATTGTTCGTCAGCGCCCTGCAATGGCTGGCGCTGCACCGTGACCGCTTGCAGGAATATTATGACCGGGCGAGGCCGATATAACCGTCATTGCGAGGAGCCCCTTCGACGAAGCAATCCAGACTTTCCTTGTGGCACTCTGGATTGCTGCGTCGCTTCGCTGCTCGCACTGACGCGGTCAGGCCAGTCGTCTGACGCTGGTCACCGGACTGCCGGCACTGGCGATCCGTGCAATGGCATCTTGGGTGTTCTCGATTTGCGTCGCCATGTGATGCGCATTGGCATGAACGATGGTGGCTGCATCGCGCACGATCGCGACATGACCCTTCCAGAAAATCAGATCGCCGCGCCTTAACGTTTTCATCTCTTCGTCCAACAGCGCCCGCCCCAAGCCGGCCGCCTGCATGTCGCTGTCGCGCGGGCAGCCGGTGCCGGACGCGGTCAGCGCGACCTGCACCAGGCCGGAACAGTCGATGCCGAGGCTGCTCTTGCCGCCCCACAGATAGGGCGTGCCGACAAAGCGTTCGGCTACGGCGACGAAGTCAGTCTCCATCGCGTCGATCTCGGCGAGATGCGACTTCGGGATACAATGGCCTTCGCTGGTCACCGCAAAGCTTTCGTGAAACTTCACCACGGCGATCCGGGCTCCCATCGGCAAGGTATCGACCGGCGGCAGTTTGATCGAGGGACCGGGAAACGCGAAGGTCCGCAGCGCGGTCACCTTGTGGGTCGCGGCCGGGCCGGGGCGATACAGCGCCAGATCCGGCAGCCAGCCGACATAGCCGTCGCCGCTCAACTGGCCCCAGGCCCATCCGTCGTCGTTGCGGTCGTAGACCGTAAAGCGTTCGCCCTTCAGCGCCTGAGTGTCCAGCGCCGCGCCCGAGAACGGCTCGTGGCGCATCGGCGCGATGCCGTCCATCACCTCGAACTGCTCGCCGGCCACGAAGCGCGCGGCATCGATCGTGCCTTGAAGATTGCTTGCGGCGAGATCGGGTCGCGCCGGCGTCAGCCGTGGATCATGCATAGCGTTCGCTCAACAGCAGATAGATCGCCCGCGCGGCCTGGCATTCGCCGCCTTCCGGCCGCGCCGGCCTGGCGGACGGGGTCCAGCCATAGATATCCACATGTAGCCAGTTCTTCGCATGCTCGACGAAGCGTTGCAGGAACAGCGCGCAGGTGATCGAGCCGGCAAAACCGCCGGACGGCGCGTTGTTGATGTTGGCCACCTTGGAATCCAGCCAGGCGTCATAGGGCGCCCACAGCGGCAACCGCCACAGCGGATCGTTCTGTGCCGCAGAGGCGCGAGCCACATCCAGCGCCAGCGCCTCGTCATTGGTGTAATAGGGCGGCAGGTCCGGCCCGAGGGCGACGCGCGCGGCGCCAGTGAGGGTGCCGAGATCGATCAGCAGGTCGGGGGTTTCTTCGTCGGCATAGGCCAGCGCGTCGGCCAGAACCAGCCGGCCCTCGGCGTCGGTATTGCCGATCTCCACCGTCGGTCCCTTGCGCGACTTGAAGATATCGAGCGGGCGGAAGGCGTTTCCAGCCACCGCGTTCTCCACCGCCGGAATCAGCACCCGCAGCCTGACCTTCAGCCCGGCATCCATCACCATCAACGCCAGCGCCAGGACATTGGCGGCGCCGCCCATGTCCTTCTTCATGATCAGCATGCCGGAGGAGGGTTTCAGGTCGAGCCCGCCGGTGTCGAAACACACGCCCTTGCCGACCAGCGTCACCTTGGGATGCGAAGGATCGCCCCAGGTAAAATCGATCAGCCGCGGCGCGCGCGGCGAGGCCATGCCGACGGCGTGGATCAACGGAAAATTCTGTCGCAGCAGATCATCGCCGATGATGCAGTCGAAGGACGCGCCAAACCGGGCGGCAAGGTCGCGCGCGGCCTCCGCCAACTCCTCCGGCCCCATGTCGTTTGACGGCGTGTTGATCAGGTCGCGCGCCAGCGTAGTAGCCTCCGCCATCCGCTCGATGTCGGCCATGTCGATTCCGTCGGGCGACACCAACCGGACATTCGGTGCCTCGTTGTTGCGGTATCGCCCGAAGCGATAGCCGCCGAGTGCGAAGGCCAGCACGGCGAGGCGCGTGTCGTGCGGCGCATTGGCGAAACGATACAGGCCCGCCGGCAGCACTCCGGGCAGAACGCCAGGCCGGAACAGGTCGCGGGATTTCGCGCTGCCGTCCTCAAGGCCGAAAATGACATGGGCAATGCTGCCATCGGCGGCCGGCAGGGTCAGGCATGCGCCCGGCTTGGCGGTAAATCCGTTCGCGATGGCAAATGCCTGCGCCATCGCGGGGAGTTCAGCACGAAGGCCGGGCCAGGAGGTGCCGGTCACAAAGCTGATCGGAATGGCTGGCGTTGCCGAAGTGGTCTCGAAAACGGAAGGCATGGGGCGGTCTCGCGAAGGACAGTAGGCATGCAGGGTATGGCGCAGGGCTGGCCGATTAACCAGCCATTAGGGTTAACGTTCTATTTCTCAGGGCATCCGGCGTGTCCGTTCGCCCCATTTCGAGTCAACGTGCCATGCGTCAGCCCTCTTGTCTTGCCCGGCTTTTCACGACAGCGGCGGTAACGGCACTCCTGGCCGCAGGCCTTTCGGGCTGCAAGACCGCGGGCATGTCCGATGTCACCGGTTCGCTCGGCGCGAAGGCCGAGCCTGCGCCGGCCGCCGACCCGACGCGCGCCTCCGACGTCGATGGCGACCGGTTCCGTGCCAATCCCCGGGATGCTGATGCGGCGTTGCGCTATGGGCAGGCGCTGCGCGCCAACGGCCAGCGCTCGCAGGCCGTCGCCGTATTCGAACAGGCTTCCCTCAATAATCCAGGCAACAAGACCCTGCTCGCCGCCTATGGCCGGGCGCTTGCCGATAACGGAAATCTGCAAAAGGCGTTCGACGTGCTCGGTCGCGCGCACACCCCGGCCAACCCGGACTGGCGCATCCTGTCGGTGCAGGGCGCCGTGCTGGACCAGATGAACCGACATGATGAAGCGCGGGGTTATTACGCCAGCGCGCTGAAGATTCGACCGGATGAGCCGTCGGTGCTCTCCAATCTGGGCCTGTCCTACATGCTGTCGAAGGATCTGCCAAAGGCGGAAGCCCATTTGCGGCAGGCCTATGCGGGCGGCCGTGCCGATCCGCGCGTGCGGCAAAATCTCGGGCTGGTGGTTGGCTTGCAGGGAAGGTTCAGTGAAGCCGAGTCGATCGTCAAGGCCGACCTTCCGCCCGACGAGGCGGCCGCCAACGTCGCCTATCTGAAGCAGATGCTAGCAAGCAAAACCGGACCACAACTCGGCGCGCAAGCCGGCGACGTCCGCGGCCGAACCTAATCGGGCTCCTCGCCGCGCCCTTTCGCCCTGCCACCAGCGCAGGGCGAAGATCGCTCACTGCATCGAGGCGACCTTGATGCCGGTGGGACCGAGGATGACCACGAACAGCACCGGCAGGAAGAACAGGATCATCGGCACCGTCAGCTTCGGCGGCAGCGCCGCCGCTTTCTTCTCGGCTTCGCTCATGCGCATGTCGCGATTTTCCTGCGCCATCACGCGCAGGCTCTGCCCCAGCGGCGTGCCGTAGCGCTCCGACTGCTGCAAAGCGAGACATACCGATTTGACGCCCTCCAGACCGGTGCGCTTGGCAAGGTTTTCATAAGCCACTTTGCGGTCCTGCAGATAGGACAGTTCGGCGGTCGTCAGCGTGAACTCCTCGGCCAGTTCGATCGACTGCGAGCCGATTTCGACGGATACCCGGCGAAACGCCACTTCGATCGACATGCCGGACTCGATGCAGATCAACAGCAGATCCAGCGCATCGGGGAAGGCGCGCTTGATCGACATCTGTCGCTTGCTGATCGCATTCTTCAGAAAGATCATCGGCGCCTGCATGCCGAGCCAGGTGGCGCCGAGACACATGCCGATCTTGACCGGCGTGGATTGCTCCATATGCGCGATCACGAACACGTAGAGTACCGACAAGATCAGGAAAACGATCGGAGTCACCGCGCGGAAGAACAGAAACGTGACATATGGCGCCTGGCCGCGATAGCCGGCCATTACCAGCTTGTCGAGCGCGGCTTCCTGGGCTAGCCATTTGCCGAGGTTGAGATCGGTGACGACCTTCGAGACGATCTGTTTCGGCGATTGCCGCAGCGAGACGCGGTCATTCTTGATCACCCGGCTGCGCTCGCGTGCGCGGATGCGTTCGCGTTCGCTGGCGACCGCCTTCATGCGCTTGGCAAGGCCGTCGCTGGCCAGTAGCGGCGTCAGCAGGCTGTAGGCTGTCGCCGCGACCGCGATCGCCGCCATCAGCATGGTCAGGAATTTGACGTCGTGAATTTTGGCGATGAGCAGCTCAAACATGTCGCACCATCAGAAGTTGAAGTTGATCATTTTCTTCATGACAAAGATGCCGCACGACATCCATATCGCGCTGCCCGCCAGCATCAGGCGGCCGGTCGGATGGGTCCACAGCAGCGAAATATAGTCGGGGGTGCTGAGGTAGACGAGCAGCATGACGATCGGCGGCAATGATCCGATAATGCCGGCCGAGGCCTTGGCTTCCATCGACATTGCTTGAATCTTCTCAGCCATCTTCTTGCGGTCGCGCAGCACCTTGGACAGGTTGCCGAGCGCTTCCGAAAGATTGCCGCCCGATTTTTGCTGGATCGCGACCACGATGCCGAAGAAATTCGCCTCGGGCACCGGCATGCGTTCATAAAGCCGCGCGCAGGCCTCGCCGAGTGGCATGCCGATCGTCTGGGTCTCGATGATGGCGAGAAATTCACTCTTCAACGGTTCGTTGGCGTCGGCCGCGACGACCTTGATCGAGTCAAACAACTGCAGACCAGCCTTGATGCCGCGCACGATGACATCGACGGCATCCGGCAGCGAGCGCAGGAAGGCTTTCTCGCGCCGGCCTTTGAGAAAGTTGAGCACCCAGCGCGGCAGTCCCAGACCCGTCGCAAAGACGATGCCAGCGGCGGCGAGCACGCCGCCCCCCATGATCATCGTCGCGGCGAAGCCGGCGGCGCCGAGC
>NZ_JANXTC010000056.1:0-34857 GCF_025356345.1 Tardiphaga sp.
GAAACCGTGTACCTCACCGCGCTGTTGCGCGACGGCCAGGGCAATGCCGTGACCGGCGGACCGCTGACGCTGGTGATCGAGCGCCCCGACGGCGTCGAATTCCGCCGTACGCAGCTTCCGGATCAAGGCGCCGGCGGCCGCAGCATGGCGTTGGCGCTCAACTCGGCGGTCCCGACCGGGACCTGGCGGGTGCGGGCGTTCACCGACCCCAAGGGCTCGTCGGTCGGCGAGACCACCTTCATGGTCGAGGATTACATCCCCGAGCGGATCGAATTCTCCCTTACCGCCAAGGAGAAGCTGATCAAGGCTGAGACTCCGGTCGAACTGAAGGTCGACGGCCATTTCCTGTATGGCGCACCCGCCTCCGGCCTGCAGCTCGAAGGCGACCTGCTGGTGGCGCCGGCCTCGGGTCGGCCGGGCTTCGCCGGCTACCAGTTCGGCGTCTCCGACGACGAGACCACCAGCAATGAGCGCACGCCGATCGAGAACCTGCCGGAAGCCGACGCCAATGGCGTCGCGACCTTCCCGGTCAGCCTGGCCAAGCCGCCATCATCGACGCGGCCGCAGGAAGCGCAGTTCTTCATCCGCATGACCGAGGCTGGCGGCCGCGCCGTCGAGCGCAAATTCGTGCTGCCGGTGGCGCCGGCGGCGGCGATGATCGGCGTCAAGCCGGACTTCAAGGACAAGAACGTCGCCGAGGGCGACAATGCCGGCTTCGACGTGGTGTTTGTCTCGCCCGACGGCAAGACGCTGGCCCGCGGCGGGCTGCGCTATGAGCTGCTGAAGATCGAATCCAGCTATCAGTGGTACCGGCAGAGTTCGTCGTGGAATTACGAGCCGGTCAAATCCACCAAACGTGTCGCCGATGGCGAGGTGAACGTCGCCGCCGACAGGCCGGCGCGGATCCAGTTGCAGCCGCAGCCCGGCCGCTACCGCCTCGATGTCAAATCGGCCGAGGCGGATGGTCCGCTGACCTCGGTGGCGTTCGACGTCGGCTGGTATTCCGACGGCAGCGCCGACACGCCGGACCTGCTGGAGACCTCGATCGACCGACCCGATTATGCCGCCGGCGACACCATGACGGTGTCGGTCCATGCACGCACGGCCGGACGCCTCACCATCAACGTGCTCGGTGATCGGCTGCTGACCACGCAGAGCGTGCAGGTCGGCCAAGGCGCCTCGCAGGTGAAGATCCCGGTCGGCAAGGATTGGGGCACCGGCGCCTATGTGGTGGCGACGTTGCGCCGGCCGCTCGACGCCAGCGCCAGGCGGATGCCGGGCCGGGCGATCGGGTTGAAATGGTTCGGGATCGACAAGAAGGCGCGCACGCTGGATGTTGCGCTGTCGCCGCCGGCCTTGGTGCGGCCCGGCACGACGATGAAACTGCCGGTCAGGCTGGGTGGCCTCAATCCCGGCGAGGACGCCAAGATCGTGGTGGCCGCCGTCGATGTCGGTATTCTCAACCTCACCAACTACAAGCCGCCGGCGCCGGATGATTACTATCTCGGCCAGCGCGGCATGAGTTCGGAAATCCGCGACATCTACGGGCAGTTGATCGACGGCATGCAGGGCACCCGCGGCCAGCTTCGCACCGGCGGCGATTCCGCCGGCGCCGAGCTGCAGGGCTCGCCGCCCTCGCAAAAACCGCTGGCGCTGTATTCCGGCATCGTCACCGTGGCGGCCGATGGCAGCGCGGAAATCTCGTTCGAGATTCCGGAATTCGCCGGCACCGCGCGTGTGATGGCGGTGGCCTGGACCGCTACCAAACTCGGCCGCGCCACCACCGACGTGATCGTCAGGGATCCCGTGGTACTGACGGCGACCTTGCCGCGCTTCCTGCTGTCCGGCGACCGCGGCACCATGTCGTTCGACCTCGACAATGTCGAAGGCGCGCCGGGTGATTACACTATCAGCGTCAAGACCGCGGGCCCGGTAAAGGTCACCGGCAATCCCGCCACCACCGTGAAACTCGCGACCAGGCAACGCTCCTCGATGGCGCTGGCGATCGATGCGGCGGGGGCAGGGAGTGCGCAGCTCGATGTCGACATCAAGGGCCCGAACGGGCTGACGCTGGCGCGGCATTACGACCTCGACGTCAAGGCGGCGACGCAGATTCTGGCGCGACGCTCGATCCGCACGCTGGCCAAGGGCGAAAGCCTGACGCTGACCTCCGACATGTTCTCCGACCTGGTTCAGGGCACCGGCGGCGTGTCGCTGTCGGTGGGTCTCTCGACGGCGCTCGATGCCGCCACCATCCTGAAGGCGCTGGATCGCTATCCCTATGGCTGCTCCGAGCAGATCGCCAGCCGGGCGATGCCGCTGCTCTATGTCAACGACCTCGCCGCCGGCGCGCATCTGGCGATGGACACCGGGATCGACCAGCGCATCCGGGATTCCATCGACCGGCTGCTGGCGCGGCAGGGCTCGAATGGTTCGTTCGGCCTGTGGTCGTCGGGCGGCGACGATGGCTGGCTCGACGCCTATGTCACCGACTTCCTGACCCGCGCCCGCGAAAAGGGATTTGCGGTGCCAGACGTGCTGTTCCGCAGCGCGCTGGAGCGGGTCCGCAACTCGGTGGTCAATGCCGCCGAGCCGGAGAAGGACGGTGGCCGCGACCTGGCTTACGGGCTGTATGTGCTGGCCAAGAACGGCACCGCGCCGATCGGCGATCTGCGCTATCTCGCCGATACCAAGCTCGGTAATCTGGCGACGCCGATCGCCAAGTCGCAGCTCGCCGCGGCGCTGGCGCTGGTCGGCGACCGCACCCGCGCCGAACGCGTCTATGCCGCGGCGGTCGAGAGTCTCGCGCCAAAGCCGGTGCTCGAATTCGGCCGCGTTGATTATGGCTCGGCGCTGCGCGATGCCGCGGCATTGGTATCGCTGGCCAGCGAAGGCAACGCGCCCAAGGCGACGCTGACGCAGGCGGTGCAACGTGTCGAGGCGGCGCGCGGCTTGACGCCGTTCACCTCGACGCAGGAGAACGCCTGGCTGGTGCTGGCGTCGCGCGCGCTGGCCAAGGAGGCCAATACGCTGACGCTCGACGTCAATGGCGCGCCGGTCAAGACGGCGCTGTACCGCAGCTACAGGTCCAGCGAGATGATCGGACAGCCGGTCAAGATCACCAATACCGGCGACACGCCGGCACAGGTGGTCGTTTCCGTCAGCGGCTCGCCGGTGACGCCGGAGCCCGCCGCCGCCAACGGCTTCAAGATCGAGCGCAGCTATTTTTCGCTCGACGGCAAGCCGGTGGATGTCAGCAAGGCCCGGCAGAACGATCGCTTCGCGGTGGTGCTGAAGATCACCGAGGCCAAGCCGGAATACGGCCACATCATGGTGGCCGATTATCTGCCGGCCGGCTTCGAGATCGACAACCCGCATCTGGTTTCGTCGGGCGATACCGGCACGCTGGACTGGATCGAGGATGGCGAAGAACCGGAGCACACCGAATTCCGCGATGACCGCTTTACCGCGGCGATCGATCGCAAGAGCGACGACAAGGCGGTGTTCACGGTCGCCTATGTGGTGCGCGCGGTGTCGCCGGGCAAATACGTGCTGCCGCAGGCCACTGTGGAAGACATGTACAACCCCTCGCGCTACGGCCGCACCGGGACCGGTGTGGTCGAAGTGATGAAGGCAAAATGAGCGAGGTACCCGCCATGACGCCCGCGGCGCTTCCGCGACGTTGGCGGCGACTGAAGGTCATGACGGCCGGCCTTATGATGACCGCCGTGATTGTCGCGAGCGGCTGCGCGCTGTGGGTTCACTCCCTCGGTCCGTTGCCGCTCGAACAAACAAAGCAAATTTCCACCACCGTCGTCGATCGCAACGGCAGACTGCTGCGCGCCTACGCAATGGCCGACGGCCGCTGGCGGTTGCCGGTCGAGGCCAAAACTTCTGTCGACCCGAGCTATCTCACCTTGCTGCTCGGCTACGAGGACAAACATTTCTACCGCCATCACGGGGTCGACCCGCTGGCGCTCGGTCGCGCCGCGATTCAGCTGTTGATCCGCGGCCACATCGTGTCGGGCGGCTCGACCATCACCATGCAGCTCGCAAGGCTACTGGAGCCGCGCCAGAATCGAAGTCTTGCGGCCAAATTGCGGCAGGCGGTGCGAGCCCTGCAGATCGAGCAAAAGCTCAGCAAAAACCAGATCTTGGACCTGTATCTTGAACTGGCGCCGTTCGGCGGCAATCTGGAGGGCATTCGCGCCGCCTCGATCGCCTATTTCGGCAAGGAGCCGAAGCGGCTGACACTGGCGGAGAGTGCGCTGCTGGTGGCGCTGCCGCAGTCGCCGGAAACGCGAAGGCTCGATCGCCATCCCGCCATCGCCCGCATCGCGCGGGATCGCGTGCTGGATCGCATGGTGCGGGATGGCAGGGTGTCCGCCGCCGATGCATCGCAGGCGCGCGCGGTCATCGTGCCGAAGCTGCGCAAACCGATGCCGGTGCTGGCGCCGCATTCGGCCGATCAGGCAATCGCTGTGATGAAGAACGTGCCCATCATCCAGCTGTCGCTCGATGCCGGCATCCAGCGCGCCCTTGAAGGGCTCGCCCGCGACCGCGCCGCCGCGCTGGGCGCGAACATCTCGATCGGCCTGATCGCCGTCGACAATGACAGAGGCGACGTCATCGCCCATGTCGGCTCGCCGGATTATTTCGATGACCGCCGTGCCGGCCAGGTCGACATGACTCGCGCGGTGCGTTCGCCGGGGTCGACGCTGAAACCCTTTATTTACGGCCTCGCCTTCGAGGACGGCTTCGTCCATCCGGAGAGCCTGATCGAGGATCGCCCGATCCGCTTCGGCGCCTACGCGCCGGAAAATTTCGACATGACATTCCAGGGCACGGTGCCGGTGCGCAAGGCGCTGCAGCTATCCCTGAACGTGCCGGCGATCGCATTGCTCGACCGCGTCGGCGCGTCGCGGCTGTCGTCGCGCTTGAAGCAGGCCGGCGGCCAGCTGGTGCTGCCGAAGGACGAGGCGCCGGGTCTCGCGATGGGCCTCGGTGGCGTCGGCATCACCTTGCGCGATCTGGTGCAGCTCTACGCCAGCCTGGCGCGCGGCGGCAGCGCCAAGCCATTGCGTGAAATCATGCAGGTCAATGGCGGTGACGACCGCGAGACGCTGCGGCTAATGGACCCGGTCGCGGCCTGGCAGGTCGGCAACGTGCTGATGGGAACGCCGCCGCCGGAGAACGCCGCGCATCACCGCATCGCCTTCAAGACCGGCACCAGTTACGGCTTTCGCGACGCGTGGTCGGTCGGTTTCGATGGTCGCATGACGATCGGAGTCTGGGTTGGCCGTCCGGATGGGGTCCCGGTGCCCGGCCTGGTCGGCCGGACCGCCGCCGCCCCGATTCTGTTCGATGCCTTTGCCCGCACCGGCAAGCTGCCGATGGCGCTGCCGAAGCCGCCGAAGGGCACGTTGTTCGCCAATAATGCCCAATTGCCGCTGCCGCTGCGCCGGTTCCGTCCTCTCGGTGAGTTGGTCCGCGGCGGTAGCGAGCAGGCATTGCGCATCCAGTTCCCGCTCAACGGGTCTCGGATCGACGCCAGTTCCGGCGAAAATCAGTTCGCGGCTTTGCCGGTGAAGGTCGCCGGCGGGGTGTTGCCGCTGACCATGCTGGTCAACGGGGTGACCGTCGGCGGGATCGATAGCCGCCGCCAGCGACTGGTCGATCCGCCGGGTCCGGGTTTCGTCCGGCTGACCGTCATGGACGCTTCGGGCGCCGCGGACACAGTTGTGGTCAGAATTCAATAAACCCCGGCTAAGCGGTTGTCGGTGTGGCGGTTTCAGCGTATGCGACAACCATGGCCGAGACCTATGCAAGACCCCGCTTTGGCGCGCCGCGCGAGCCGAAAACCCGAGTCAATCCGGGTAACGGGCTGGTGCGCGTGCTCGATTATGTCACCTCCAGCCATGCCCGGTCGATCGCTTTCCTGACGATCTGCGGGCTGCTGTTTTTCCTGCCCGGGTTCTTCAATATCCCGCCGGTCGATCGCGACGAACCGCGTTTTGCGCAGGCCACCAAGCAGATGGTGGAAACCGGCGATTTCGTCGATATCCGTTTCCAGGACGAGGTTCGCTACAAGAAGCCGGTCGGCATCTATTGGGTGCAGGCGGCCGTGGTGGAGACGGCCGCGAAACTGGGCCTGCCACGCGCGCAGGCGCGCATCTGGCTGTACCGCGTACCGTCGCTGATCGGGGCGATCGGCGCCGTGCTGCTGACCTACTGGACCGCGCTGGCCTTCGTGACCCGGCGCGCCGCGGTACTGGCGGGGCTGATGATGTGCGCGTCGGTGCTACTGGGGGTGGAGGCCCGCCTCGCCAAGACCGACGCGATGCTGCTGCTGACGGTGGTCGCCGTGATGGGGGCGATGGCACGGGTCTATCTGGCGTGGCAGCGTGGCGAAGAGGCCGACAAATCGGCCTGGGCCATACCTGCAATCTTCTGGACCGCGACGGCCGGCGGCATTCTGCTCAAGGGCCCGCTGATCCTGATGTTTATCGGGCTGACCATTCTGGCGCTGGCGATTCTCGATCGCTCGGCGGCCTGGTTGTGGCGGCTGCGGCCGGCGGTCGGCGTGACGTGGATGCTGCTGCTGGTGCTGCCGTGGTTCGTCGCGATCTTTCTGAAGTCGGGCGAGGCGTTCTTTTCCAATTCGCTCGGCGGCGACATGCTGAGCAAGCTCGCGGCGCAGGAATCGCATGGCTTTCCGCCCGGCGGCTATTTCCTGCTGTTCTGGGTGACGTTCTGGCCCGGCGCGCCGCTCGCCGGCATGGCGGCGCCTGCGATCTGGCGCGCGCGGCGGGAGCCCGGCGCCCAGTTTCTGCTGGCGTGGCTGATCCCGTCCTGGATCGTGTTTGAAATCGTGATGACCAAGCTGCCACATTACGTGCTGCCGCTGTACCCGGCGATCGCCATTCTGATCGTCGGGGCGCTGGAGCGCCGCGTGCTGTCGCGTTCCTGGTTGAGCCGTGGCGCCGCATGGTGGTTCACAATTCCGCTCCTGACCGCCGGGATTACGCTGGTCGGCGCTGTGATGCTGGTGCGCCATCCGGTATTTCTGGCGTGGCCGTTCGCCGCCGGCGCGCTGATCTTCGGCCTGTTTGCCTGGTTGATGTATGACGACAACCGTGCCGAACGCTCGTTGCTGAGCGCGACGGTCTCGGCATTGTTCATGAGCGTCGCTTTTTACGGCGTGGTGATGCCATCGCTGAAGCCGTTGTTTCCGAGTTCGGAAATCGCGCGGGCGTTGCGCAATGTGGTGTGCGTCGGTCCCGGGGCGGCGGCGGCCGGATTCCACGAGCCCAGCCTGGTGTTCATGACCGGGACCTCGACGCTGCTGACCGACGGCTCCGGCGCCGCCGATTTCCTCGGTCAGGGCAGCTGCCGATTTGCCCTGGTCGAAGCCCGTTCGGAGCGTAATTTCGCACAGCGCGCCGAGGCGATCGGCCTGCGCTACAATATGGCGACGCGGATCGAGGGCTATAATTTCTCGCAAGGCCGGGCAATTTCGGTGGCGATCTATCGTTCCGAAGGCACGGAATAATGCCGCCCGTTACGGCTAGTGTTTCGTCCGGTTATCTGTCGCAACTGGCCGCGCTTGTCTGGCAATCCGTCGCCCAGCTGGTCCGCGCGCCGTCGCATTCACGCCGCGCCGAGGCTCGGCGACATTGGGCTTTGCGATCGCTGAGGTTGGCGATCCTCGCAGCGGTCGTGATCGTTGCGCTGATGTTCATCGTCGATGCCTACGAGATCAGCCTGATGCCGAAACGCGGCAGCGTCAGCCTTTGGCCGCTGCGGATTCTCACCGAATTCGGAAAATCCAGCTATGTGATGTCGGCGCTGTTGGCGCTGCTTGTCGCGGTGGCGCTGATTGCAGCTCGGCTGCGCGGCACATCGCGCGCCATCCTGATCAGTTTCGGAACCCGTATCCAGTATATCCTGTTGTCGGTGATGCTGGCCGTTTTCAGCGGCGAGATCATCAAGGGCATGGTCGGCCGCGGTCGCCCCTTCGTCGGTGGCGACAATGTCTTCACCTTCTCGCATTTCGCCTGGAGCGAGGCCTATGCGAGCTTGCCGTCCGGCCATGCCACCACCAGTTTCGCGCTGGCCTTCGCCGTTTCCGCGGTATGGCCGCGGGCGCGCCTGGCGATGTTCACCTATGCCATTGTCATCATCCTCACCCGCCTGGTGCTGCTGGCGCACCACCCGAGTGACGTCATGGCCGGTGCTCTGACCGGGGTGATCGGCGCGATGGCGGTGCGTTACTGGTTTGCAGCGCGCCATCTCGCCTTCACCATTCGCCCCGACGGCAGCATCGATCCGCTCATCGGACCCGGGACGGTGCACCTCAAAAGGGTTGCCCACGAAGCCATCGCCCCATAAAAAGCGGACTCCGCGAGGCCCGCCGGCGGCCAAGTTCCCGCCGGGTTGTCTCCAGCCATGAGCCTTGATTTGTCATCCTTCGAAACCGCCCCCGTCGATGTTTCCATTGTCGTGCCTGTGCGCAACGAGCAGGACAATGTCGCGCCCCTGATCGCCGAGATCACGGCGGCGCTCGACGGCCGCTGGCCCTATGAGATCATCTACGTCAATGACGGCTCGACCGATGCGACGCCGGCGCGGCTGGCCGATCTGATGCGAATGCGGGGCAATCTGCGCCGCATAGACCACGCCAAGTCCTCGGGGCAGTCCGCCGCGGTGCGCAGCGGCGTGCGTGCCGCGCGCGGCGCCATCGTCGTCACGCTCGACGGTGACGGCCAGAACAACCCGGCCTTTTTGCCAGACCTGATCGCGGTCATCGAGGCGGGGCAGGGGCGTGTCGGCCTTGCCGCCGGTCAGCGCGTCGGGCGCAAGGATACCGGCTTCAAGAAGATGCAATCGAAGATTGCCAATGGCGTCCGCAATACGATCCTGAAGGATGGTACCCGCGATACCGGCTGCGGCCTCAAGGCGTTCCGCCGCGACGTGTTCCTGTCGATGCCCTATTTCGATGGTCTGCATCGGTTCCTGCCGGCACTGGTGCGCCGCGAGGGTTTCGAGATCGGCTATGTCGATGTTATCGACCGGCCGCGCCATTCCGGCGTTTCCAATTACGGCTTCTTCGACCGGCTCTGGATAGGCATCATGGACCTCGCCGGCGTGTGGTGGCTGATCCGCCGCAAGCGCCCGACGCCTGTCGCAACCGAGTTCAAATAATGCTGATTCATTACGGCCAGGCGCTCGGCGACTATCTGTATGACGTATTCGTCGCCAAATTCGATTTCTGGCTCGCCTTCGGCCTGATCGCGCAACTGCTGTTTACCGCGCGTTTTCTGGTGCAATGGATTTCCAGTGAACGCGCCGGCACCAGCGTGGTGCCGATGTCGTTCTGGTTCTTCTCGATCGCCGGCGGCATGATGACGCTGGTCTACGGCATCGCCAAGCGCGAGCCGGTGATCATCATCGGCCAGGCGGCGGCGACCTTCGTTTACATCCGCAACATCATGCTGATCGTGAAGAACCACGCCAAGGGCTCGAAGACGCTCGACAGCTAGAGATCATGGCGAGGAAGCGCTGGCCGTCATCACGCCGCGTTGGCGGCGGCCGGCGATTGGGCGACGCTCATCCACCATTGCTGAACAATTTCCGGGCTTGTGAGTTGCGTGGCCGCCGATGCATCGAGCTGCATCTTGCGATATTTGCTCGCCGTCACGCCAAACCGGGCGCTGAAACTCCGGCTGAAATGCGCCTCACTCTTGAAACCCAGATCGGAAGACAGCCGCGACAGGCGGCGCGTCTCGAGTGGATCGCTGAGAGCGGCCTGCACCGCGAGTAGCCGGCGTTCCTGCACGTAGCGCATGATGCCGCCGCGGCTGGCGAAGAAACGATACAGCGAGGCACGTGAAACATCGAGTTGTGTGGCCAGCCAATCCGGTGACAGTTCCGGCAGCGCGAGATTGTCGCGGATGGCGGCTTCGGTCAGCGCCAGCAAGTTCTCGTCAGCGTCTCTCCGATGCGGCAGAGCATTTCGCGGCGTCGGAGCCAACAGCCTCTTCAGAAAACTGACGGTGTCTGCCACGGTTGTTGCGATGTCGTTCTCGGTCAACTGACCGCTTCGTTCCAGCAGGGACAGCATGTGAGCCGCGAGCAGATCGTTCCTGAACGTATCCAGTCGCGGTTTTAGTTCATCAAGCGGCACGTCGCGCAGCAGCCTGCGCGGAACGATGAGCGACACGGTTCTGGAAGCGAATGCCCGCGTATCGACGGCGCAAGCGAGATCAATCAAGGCAACCTTGCCCGGTCCGATTGCGGTCTGCTGCCGGGTGACGAGGCCGTTGAACCCGCCGCTGACATAGAGATGAAGCAGCAAATGATCCGGCGTGCCGAGAATGCGCAGCTCATCCCTGACAAAATCCTGTGCACTGAATGCCACTTTGGCGATGATCATATCGCCGATGATCACGCCGTAAGCTGACCCGGTGGGAGTCTTTTTAGTACCGGCGCAGGGGCGGGGCTCGAATAACGGTGATATCACCGCGCTCCAGGTCTGGAAGGCGTTTGGCTCTTGCAAGCCGCTGGTGACGTAATAAAGACGCGGAAGGATCGACATGCAACCAGCTTGATTGTCCGCATCAAGGTGTGATGAGGAGGGCTGAAGATTGGAGAGACGAGTTCTAGCAGTGATATGAACGCTGACTTTCACTAGCGGTCAAGTTGAATGGCGCGCTATCAACACCAGAAGTTGCCCGAACGGTTTCGTGCCTAACGGGCCTCGCACCCCCCACGTTTTTCTATAACCGTGATTTACCGATCCGCATTGTCGCGCGTTCCGATGACGATATCACCCTCACTCGTCAATTGCGGTGACGGTCGCCGTGCTGAGACGCTCGGTCAAGGAAAACCATCGATCCGACGTTTGATCCAAGCAATCGCGCTATCCAATCGATGATGCGCCGCACTAGGTTGCAACGACGGAAAACCCCGCGTCGATGATGCATCAAGTGTTGCCAGTTCTGAAACGGCTGCGCCGCGATCAGTTTTTCAACTGGAATATAGCTGCGTATCGGGAGGGGGCTTTGTTCAAGACTGGATATCTTCGTAGTTCGCGAGAGCTATCGGCGTTGCTTCTTTGCTCGACTCTGCTGAGCAGCGCTTACGCCACGACAGCGCTATATGCCGCTGATCGTCCCGCCGGAAAAACGCCTCACCGTGCCGTGAAGCCCGGACCGGTTACGGTGGCGCCGCTGGCCGATGGATTGAGGGATTCACTGGCCCATGCCTTGCGACAGAGCACGTCGGGCCTGCTGGCGCGGGTTTTCGACAGCGTGCACAGCCGGCCGGATTTGCGCGACACAGTGCTGACGCAGGCGAGCCGACTGGCGCCGGCACTGACACGCGACCTCACCACGGCGGCCGATCTTGCCGTGCTGACCGTCGGGGAGAGACTGTCGCTGGCGCCGACCTCCGAACGGATGATGCAGACCCGCGGCGCGAGCTCCGCTGGCCTCGGCGCCTCAGCCTACAGCAACGCGGCGCTCGCGATAAACCCATCGCCGAACTTTCCAGCCCCGTTGCCCAGCGCGACGTTGCAGACCTGGAATCTCGAGATGATCGGCGCGCCGGTTGCATATACCCGCGGCTTCACCGGCGCCGGCGTGTCGGTGGTGGTCGCCGATACCGGCTTCGATGTTACCAACGCCGCGCTCGTCAACAAGCTCAACATCGCGCTGGCCCGCAACTTTGCGGTCAAGAATGGCAGCACTTATGATCCGACCGAGCTCACGCCGCAGACCACGCCGAACAATCCCGACATCCATGGTTCGCATGTGGCAGGCATCGTCGCCGCGCAAAAATTCGACAACGTCCTGACCCATGGCGTCGCCTATGACGCCATGGTGATTCCTTTGCGCGCGATCCTCGAAACCGGCTATTCCACAGCGCCGGGTATCGACGCCAGGGCAGCACCGCTCGAATACTTCGCATCGCTGCCGAATGTGATGGTCTACAATGCGAGCTACGGCCCAGGTCGGGATATTGGAGCGCCGCCACAGAGCGTGTGGTTGAACAACCTGCCAACCGACACCGAAACCCAGGCCATCGGCAAGGTGCTGCAGGCCGGTAAGCTGATCGTCGCTTCCACCGGCAACGAGCGCGAGTCCGACCCGATCGCCGGGCGCAATGCCGCGGGCATGGCGCTGTATCCCTATATACAGCCGGGCCATGCCAATACCGGCGTCTACGCCGACAACGGCACCCGAACCGATCTGAGTGACTACCTCTCGGAAAGGGGCATGATCATCGGCGTGATGTCCGTCGGCATCACCAAGCAGGCAGCAAGCTATTCGAACTATTGCGGCGTCGCCGCGAGTTGGTGCGTCGCCGCGCCCGGCGGCGATGTGAACGTCGCCGATCCGAATGGCGACCCCGCCATCGGAGCGCAGGTCTATTCGACCGTGCCGACCAACACCTACGGCTTCGCACAGGGCACCTCGATGGCCGCGCCGACCGTGTCCGGCGCCATCGCCGTACTGATCCAGGCCAATCCGTCCTATAACGCGCAGGACCTCGCGCATCTGCTGTTCTCGACCACCGAGGACCTCGGTCTGGCCGGCGTCGACGCCGTGTTCGGCTACGGCCTGATCCGGCTCGACCGCGCCACGGCCGGCCCGACGACGCTGGCGGCCGGCAGCACCGAGAGCGTCGCCGCCGGTGACACCACCTACTGGAGTCAATTGCTCAACACCGCCGGTAGCTTCAGCAAGGATGGCGGCGGCATCCTGACCATCGCCGGCCGCACCAATGCGGCGGGCAACGTGTTCGCGGCACTGGGTACGCTGGCGGTCGACGGCACGCTGAGCGTCGCGGCCGGCAGCAGTCTGGACATCGCCCAGCCGGCGACCCTGGCAGGCTTCGGTACCGTCAACGGCAACACCACCATCGCCGGCACTCTTTCGCCGGGCAAGATGGCCAACACCGCCGACCTGATCGGCATCGGCGCAATCGCGCCCGGTACCACGCTGGCGGGCAACTCGGTGGGGATGCTGACGTTCAATGGCAATGTGACGTTGGCCTCCACCGCCACCACGCGGATCGACATCGACGGTACGCTCAACATCCCCGGTGGCCCCGGCACCTATGACCGGATCTATGTCAGCGGCGCCGGCAATGTGTTCTATGCCAATGGGACGCTGACCCCGGTGCTGCGCGGCAGCGTCGGTACCGTCAGCAACTACACACCGGCCATCGGTACCGAATTCGCGTTCGTGAAGGCGCAGGATGGTGCGCGTACTGCCGGCTCCTTCGCGTCGCTGCTGCAGCCCGGCTCCGGCCTCCCGGCCAATGGCCGCTTTGATCTGATCTATAGTCCGACCGCGATCACGCTCGCTGTTACGCCGACCAGCTTCGCCAGTCTGACCGGCAGCAGCGGCAACCAGGCGAGCGCCGCCGAGCGCTCCGTCGTCAACATTCTCGACAAGGACCGCGCTGCTTCCGGCGCAATGCCGAGCGCCAGCGAGAAGGCGCTATACGACGCCTTCTACAATCTCGACACCGAGGCGCAGTACGACAAGGCGCTGGCGCAACTCGGCGGTCCCGGCCAGCCGGCCATTGCCGGCGCCTCGATGCAGGCGTTCCAAGGATTTTTAGGCGCGCTGGGCGACCGTCAGGACGCGCTGGCGCTTGGCGCCGCGGCAGGTCAGACCGGCAGTGGACAATCCTTCGCGTTGTCCTATGCCGGTCGCGTTGCCACCGCCGAGACCGGCAATGCGATGAACGCCCTGGCGAGCCTCCAGCCGAGCGAGCGCGTGCAGGCCGGCTGGAGCCTGTGGGGGCAGGGGTTCGGGCGCAGCAGCCGGGTCGGCGATGCCGGCGAGCTGTCGGGATCGAAGACCACCAGCGGCGGCTTCACCATTGGCGCCGACCGCATGCTGTCGGCGAACCTGATCGCCGGCGGCGCCTTCGGCTATGCCCGCACCAGTTCCACCAGCACCGATATCCGCGGCTCGTCGGACAGCTATGCCGGCGCGCTCTATGCGAGCTGGACACCGGGCGCAGCGGTGCTCGACATCCGCGCCGCGGCGGGACCGAGCCAGATCCAGACCAACCGCGACCTGTCGATTGCGCCCGGCACGTTGCAGGGCAGCACCGGCGGCGTCGGCGCCGGTGTCGCGCTGGAAGCCGGCTATCGCATCCCGGTGGCGATGCTGGTGTTCAAGCCCTATGCCGGTCTGGGCTGGCAGGGTTTTCGCCGCGACGCCTATGCCGAGAGCCAGCAGCCATTCGGCCTGAGTTTTGCGGCGCAGACCTCCGACAGGTTGACATCGACGCTCGGCGTTGCCGTCAGCAGCCGGCTGCAAACACTGGAGGGCCTCACTCTGGTGCCCGAAATGAAGCTCGGCTGGGGCCACGATCTGCGTGACACCACGCTGGTCAGCCAGGCCGCGCTACTCGGGGAAGGCTTCGATGTCGCCGCGGCCGGCCCCGGCCGCGATGCGGCCCTGATCGGCGCTAAAATTTCCGGCTGGCGCAGCGAAAACTTCCGCCTGTTCGCTGCCTATACAGGTGAGTTCCGCAGCAATGCCGAAAGCCATCAGGCCTCGGGCGGCGCCCGCTTCAGCTGGTGACCGATCGCGGCGCGACCCGGGGCGCGCCGCGGCTATCAGCGAACGGCATGCCATGTCCATCGAGCAGACTTAAGCCGCGTTGAGCGCTGCAAATCCGCGCGCAAGGTCGGCCTTCAGATCGTCAACGCTTTCGAGGCCGATATGTAGTCGCAGCGCCGGACCGCCAGGGGCCCAGGTCGTGACGCTGCGATAGGTGGCGCAGTCGAACGGGATCACCAGGCTCTCGAAGCCGCCCCATGAATAGCCCATGCCGAACAGTTTGACCGTATCGAGGAAGGCGTCGACGGCCTTGTCCGACACCGGCTTCAGCACGATGCTGAACAGACCGGAGGCGCCGGTGAAATCGCGTTTCCAGATCGCGTGGCCGGGATGGCTCTCCATAGCTGGATGCAGCACCGTAAGCACCTCCGGTCGCGCTGCCAGCCAGTGCGCCATCTCGAGCCCGGAGCGCTGGTGATGCGCTAGCCGCACCGCCATGGTGCGCAGGCCGCGCAGCGCCAGGAACACGTCATCCGGTCCGGCGCAGATGCCGAGCAGCCGGATGCCCTCGCTGACCAGCGGCCAGGCCTTGGCATTGGCCGAAATGGTGCCGAACATGATGTCGGAATGGCCGCCGATATATTTCGTCGCCGCCTGGATGCTGATGTCGACGCCCTGTTCGAGCGAGCGGTGATACAGCGGCGTCGCCCAGGTGTTGTCGTCGATCACCAGCGCGCCATGGGCATGCGCCACCGCCGCGATCGCCGGCACGTCGGGCATTTCAAAGGATTGCGATCCCGGTGCCTCGACCATCACCACGCGGGTGTTCGGCTGGATCAGCGCCTTGATGCCGGCGCCGATCAGCGGATCGAAGTAAGTTGTCTCGATGCCGTAGCGCGCGAGCATTCCGTTGCAAAAATTGCGCGTCGGGCGATAGGCATTGTCGCAGACCAGAAGGTGATCGCCGGCCTTGAGCACCGAGAGCAAGGCGATCGAGATCGCAGCGAGTCCAGACGGCACCAGGCCGACACCGGCGCAGTCCGGGCCTTCCAGCGCCATCAGTGCTTCCTGCAGCGCCTTGGTGGTGGGCGTGCCGTGGCGGCCATACTGGAATTCACCGCGATGGGCGTGCAACGCCTCGGCGCTTGGATACAACACGGTCGAGCCGCGCACCACCGGCGGATTGACAAAGCCCTTCTGCGCTTCGGTGTCGCGGCCGGCGGTGACGAGAACGGTCTCGACGCCGAGCGATGAGGTGCCGTGGTTATCGTTTGTCACAGTCATGGGTCCGCCACTGTTTTGAAATTGGTCGCCATTGCCGACGCGCGACGCTCCGCCGCGAGCGAAATGCGGTATAGATCCAGTTCCGTACTAACAGGACACCTAAGATTGCCGTCAACCCCTTGACCCGGCTTCCAGATCGTTCTGTGATGCGATGCTTTATTATATCGCTGCCTGTCGAGGGGCCTGCCGCGAATTTCGCTCCGATGCCGTGCTATGGCCAGCCACGACCGTGACAACGGCGGGCCAGGCTCCGGACGAGGTGACGTTCGAAGTGGCATTCACCTTGCATCGATCCCCGCGCCCCGGACGTTCTTGAAAGGCTTCGCCATGAAACGCGCACTTCTGGTTTTCACCCTCGCTCTGACGACCGGACTCGCGATGCAAAGTGCATCCGCGCAAACCCTCAAGACCGTGAAGGACCGCGGCATGCTGTCCTGCGGCGTCAGCCAGGGGCTGCCGGGCTTTTCCGCACCAGACGACAAGGGTAACTGGGCCGGATTCGACGTCGATGTCTGCCGCGCGATCGCCGCCGCCATCTTCAACGATCCGACCAAGATCAAATTCGTGCCGCTGTCGGCCAAGGATCGCTTCACGGCACTGCAGTCGGGCGAGATCGACGTGCTGTCGCGCAACACCACGTGGACGCTGTCGCGGGACACCTCGCTTGGCGTCAATTTCGCCGGCGTGACCTATTATGATGGCCAGGGCTTCCTGGTGCGCAAGTCGCTGAAGGTCAATTCGGCGCTGGAACTGAACAGCGCCTCGATCTGCGTACAGACCGGCACCACCACCGAGCAGAACGTTGCCGATTACTTCAAGGGCAACAACATGAAATATGAGATCATCGCCTTCGGCACCGCCGACGAGGCCGTCAAGGCCTATGAATCCGGGCGTTGCGACGTTTTCACCACCGACGTCTCCGGACTCTATGCCGAGCGGCTGAAGCTCGCCGTCCCCGCCGATCACGGCGTGCTGCCGGAAGTGATCTCGAAAGAGCCGCTGGGGCCGCTGGTCCGCCACGGCGACGACCAGTGGCTCGACGTGGTGAAATGGACTCTGTTTGCGATGGTCAACGCCGAGGAGCTCGGCATCACCCAGAAGAACGTCGATGACATGGCGAAGTCGGACAAGCCTGAACTGAAGCGCGTGTTCGGCACCGACGGCAATCTCGGCGAGACGCTGGGCCTCACCAAGGACTGGGTCGCCCGGATCGTCAAGGCAACCGGCAATTACGGCGAGGTGTTCGATCGCAATGTCGGCTCCGGATCCAGGCTCGGCATCGCACGCGGCCTCAACCAGCTCTGGAACAAGGGCGGTATCCAGTACGCGCCGCCGATCCGCTGATCCGCAAATCGTCGCCACAGGCGATGGATATCGACTCCAGACCCGCGCCCACCCAATACGGCTTCAGGCTGCGCCGGGCGCTGGGAGGGCAGTCGGGCTGGAGCGGATTTGTTCTGCAGATTATGTTCGTCGCCGCGTTGGCCTGGATCGGCTATGAGATCGTTGCCAATGCCCGCAGCAATTTGGCGGCGCAACGGATCGCCTCGGGCTTCGGGTTTCTGTCCAACACCGCGGGGTTCGGCGTCAGTCAGTCGCTGATCCCGTATTCGGAATCCGACACCTATACCCGGGTATTTTTCGTCGGCCTCGTCAATACTCTGGTGGTCTCGGCGATCGGCATCTTCTTCGCCACGCTGATCGGCTTTGCAGTCGGGCTGGGCCGGCTGTCGCCGAACTGGCTGCTGGCGCGGATCGCCGGCGGCTATGTCGAACTGCTGCGCAACCTGCCGCTGCTGTTCCAGATCCTGTTCTGGTATCTCGCGGTGCTGGCGGCCTTGCCCAATCCGCGCCAGAGCATCTCGCTGTGGAACAGCTTTTTTCTCAGCAACCGCGGTTTCGGCGTGCCGAAGCCGATCGGCGCGGCCGGTCTGGAGCCGTTTGCGATCGCCGTCGTCGTCGCGGTGATGGGTGCCGCGCTGTGGCGCAGCCATGCGCGGCGGCAATTATTCCAGAGCGGCCGGCTGATCAAGGTGTGGCCGGTGGCGTTCGGCCTGCTGGTCGGGCTCCCGGTTGTCGCCCTCGTGGCGTTCGGCAAACCGGTGACGTTCGAATATCCCGAACTCAAGGGGTTCAACTTTTCGGGCGGTTCCCGCGTCATTCCGGAATTCGTCGCGCTGACGTTGGCGCTATCGACCTATACCGCCGCCTTCATCGCCGAGATCGTACGCGCCGGCGTGCAGTCGGTGCACAAGGGCCAGATGGAAGCCGGCGCCTCGCTCGGCCTGTCCCGTGGCAATACGCTGCGGCTGATCGTGGTGCCGCAGGCGTTGCGCGTGATCCTGCCGCCGCTCACCAACCAGTATCTCAACCTGACCAAGAACTCGTCGCTGGCGGTAGCGATCGTCTATCCTGATCTGTTCTCGGTGTTCGCCGGGACCACGCTGAGCCAGACCGGGCAGGCGATCGAAATCATCGCCATCACCATGGGCGTGTATCTCGCGATCTCGCTGATCACCAGCGCGATCATGAGTTTCTATGGCTGGCGGATCAGCCGGAGCCTGAGCGCATGAGCGGTGCTGCTTTCGTTGCGAGCGAACTTATTCCGGAACGCCGCGCGCCGGTGAAAACAACGGGGGCGCTCGGCTTTCTGCGCACCCGGCTGCTGAATTCGCCGACCAACATCCTGCTGACCATCGCCAGCATCCTGCTGCTGTGGTTCACCGTCGTTCCGGCCGTGCAATTCCTTCTGGTCGACGCGGTGTGGCAAGGCAAGGATCGCAACGCCTGCCTGACCGAGACCACGGGTCGCGTCGTTGGCGCATGCTGGCCGTTCGTGCAGGCGAAATTCGGCCAGTTCGTCTATGGCTTCTATCCGGAGCCACAGCGCTGGCGCGTCAACCTGACTTTTCTGCTCGGCGCGCTATTGCTGCTGCCATTGCTGATCCCGCGGCTGCCGGCCAAGAGCGTCAATGCCGGGCTGTTCTTTCTCGGATTCCCGGTGGTCGCGTTCTTCCTGCTGCATGGCGGCGGCATCCAGGGGTTTGGTATCAGCTGGATCGCGGACCTGCTTTCGGCGCTCGGGGTGGGTATCGACGAGGCCGGGCGCAAGCTGACGATGGTTGGTGACACGTCGACGATCACCGCTCTGGGGCCAGTGCTGGCCTGGCTCGGCCAAGGCGTCAGCCTGATCGGCACCGCGCTGTTTTTCATCACGTCGCCGCTGTCATGGATCCGCGAGCAGGCACAGGTTCTGGGACAACCGGTGTGGGGCGAGTTGGCCGTCACCGCGGCGGCTGTTTCGCTACTGCTGTTCGTGCTGAACGGCGGCGTCCGCACCGGCTGGCGGGTGCTGACCAGTACGCTGGCGTGCTTCGTCGGGATCGCCATCGTCATCGCCCTGTTGCGGCTCGACCGCGGCGGCCTGCCGATCGTTGATACGAGGGTGTGGGGCGGCCTGCTGGTGACGCTGGTGGTGTCGGTGACCGGCATCGTCGCCTCGATGCCGGTCGGCATCGCGCTGGCGCTGGGGCGGCGTTCGACGATTCCGCTGATCCGGGTGTTCTGCGTGGCCTTCATCGAATTCTGGCGCGGCCTGCCGCTGATCACCGTGCTGTTCTTCGCCACCTACATGCTGCCGCTGTTCCTGCCTGGTAATTTCACCGTCGACGGGCTGGTTCGCGTGCTGATCGGTATCGCATTGTTTGCCGGCGCCTATAATGCCGAGGTGATCCGCGGCGGGCTGGCCGCGATTCCGCGTGGCCAGGCCGAGGCCGCCAGCGCGCTTGGCCTGTCATACTGGAAAACGACGGGTCTGGTGGTGATGCCGCAGGCGCTGCGCCATGTCATCCCGGGCCTGGTCAACAGCTTCATTGCGCTGTTGAAGGACACGTCGCTGGTGTCGATCGTGGCGCTGTTCGACCTGCTCGGGCAGTTGCGGGCCGCGTTCGCCGATCCGGTCTGGTCAACGCCGACCACGGTATTCACCGGCTTTGCCTTTACCGGGATGCTGTACTTCGTGCTGTGCTTCGGAATGTCGCGCTATTCACTGTTCGTCGAGCGCCGGCTCAACGCGCACCAGCGAAGCTGAATGCGCCACGGCGCCTCGATCAGACGTTCTCGAACGGCACCTTTATGCTGCTTTTTCGCGCCAGCCATTCCGGCACCGGCAGATTCTTCGACCGCATGAATTCCGGATTGTACAGTTTGGACTGATAGCGGCTGCCATTGTCGCACAGGATGGTCACGATGGTGTGGCCCGGACCCATCTGCTTCGCCAGACGCATCGCGCCGGCGATATTGATGCCGCTGGAACCGCCGAGGCAGATACCCTCATGCTCGAGCAGGTCGAACACGATCCGGACGGCCTCTTCGTCGTGGATCTGGTAGGCATCATCGATCACCGCCCCTTCGAGATTGGCGGTGATGCGGCCCTGGCCGATCCCCTCGGTGATCGAGGAACCCTCGGACTTGAGCTTGCCGTGCTTGTAGAACTCATACAGCGCCGAGCCCATCGGATCGGCGAGCGCGATCTTGATCTTGTCGTTGAACGCCTTCAGCCCGATCGAAACGCCGGCCAGCGTACCGCCGGAGCCGACCGAACAGACAAAACCATCGACCTTGCCATCGGTCTGCTGCCAGATTTCCGGCGCGGTGGTGTTGATATGGGCTTGCCGGTTGGCCAGATTGTCGAACTGGTTGGCCCAGATCGCGCCATTGGGATCTGACTTCGCCAGCTGTTCGGCGAGGCGGCCCGACAGTTTCACGTAGTTGTTGGGATTGGAGTAGGGCACCGCCGGCACTTCCAGCAGCTCGGCGCCGCCCAGCCGCAGCATATCCTTCTTTTCCTGACTCTGGGTGTCCGGCATCACGATCACCGTCCGGAATCCCAGCGCCTTGGCGACCAGCGCCAGGCCGATGCCGGTGTTGCCCGCCGTGCCCTCGACCACCGCGCCGCCCGGGCGCAGCGCACCGCTGGAGATGGCGTCGCGGATAATGCCCAGCGCCGCGCGGTCCTTCACCGAGCCGCCGGGATTCATGAACTCCGCCTTGCCGAGAATGGTGCAGCCGGTCAGTTCGGAAGCGCGCTTCAGCCTGATGAGCGGCGTGTGGCCGATCGCCTCGACGACGTCTTGGTCAATGTTCATGATGCGGAATTCTTGCCCGTTGTGCGTAACAGGCCGCGACCCTAGTGGAGGGTCGGGGGCCGCACAAGGGAGCGGGACGTCGGCCGGGGAGCCAGTTTATTTCGCTTTTGCGAACACGACTTGCCGGACGTCAATGTTCCCGGACAGGAATCCCGCCTCGCAATAAGCGAGGTAGTATTCCCATAGTCGGCGAAACCGGTCGTCGAAGCCGAGCGGGGTCAGGCTTGGCCATGCCGCGCGGAAATTATCTCTCCAGGTCGCCAGCGTCTTGGCATAATCCAGTCCGAAAATGCGTTCGCGCACGACCGGCACGCCGAATTTGGCGCCCAGCGATTTGAGGATCTCCGGCGACGGCAGCATGCCGCCCGGGAAGACGTAGCGCTGGATGAAGTCGACCTCACGGCGATAGGTCTTGAAGAACTTGTCCTGGATGGTGATGGCCTGGATGCCGACCAGCCCTCCCGGCAACAAGCGGTCGCGCAATTGTGAGAAATAATGCGGCCAGAACTGCTCGCCAACCGCCTCGATCATCTCGATCGAGGCGATCCGGTCATACTGGCCGCGTTCGTCGCGGTAGTCCTGGAACTTGATGTCGACCTGGTCGCCGAGACCGGCCTCCTGAATGCGTTTTTGCGCGAAATCACGCTGCTCGCGGCTGATGGTCAGGCCGGTGACATGGGCGCCGTAGTTCTTGGCGGCATATTCCGCGAAGCCGCCCCAGCCGCAGCCGATCTCCAGCACCTTGTGGCCGGGCTGCAGGTCGATGGCCTCGGCGAGGCGGCGATATTTGTTGTTCTGCGCCGCTGTCAGGTCCTGGCTGGCGTCCTCATAGATGGCCGACGAATAGGTCATGCTGGGATCCAGCCATGCCGAGTAGAACGCATTGCCGATGTCGTAATGGGCGTAAATGTTCTTCTTGGCCTGCCGCTTGGTGTTGCGGTTGAACCAGTGCCGGACGATCTGCACGAAGCGCATCATGGGATTGTCGCCGAGCATCGCCTGGATCAGGTCATGGTTGACGCAGAACAGGTACAGGAACTGTGTCAGATCGGTGGTGTCCCATTCGCCGTGCAGATAGGCCTCGGCGATGCCGATGTCGCCGCCATTCAGCAGCCGTGCGGCAAACCCATAACCGTAGATGGTCATTTGCGCCGACGGGCCGGGCTCCATACCGCCCAGCCTGACCCGGCGGCCATCCGGCAGTGTCACGTCGAGCGTGCCGCGGCGCAATCGCGAACCGAAGCCGAACGCCAGCCGCACGATACGCGGCAGATCGGACAGCTGGGCGTCCACGTTTTCGGGGGTGAGGACAATCAGATCAGACACGACCAAATCAGACATTTGCAGATCCATCGAATTGCGTGGCTCCGTGTCCGAGTTGCACGAGGGCTGAAGGGCAGGCCGCAGCCTTATCGAAGCACAGCAATTTTGCGCGGCGCCGACTCCGGTCCGCGCGCCGCCAAAGTTGCCTTACTATAATCGCGGCTTCGCGGACTCGCCAAGACGGTATTTTCCGGCGGGGCTACCGGGCGGGCCACCAGCCGGGCCCCCTTGATCCAGAGTCGCAGCGCTTCCCAATGGATCGCCGCCATGATCTTGAAGGTCACCATCGGGAGCGAGATAAACGCGCGCAGCAGGGCGGATGTTGTCAAGGCACGGCGGCTGCCATGGAAGGTGGCGGACAGCACCGGGCCGTCCGGGTCGGTTTCCAGAATTCGCAACTTGACGTTCGGTCCGGGCGGCGACACCCGGAAGTGATAGCGCATGCGCATGTCGAGGAACGGCGAGACATAGAACAGCTTGTCCTGTTCCTGGCGGATGCCGGCATCGCTGCGCTGGCCAGGCTCGACCGGCAGCACGTAGCTATGGATATCGCCGAAGGTGTTGCGTACTTCATAGATGATCAGCGCGAGCAAGCCGTCGGCGCTGTGACAAAAATAGGCTGACAGCGGATTAAAAGTATAGCCGAGCAGGCGAGGGTAGCACAGCAGTTCGACGCGACCACCGGTCAGGTCGATGCCGTGCTCTGCCGCGCGCGTCTGGGCGAAGGCGCGCAGGCCAGCCCCGTCGCGGCTACCGTGGTCGGACTCGCGAAAACTGTACAGCGCGGCACGGTTGACGCCGAACAGCGGCGTCAACCGGTCCGCGTCGGCGAGCCGGTCGAGGTCGATGAGCAGGCTCATGACGCGGTAGTTGAAGCGATGCCCCATCGGCTTCAGGCGGGCGTGCATGACGTCGCCAAAGTAAAGCGCCGCCGCGGCGGGCGCCGCGGCTGATTGCGCGTCGGTTCGGGGCATCACGTCGGACATGACTACTCGGCGGCCTCGGCCAGTTCGGAGGGCATCTCGCGCCACGGCACCGTCGCGCCGAGCGCTTCGGCGACCGCCAGACCGGATCGCAAACCGTCTTCGTGAAAACCATAGCCGGTCCAGGCGCCAGCAAACCAAGTATGGCGCTGGCCCTGGATATCGCCAAGCCGTTTCTGGGCCGCAAAGGCCTTGGCATTGTACTGCGGATGTTCACATACATACCGGCCGAAGGTCAGCGCCGGATCGGGCTCGAACGGTGGATTCAGGCTGACGAACAACGGCTTGTCGTCGCTGATGCCCTGCAGACGGTTCATCCAGTAGGTGACCGCGACGTCGTTGACGTGGCTACCCTCTCGCTGCCAGCGCAGGAAATTCCACGATGCCCAGGCATTCTTCCGCTTCGGCATCAGCCGGATGTCACGGTGCAGATAGACGATGTTGGGGGCATAGCCGATGTCGCCAAGGATGGCGGTCTCATCCGCGCTCGGATCGGCCAGCATGGCCAGGGCCTGATCGCTATGCGCGGCGACGACAACATGGTCATAGGTCTCGTGGCGGCCATGGCTGTCATGGACGACGACGCCGTGGGGCGTGCGCTCAATCGAGGTCACGGCACAGCCGAGCCGGACGTGATCGCCAAATGCCGACATGAGTTTCTCGACATAACGCTTGCTGCCGCCCTTCACCGTGCGCCAGATCGGACGGTCATATTGCAGCAGCCGATGATTGCTGAAGAAGGCGATGAAATTCTCGGCGGGAAATTTCAACATCTGGTCGGCCGGCGCCGACCAGATCGCGGCGCCCATCGGCGCCAGATAGTCGGTCAGTAGCCGCGGTGCGAATTTGCGGAAGGCAAAATACTCGCCGAGCGTCATATCCGCGAGCAGGCCGGCATCGCGGTCCTTCACGCTCTGCTCGTTGAAGGTCAGAATGTCGCGCAGCATTCGCAGATAGGACGGCGAGAACAGGTTCTTCCATTGCGCGAACAGGCCTCGGGCGGTCTCAGCCCAGGTATCGCCGCCGCCCTTCCATTCGAATTTGCCACCATCCGCCGTCACCGCAAAACTCATGCAGCTTTCCACGGTCTCGACTTCGAGATGGGCAAACAGATTGGTCAAATCCGGATAGTTCAGCTCATTATAAACGATGAAGCCGATGTCGACGGCCAGTTCGGCGCCGTCATAATCGATTGTGACGGTATGGCTATGGCCGCCGGGGCGCAATTCGCGGTCGTAGACGGTGACGGGATATCGCCTCGACAGTGCCCAGGCAGCGGCATTGCCGGCGATTCCCGTTCCGATAATTGCGACGCGCATTCCCAGTCCCCATCAGGCAAATTCTTAATCCAGCTACGGCCGGTACCCTGTTGAGTTTCAACAATGATCAAGGCGAGCGAGCCCTGGCGCCAGACGGCGTCAGTAATATTCGAACACATAAAATATTCGTAACTCGCGCGCGTCAATCGGCACGTTGTTGGTCACCAAACCATAGGAAAACAAGGGAAATTGTGTAAATCCGGTCATCCATCGCGGCATCCCGGCCAGGCTCGACTTGCGGCTGGTGTGGCGTAAGAACACTGTCCGCGCCGCGAAGCGCCAGCTAGACTGCGGGCGCCTGTCGTAAACAACATCATCCGGTGAACTTGTCTCAATCCGCGCATCTCACGGCCCGAACGGACAGCGAATCGCTTCGAACGCGGGCACGCGGCTGGGGAGATTCGCAGTGAGGCATTTCCTGACGCGCCCTGTTTTGCGCATGCTGGTGCTTTGCGCGGCGGTGGCGCCGTCCGCCGGTTGCATACTGACCCAGGATTTGCCGGATCCCGCGCTGGACGTGCCGCAGGGCTATCAGGCCGCGCGGCTGTCGAATCCGAATGGTGCCACCCCAACGCTGGACTGGTGGCGCGGATTTCGGTCGCGCGAATTGACGCAACTGATGGAGGAAGCCCAGACGGTCAACCTCGATATCGCCGCGGCGACCTCCCGCATCCGCCAGGCCGACGCGCAGGCGCGAATCACGGGCGCGGCGCTACTGCCGAGCCTGAGCACGGCCGGCCAGGAGAATTATTCGCGCAATTCCGGCTCCAGCTCCAACGGCCTGACCAATGGCGGGCGCGAGGTGGTTAGCTATTCGTCGTCGCTATCGGCCAGCTATGAGCTGGATTTCTGGGGCAAGAACCGCGACGCGGCGCTGGCCACCGAGGAGACCGCCACCGCCACCCGGTTCGATCGCGACGTCGTCGCGCTGTCGACCCTGACGGCCGTCGCCAATGCCTATTTCCAGGTGCTGGCCTCGCAGGACCGGATCAAGACAGCGGAGCGTAACATCGCCAGTGCGCAGCGCATCCTCGACGCGATCCAGTCGCGGCTGACCGCCGGCACCGGCACCGATCTCGATCTCGCCCAGCAGCAGAGCGTGTTGGCCAACCAGCGTGCCGCGGTGCCGCCGCTGCGCCAGACGCTGGCGCAGAACCTCAACGCATTGGCGACGCTGGTGTCACGGCCGCCGGAAAGCGTCCGGATTAATGGCGGCTCGCTCAACACCCTCGTGCCGCCGCGGGTCACGCCCGGCCTGCCGTCGGAATTGCTGACACAGCGGCCGGATATCCGCCGCCAGGAAGCCCAGCTCGCCTCGGCCACCGCCAGCGTTGGCAGCGCCCGCGCGCAGTTTTTCCCCAGTATCCAGTTGACCGGGCAGGGCGGCTACCAGAGTTCGGCGCTATCATCGCTGTTCCAGCCCAATGCCGCGTTTTTCAGTCTGGTCGGGGGCCTGACGCAGCCGATCTTCGATGGCGGCCGGATCCAGAGTAATTTCGATCTGACACAGGCACGGCAGGATGAACTGCTGCAGACCTATCGCAAGACCGTGGTGCAATCCTTCGCCGACGTTGACAATGCCCTGGTATCGATCCGGCAGACCTCGGAGCGGCTGCGGCTGCTGCGCGACGTACTGACCGCTTCGAGGCGGGCGTTCCAGCTGTCCGAACAGCAGTTGCGGGCAGGCACCGCGGACATCGTAACCGTGCTAAATACCCAGCTCACGCTATTCCAGGCCGAGGATGCGCTGTCGCAGGCGCAACTGGCGCGCCTGCTGGCGATCGTCAGCCTCTACCAGGCGCTGGGTGGCGGCTGGGAGCCAAAATTGGAGAGACCGGTCAATGCTCTTTAAGCCTGACCCGAACGGGACGGTGAACGCGTCAGGCGCCGCGGCTCGCGTCGCAGGCGGCGCGCGGCGTCGCACGGTTTCGATCTTCATCACGTTGCTGATCCTGGGCGGTCTCGGCTATATCGGCTGGCAGGCGCTGCAGCAGAAGCAGGCCGCCGGACGCGCCCCGCGACCGGACGCCACGGTGCCGGTGCTGGCGGCAACGCCAAGAATTGAGGACGTGCCGGTCTATCTGGATGGCGTCGGCGCCGTGAAAGCGCTGAACAACGTCACCGTGCGCGCCCAGGTCGACGGCAAGCTGATCAAGGTCCATTTCAAGGAAGGCCAGGACGTCAAGGCGGGCGATGTGCTCGGCGAGATTGATCCGGTCCTCTACAAGGCACTGTACGACCAGGCCGTCGCCAAAAAGGCGCAGGACGAAGCCACTCTGTCCAATGCCCGTCTCGATCTGGTCCGCTACCAGCAACTGGCCGTCACCAATGCCGGCTCCAAGCAGCAGGCAGACACCCAGAAATCGGTGGTCGCGCAACAGGAAGCGCTGGTGAATTCCGATCAGGCCGCCATCGACAATGCCGCCGCAACCCTCAGCTACACCAAGATCATCGCGCCGCTGTCCGGCCGTGCCGGACTGCGCCAGGTCGATCAGGGCAACATCATCAAGGCCTCCGACACCACCGGGCTGGTGGTGATCACCCAGTTGCAGCCTATCGCGGTGCAGTTCAGCCTGCCGCAACAGCAGATCGTGCGCGCCAATGCCGCCGCCGCCAAGGGAACGCTCGCCGTCGACGTGTTCGGCAATGACGGCGTCGCCGTGGTGGATTCCGGTACGCTGACCGGGATCGACAACCAGGTCGACATCACCACCGGCACGGTGAAGGTCAAGGCCGAGTTTCCGAATGCCAATCTGCAGCTCTGGCCTGGCCAGTTCGTCAATGTGCGGCTCAAGGTCGAAACCTTGCCGCAGGTGATGCTGGTGCCGACTTCCGCCGTGCAGCGCGGCCCCGCGGGGACCTTCAGCTACGTGATCGGCGACGGCGATATCGTCAAGGCGGTGCCGGTCACGGTAACGCAGCAGAACGAAACCAGTGCCGTCATCGCCAAGGGGCTATCGCCGACCGACCGCGTGGTGACCACCGGCTTCGCCAATCTGGCCGACGGCTCGAAAGTCAGCGTCGGCACCAATGACGCGGAGCCGACCGCCGATCTGGCGCCGCGCGCGCGTGGCAGCAAGGGCGAGCGTCGCAGCAAGGGTACGCCGCAAGGCGACCAGAAAGGCCAGACCGGCCTCGCACCGGCGCCGGCCAGCACGCCTGCCGCCGCGCCTGCTGGAGCGAAGTAATCATGATGGCGCGCTCGCGCTTCCTTCTTCCCCTCTCCCACCGGCGAAGCAAAGCTTCGCTGGGCGGGAGAGGGTGGATCGAAGCCCCGCGTAGCGGGGTTCGAGACCGGAGAGGGGGGCAACGCGGAACCCTGGGATCGGTGTTTGCCGCTCCACCGCCTCTCCCGTCCGCGCTGCGCGCGGCCACCCTCTCCCACCAACGTCGCTTTGCGGCGCCGGGGGAGAGGGGAAGCATGAGCGCGCAGCCATGAGCGTCTCAGAACCCTTCATCCGTCGGCCGGTCGCCACCTCGCTGCTCGGGGTTGCGCTGCTGATCGGCGGTGCGCTCGGCTACTGGGCGCTGCCGGTATCGGCGCTGCCGCAGGTCGATTTTCCGACCGTGCAGGTCTCGACGCAGCTGCCCGGCGCCAGCCCCGACGTGATCGCCTCGCTGATCACCGCGCCGCTGGAGCGCCAGCTCGGCCAGATTCCGTCATTGTCATCGATGACCTCCACCAGCTCGTTCGGCGTCAGCGCTATTTCGCTGCAGTTCGACCTCAGCCGCGATATCGACGGCGCCACCCAGGACGTCCAGGCGGCCATCAACGCCGCCGCCGGCGTGTTGCCCAGGAATCTTCCTTATCCGCCGGTCTACGCCAAGGTGAACCCGGCCGACGCGCCGGTGATGACGCTGGCGCTGACCTCCGACACCATCTCGCTGCGCGCCATGAGCGATATTTCCGACACGCTGCTGGCGCAACGCCTCAGCCAGATCTCCGGCGTCGGCCGCGTCGCGGTGCTCGGCGGGCTCAAGCCGGCGGTGCGGGTGCAGGCTGATCTGTCCCGGCTCGCGGCCTATGGCATCGCCATGGAGGACCTGCGCACGGCAATCGCCGGCGCCAACGTATCCGGCCCGAAAGGGTCGCTGGACGGTGCGCAGCAGGCCTACACTATCGCCGCCAACGACCAGATTGGCGCCGCCGACGCCTATCGCCCGATCATCGTCGCCTATCGGAACGGCGCGCCGGTGACGATCGGCGACATCGCCCAGATCGTCGATGGACTCGAAAACGATCGTACCGGCGGCTGGTACCAGGGAACGCCGGCGGTGATCATCGAGATCCAGCGCCAGCCCGGCGCCAATGTCATCGAGGTGGTGCGCCAGATCAACGAAGAGATCCCCAAGGTGCAGCGATCGATGCCGGCCGGCGTCAAGCTCACGGTGGTCAGCGATCGCACCGTCACCATCCGCGCTTCCGTGCATGACGTGCAGTTCACGCTGGTGCTGTCGGTACTGCTGGTGACGCTGGTGGTGCTGCTGTTCCTGCGCTCGCTGCGCGCCACGCTGATCGCCGGCGTGGCGCTGCCGCTGTCGCTGATCACCAGCTTCGGCGTGATGTATTTTGCCGGGTTCAGTCTCGACAATCTCAGCCTGATGGCGCTGACCATCGGCACCGGATTCGTGGTCGACGACGCCATTGTCATGATCGAGAATATCGTCCGGCACATGGAGGACGGCGAGAGCCCGATGGAAGCCGCACTCGCCGGCGCCAGCGAGATCGGTTTCACCGTGATCTCGCTGACGGTGTCGCTGATCGCGGTGTTCATCCCGCTGCTGTTCATGTCCGGGCTGGTCGGCCGCATGTTCCGCGAATTCGCGATGACCCTGACCATCGCCGTGATCACTTCGGCCATCGTATCGCTGACGCTGACGCCGATGATGTGTTCGCGGCTGCTCAAGCATTCCGGCGACGAGTGGCAGGTGCCGGGTCTCGCTGCCGTCAGCGCCGGCATCGACGCCATGGTGGCGTTCTATCATCGCACGCTGCTGTGGGTGCTGAAGCATCAGCCGGCGACGCTGGTCGTCACCTTCCTGACCATCGTCGCCACGCTCGGCCTCTACATCATCGCGCCGAAAGGTTTTCTGCCGCTGCAGGACACCGCCTCGATCACCGCGGTCACCGAGGCCGGCGCCGACGTGTCCTTTGCCGAGATGCAGAGCCGGCAGGCGGCCGCGGCGTCCGTCATTCAGGCCGATCCCGATGTCATCAGCGTCGTGTCAGTGATCGGCGGCGGCACGGTCAATCCGACCACCAATGTCGGCCGACTGGTGCTGAACCTGCGGCCGCGCAGTGAGCGCAAGGATGACATCACCCGGGTGATCACGCGGCTGAAGCGGAGCGTCGCCGGCATTCCCGGCATGACGGTGTATTTCCAGCCGGTGCAGGACATCCAGATCAGCACCCAGGCGAGCCGCTCGCAATATCAATACACGCTGACCGGCACGGATGCCGCGCAGGTCACGCTGTGGTCGGACCGACTGGTCGCCGAACTGCGCCGCGATCCGATGTTCCGCGATGTCTCGTCGGAATCCCAGGCCGGTGGCCTGCGCGCCGCGCTCGACATCAACCGGCAGCGCGCCGGCCAACTCGGCGTCAGCCTGCAGGGCATCAACGACACCCTCAACGACGCCTTCGCGCAGCGGCAGATCTCCACTATCTACGGTCAGGCCAACCAGTACCGCGTGGTGCTGGAGGCGCTGCCGTCGCAGCAGCGCGATCCCGACGTGCTGTCGAAACTATATCTGCCCGGTACGGCCGGCGCTCAGGTGCCGCTGTCGGCGGTGGCCACGCTGACGCGCACCACGGCGCCGCTGGCGATCTCGCACCAGGCGCAGTTTCCGGCGATCTCGCTGAGCTTCAACCTCGCTCCGGGCGAGGCGCTCGGCGACGCCGTCAACGAAGTCAAGGTGATCGAGCAGCGGATCGGCATGCCCGGCAGCATCAACGGCCTGTTCGCCGGCGACGCCGCGGAATTCTCCAAGTCGCTGTCGGGCCAGCCCTGGCTGATCCTCGCGGCGCTGGTGACGATCTACATCGTGCTCGGCGTGCTCTACGAAAGCTACATCCACCCGATCACCATCCTGTCGACGCTGCCGTCGGCCGGCGTCGGCGCCATCCTGGCCTTGATGGCCACCGGCCAGGATCTGTCGGTGATCGGGTTGATCGGCATCATCCTGCTGATGGGCATCGTCAAGAAGAACGCGATCATGATGATCGACTTTGCGCTGGAGGCGGAGCGGCATCGCGGCATGACGCCGGAGGCGGCGATCGTCGAGGCCTGCCTGCTGCGCTTCCGCCCGATCATGATGACGACGCTGGCGGCGCTGTTCGGCGCGCTGCCACTGGCGGTGGAGAGCGGCACCGGCGCCGAATTGCGGTTTCCGCTCGGCGTCTCGATCATCGGTGGCCTGGTGTTGAGCCAGTTGCTGACGCTGTACACCACCCCGGTGATCTATCTCGCGCTCGACCGCATCAACCGTCGTTTCGAGAAGGCCACACCGCCCGTCAGCCTCCCGCCTTCGCCGCCGATCGCGAGAACGGCGAGGGCAGCGGGGGCGGGGGGCGCGCCGTAATGGCCTCGATCTCCGAGCCCTTCATTCGCCGGCCGGTCGGCACCACGCTGCTCGGCATTGGCCTGTTCCTGATTGGCGCCGTTGCCTATCACTTCCTGCCGGTGGCGGCGGTGCCCAATGTCGATTTTCCGATGATCCGGGTGCAGGCGTCGCGGCCGGGCGCCGATCCGGCGATCATGGCCGCGACGGTTGCCGCCCCGCTGGAGCGCCGGCTCGGCGTCATCTCCGGCCTCGATCAGATCACCTCGACCAGTTCGCTTGGGATCACCAGTATCCAGTTGCAATTTGCGATCGGCCGCAGCGTCGACCGCGCGGCGCGCGACGTGCAGGCGGCGATCAATGCCTCGATCGCCGACCTGCCGACCGACCTGCCGACGCTGCCGACCTTTCGCAAGGCGAACCCGTCGGCGGCACCGGTGTTCATCCTGGCGCTGACCTCGAAGACGATGTCGGCCAGCGCCATCTATGATGTCGCCGACACCGTGATCGTGCAGCGCATCTCACAGGTGCCGGGGGTCGGCGAGGTCACCACATCAGGCGCGGACCAGCCCGCGGTGCGCATCCAGCTCAATCCGGTCGCGCTGTCGAATGCCGGGATCAGCACCGACGACGTTCGCACCGCCATCGTCAACGCCAATCCGCTCGGTCCCGTCGGAATTTTCAATGGGAGCCGACAGAGCGAAACACTATCGATGAATCCGCAGATGCGGACCGCCGAGGAATTTCGCGACATTGTCATCAAGAGCGCGAGCGGCAATTTTCTGCGGCTGTCCGACATCGCCGACGTGCAGAACGCCACCCGCAACAGCCGCTCGGTGGCCTGGTTCAACAAACAGCCGGCGGTGCTGATCCAGATCACCAAGCAGGGCGACGCCAATGTCATCGATACCGTCGACCGGGTGAAGGCGCTGATCCCCGACCTCAAACAGTGGATTCCCGCCGGCATCGAGGTCTCGGTGCTGACGGACCGCACCGGCACGATCCGCGCCTCCGTCGAGGATATGGAGTGGACGCTGCTCGCCACTGCGATGCTGGTGATGTTCGTGGTCTTCATGTTCCTGCGGCGTGGCATACCGACCATCGCCGCCGGCGTCTCGGTGCCGCTGGCGCTGGCCGGCACCTGCGCCGGGATGTGGCTGGCCGGGTTCTCGATCAACAATCTGTCGCTGATGGCGCTGGCGATCTCGGTCGGCTTCGTCGTCGACGACGCCATCGTCATGATCGAGAACATGTACCGCAACCTGGAGGAGGGGATGGCGCCGCTGCGGGCGGCGCTGGAGGGCGCGCGCCAGATCGGCTTCACGGTACTGTCGATCTCGCTGTCGCTGATCGCGGCGTTCACACCGCTGATCTTCATGGACGGGCTGGTCGGCCGGCTGCTGCGCGAATTCTCGCTGACGCTGACCTTCTCGATCGTGGTGTCGACCGTGGTGTCGCTGACGGTGACGCCGATGATCTGCGCGCACTACATCAAGAGCGGTGTTTCCAGCACCGAGACCCGGTTTGACAGGATTGTCGAGGGCACGCTGTCGCGCATCGTGGCGTTCTACGAACGCACGCTGCGTATCGTGCTCGGCTTTCCGCTGCTGACGCTGCTGGTGTTCTTCGCCACCATCGCGCTGACGGTGGTGCTTTACGTCAAGACACCGAAAGGCCTTTTCCCGAGCGACGACAGCGGTTTCGTCATCGGTGCCAGCCGGGCTTCCGCCGATACCTCGTTCCAGGCGATGCTGGGGCTGCAGCAACGACTGATGGATATCGTCCTGGCCGATCCCGGCGTGGCCAGCGTCGGCGCCTCGGTCGGCAGCGGTGGCGGGCCGGGCGGAGGCGGTGCCAACCGGGGCACCATGTTCATCGCGCTGAAAGACCCGGCGCAGCGCAACAATGATTCGACCGAGGACGTCATCAATCGGCTGCGCCGCAACCTCGCCGTGGTGCCGGGCATCCGCCTGTTCATGTTCGCCGCCCAGGATCTGCGTGCCGGCGGCCGCCAGAGCGATTCGAATTATCAGTACACGCTGACCTCGACCAATCTCGACCTGTTGCAGAAATGGGCCCCGCTGGTCGCCAAGCGCCTCGAGACGGTCGAGGGAATCACTGACATTTCCAGCGACCGCGATCCCGGCGGCCTGCAATTGACGCTGGCGATCGACCGCAACAAGGCCTCCAGCCTTGGCGTGGAGGTGCAGGACATCGACAATGCGCTCAACAACGCGTTCTCGCAGCGCCAGATCTCGACCATCTACACCCAGCGCAACCAGTACAAAGTCATCATGGAGATCGACGCCAAATTCCAGAACGACCCGACCGACCTCGATCGTATCTTCGTCGCCGGCGCCAATGGCGCGCAGGTTCCGCTGTCGGCCGTCGTGCGCACGTCCCGGACGCTGTCGTCACTGGCCGTCGCACATTCGCAGGGATTCCCGTCGACCACGGTGTCGTTCAACACGCTGCCCGGGGTGCAGCTCGACGCCGCGACCGGCAACATCCAGCGCGCGGTCGATGAGTTGCACATGCCGGAAGGCATCCGTGGCGGGTTTGACGGCAGTGCGGGGGATTTCAGCAAGACCACCGGCCGCCAGCCACTGTTGATCCTGGGCGCGCTGATCGCGATGTATATCGTGCTGGGCGTGCTCTATGAGAGCCTGGTGCACCCGCTGACCATCATCTCGACGCTGCCATCGGCTGGCCTCGGCGCGCTGCTGGCGCTGCAGGTGACCAACACGCCGCTCACCGTGATCGCCTTTGTCGGCATCATTCTCCTGATCGGGATCGTCAAGAAGAACGGCATCATGATGGTCGATTTCGCGATCGAGGCCGAGCGACATCGCGGGCTGTCGCCGGCCGCGGCGATTTTCGAGGCCTGCAGCGTGCGGTTTCGCCCGATCCTGATGACGACGCTGGCGGCGGCCTTTGCCGCGATTCCGCTGGTGGTCGCCACCGGGCCCGGCACCGAGCTGCGCCGCCCGCTCGGCATCACCATCATTGGTGGGCTGCTGATTTCGCAGATCCTGACCCTTTATACGACGCCAGTGATCTACCTGCTGATGGATCGGCTGCGCAGCCGACCGCGGCCGGTGGCGCTGCCGGCGCCAGCCGAATAAGCAGGCAGCCTTCGTCACAATGGTTGAAGCGCCCAGCGGCGAAGCGTATAGCGGGCAATGTCAAAAATTTCAGACCTGAAAGCCGGTGAGCCCGAGGCGATCCCGGAATGCCCGCGTTGCATGAAGCCGGTGCCGCTGTGCATCTGCGACAGCATTCCGACCATCGAGAGCCGGATCGGCGTGCTGGTCCTGCAGCACCCGCAGGAACAGGACCGCGCGCTCGGCACCGCCCGGGTTGCCGCGCTGCATTTCAAGAACGCCGTCGTCAAGATCGGCCTGTCCTGGCCGAGCCTCGCCAAGGCGCTGGGCCGTCCGATAGCCGATCCGTCGCGCTGGGCCGTGCTCTACCTTGGCTCCGCAAAAGTGTCGGACTTCGAGACCGACCGCGACCTCCTGGCGATCGACCGCAAGGGTGAGGCGGAGGAGAACCAGCGCGCCATTCTCAAGGAGATCCAGGGCATCGTCCTGCTCGACGGCACCTGGAGCCAGGCCAAGGCGCTGTGGTGGCGCAATGCCTGGATGCTGAA
>NZ_JANXTC010000072.1:0-3533 GCF_025356345.1 Tardiphaga sp.
CAAACACCTTCCGGGGCCAGCGCGTGCGCAAGATCTCATTGCCGGTCCGCCTCGCGCTGCTGGTCGCCGGCACCATGTCGCCGCTGATCATCTTTGCCAGCGTGATCATCTATCGCGGCTACGAGAAGGATCGCGCCGACGCGTCGGCCCGCGTGCTCGAGAATGCCCGCAGCATCCGCACCGTGCTGGATGCCGAATTGCGGCGCATGACCGGCGGCATGCAAGTGCTGTCGATGACCGATTCGCTGCGCTCCGGCGATTTCGACCTGTTTCGCCGGATCGCGCTCGGTTTCCTCGAACAATACCCGCCCGGCGGGGTGGTGCTGGTCGCCGACCGCGACGGCCGCCAGCTGTTCTCGACGCTGTCGTCGGACATCGCCAAACTGCCACCGAGCGGCAATATCGAGATGGTGCGCAAGGTGTTCGAGTCCGGCGAGACGGTCTACTCCAACCTGTTTGTCAGCTCGGTCCTGAAGACGCCGATCCTGACCGTGGAGGTGCCGGTGCGGGTCGATGACCAGGTGGTCTACGACCTCTCCTTCGCGCCGCCGATGGCGGCGTTTCAGGGCATTTTAGAGCGACAGCGACCAAGTCCCGACTGGACGATCTCGATCTTCGACAGCGAGGGCACCAACGTCGCCCGGGTTCCTAACCCCGAGGAAACCGTCGGCAGGCGGGCTTCCGCGACGCTGTACGCCGAGATGTTCAAATCGCCCGAGGCCACGTTCGAGACAGTATCGCTGCAGGGGGTGCCGCTGATCACGGCGGTGGCGCGATCGGAGGTCTCCGGCTGGATCGTCGGCAACGGCATCGCCTCGGCATCGCTGACGGCGCCGCTGTGGCGCGCGCTCGCCATCACCATCGCCGTCGGCATCCTGCTGCTACTGATCGGTGTCGGCTTCGCGCTACGAATGGCCAGCGTGATCGCACGTGGCGAAGCGCAGCATGCGCTGCTGGTCGAGGAACTCAACCACCGCGTCAAGAACACGCTGGCGGTGCTGCAGGCGATCGCCAGCCAGACCTTCCGCGGCGCCAGCAAGACCGAGCGCGACACTTTTGACGGCCGGCTTGGTGCGCTGGCCAAGGCGCATGACCTGCTGAGCCAGGAAAAATGGGCCGGGGCCAACGTGCAGGACGTCGTCAACCGCGTGCTGGAGCCCTACGCCATCCTCGGCTCGCCGCGGCTACGGATTTCCGGCCCGAAGGTACCGCTGACGCCGCCGCGGGCGGTGATGATGTCGATGATCCTGCACGAGATCGCCACCAACGCCGCGAAATATGGCGCGCTCTCCAACGAAGCCGGCACCGTCAGCATCGACTGGCGGCTAGTGCTGGAGCCGGCCGGCGAGAGGCTGCGGCTGACCTGGATCGAATCCGGCGGCCCGCGCGTGCACGCGCCGACCCGCAAGGGGTTCGGCTCACGGCTGATCGAACGCGGCGCCCGCGACCAGCTCGGCGGCAGCGCCACCGTTGATTTCCTGCCAACCGGCGTGGTCTGCACCATCCTGAGCGCGGTGGGCTGAGTCATTCCGCGATACGGCATGCGCCGGTTTCGCTTTGGGCTTTTGCGCCGTGGCAAGCTCGGCTAGTTTGCGCCCAACAACATAGCCGACCGTCAAGGCCGGCGCAGGGAGAGCAAACGGAATGAGCGGACTTCAGGTGATTCGGGCCATGGCAGTGGCGGCGGCGATGTGTCCAGCCGCCATGGCGCAGGCGCAAACCTCAAACTATCCGACCAAGACGATCACACTGGTGCTGCCGTTCGCCGCCGGCAGTGGCACCGACAGCACGACGCGGATCATCTCGCAATATCTGGGCCAGGCGCTCGGCGTGCCGATCGTGATCGACAACAAGCCCGGCGCCAATGGTTCGATCGCCGCGACCTATGTGGCGCGCGCCGCGCCCGACGGCTACACGCTGTTCGTCACCACCAATACCTCGCATTCCGCCAATCCGTTCCTGCTCAAGAACATGACCTACGATCCGGTCAAGGATTTTACCCCGATCGCGCGCACCGGCGACCTGCCCTTCATGCTGGTGGTCAATCCCGACATGAAGGCGCAAAGCGTCGCCGAGCTGGTGGCGCTCGCCAGGGCCAACCCGGGCAAGCTGACCTATGCCAGCGGCAGTTCGTCGGCGATCGTGTCGGGCGCGACCTTCGCGCATAATGCCGGCATCGAGATGCTGCACGTGCCCTACAAGAGTTCACCACCGGCGCTCAACGACGTCATCGGCGGCCGCATCGACATGATGTTCACCGACGTGCCGAGCGGCCTGCCGCATGTCAACGGCAAGACGCTACGCGCCCTCGCTGTCACCACCGCGAAGCGTTCGCCGCTGGTGCCTGAACTGCCGACCATGCAGGAAGCCGGCGTGCCCGATTTCGACATCACCTCCTGGCAGGCCTATTTCGGCCCCGCCGGCCTGCCCCGGGACGTCGTGATCCGGCTCAACGCCGAGTTGCGCAAGATCGTCGAGACCCCCGAGATCAAGGCGAAGCTCGCCAATCTCGGCATGGATGCCTTTTCGGGGAGCCCGGAAGAACTCGATGGCTTCGTGAAGGACCAGCTGGTGCTGTGGGCAAAGCTGATCAGCAACGCCAAGATCGAGAAGCAGTAGAAGTCAGCTATCTTCGTGTCCCGGACGCGATGCCATGCGAAGCATGGCTTCGCAGATCCGGGATCCCGGTTTGCTGGCAACAACCGGGACCCCGGCTCCGCGGAGCATCACGCCACCAAGGTGGCGCGCTGCGCCGGGTCCGGGGAACGCGGCAACGCCTCCTGGCGCCAACTTGCCGCGGCATTTTCCCCCCGCTGTCACCGTGTCGTCACGAAATTGTCAGCGCGCGGTAACCCGCGCCCCGCAAAAGACCCGCATGGTCACAAGGAGAAATACCATGCGCAAGACCCTGCTCTGTTCCGTCGCCTCGATGCTGCTGCTGTCGTCCGCGGCCTTCGCGCAAGCCGAGGGCGAATTTCCGGCGAAACTGGCCGGCCATGCCGTGCTGCCGGCGATGTCGACCATCGATGCGCCCGCCGATGCCCCGAACGACCTCAAGACCTCTGGCAAATCCACCACCGGCAAGCGCGTCGACGCGCTCGGCAGTGTGATGGGCAAATCCTATGAGCGCGCTACCGGCATTTCGCTGCCGATGAAGGGCCAACCGCTGCAGGGCCATTCCGGCATCAAGGTGATGCCGGACGGTACCTATTGGGTGCTGACCGACAATGGCGCCGGCTCGCGCTACAATTCGGCCGACTACATGATCTACCTCAACCATCACAAGATCGACTGGAACAGCGGCAAGCTCGAGCGCCTGGCCACCGTGTTCCTGCACGACCCCGACAAGAAGGTACCGTCCCGCATCGTTCATGAAGATACCGCCAAGCGCTATCTGACCGGCGCCGACGTCGACACCGAGGGTTTCCAGATCATCGGCGACCATTTCTGGATCGGCGAGGAATTCGGTCCCTACATCATCAAGGCCGACAAAACCGGCAAGGTGCTGGCGGTGTTCGACACCGTCGCCGACG
>NZ_JANXTC010000093.1:0-8759 GCF_025356345.1 Tardiphaga sp.
GGCACCGAAATGCTGGTAGCAGGCAATCTGTTCCTTCGCGCCGAGTGGGAATATGTTCAGCTCATGAAAATTCGCGACGTGGCTTTCAGCGTCAATACGGCGCGCGCCGGCATTGGCTACCGGTTCTGACCTGATATCACCTTCGCGCGGCTGCCGGTTGACAACGCCCGACGTTGCTGTTGCCCTGTCATGACGCGGAGGGCAGGGCGATGCAGATTTACGGCGACAGCAATTCCGGCAACTGCCTGAAGGTGAAGTGGGTCTGTGACCGGCTGGCGAAGCCGTATCATTGGATCGAGATCGACACCCAGAAGGGCGACAGCCGGACGCCGGAATTTCTCGCGCTGAACGGCGCGGGGCAGGTGCCGACGGTCGTGCTCGATGATGGCCGGGCGCTGGCGCAATCCAACGCCATCATCCGCTATCTCGCAGCGGGCAGTGACCTCATGCCCGTCGATCCCTTTGACGCCGCCAAGATGGATGAATGGCTGTTCTGGGAGCAGTACAGCCACGAGCCCTATATTGCGACCTGTCGCTTTCAGATGGTCTATCTCGGAAAATCCGTCTCCGACCTCGATCCGGACAAGGTCCGGCGCGGCTATTCGGCGCTGGCGCGGATGGAGCATCAGCTCGCGGCCACGCGATTCTTCATCGGCGACCGCGTTTCGCTCGCCGATGTCGCGCTGCTCGCCTATAGCCGCGTCGCCCATCAAGGCGGCTTTCATCTCGACGGCTATGGTTCGATCCGGCGCTGGATCGCCGACGCCGAACAGGCGCTGGGCGTGAGCTGAACGGCGGTATCGTCGAGTTTCATCGCTCCCGAACCGCCATGGCCTGCATGGCGCGCGCCACCGGTGCCCTGGCACGGGCTGATTTCCGGTTCCGGTTAATGCCACGTAAACCAGCCCGGCCAGCGCTCGCCGCGCGGCCGGAACCGGGCTGGCGCTGAGGCGTCTTCAACCAGGCGCTGGGGCGTTGGAATGAAGAATGCGATCTTACTCAATTGTGAAAATCGGCGGCGGCTACGTCGTCAAGGTCGGTGACCAGAGCGTCATGACCGTTGGCAGCCGGCGCAAGGCGGCGCGGCTGGTGGCCATGGCCTCCCGCATGCTGGCGGCGTCACCCGGCCAAGACGCCGGCAGCCGGACCGCGTCTTCGGCGGCGCATGAGCCGTAACCGCGCCAATCCGGCTTGACGCATTTGCCGGCATCCCATATCCACGCCAGTGGGCCACCTCCCCCCAACGGGAGGCTTGCTATCTGGAAGGATAGAGAATGACCGCAACGAAGCCATCTTCGCGGCCGAACGTGCCGCATTTTTCCTCCGGCCCCTGCGCCAAGCGCCCCGGCTGGACCCCCGAGAAACTCAGCGATGCCACGCTGGGCCGGTCGCACCGCGCCAAGGTCGGCAAGGCCAAGCTCAAGCTTGCGATCGAGCTGACGCGCGAAGTGCTGCAAGTGCCGGCCGGCTACCGGATCGGCATCGTGCCGGCGTCCGACACCGGCGCCGTCGAGATGGCGATGTGGTCGCTGCTCGGCCAGCGTCCGGTCACCACCATCGCCTGGGAATCCTTCGGCGAGGGCTGGGTCAGCGACATCGTCAAGGAATTGAAGCTGAAGGACGTCACCAAATTGAGTGCGCCCTATGGCGAGATCGCCGATCTCTCCAAAGTGGATCCCAATTCCGACGTGGTTTTCACCTGGAACGGCACCACTTCCGGCGTACGCGTGCCCAATGCGGACTGGATCGCGGCTGACCGTGAAGGCCTGACCATCTGCGACGCCACCTCGGCGGCGTTCGCGCAGAAGCTCGACTGGCCCAAGCTCGATGTGGTCACCTTCTCCTGGCAGAAGGCGCTGGGCGGCGAGGCCGCGCATGGCATGCTGGTGCTCAGCCCGCGCGCCGTCGCGCGCCTCGAGAGCTATTCGCCGCCGTGGCCGCTGCCAAAGATCTTCCGCATGACCAAGGGCGGCAAGCTCAACGAAGGCATTTTTGAAGGCGAGACCATCAACACGCCGTCGATGCTGTGCGTCGAGGACTATCTCGATGCGCTCGGCTGGGCCAAGTCGGTCGGCGGCCTCGACGCGCTGGTCGCGCGCGCCGATGCCAACACCAAGGTGCTGGCCGACTGGAAGGCGCGAACGCCGTGGGTGGACTTTCTCGCGACGGATGCCTCGATCCGCTCCAACACCTCGGTGTGTCTGAAGGTGATCGATCCCGCCATCACCGCGCTGAGCGCCGCCGCCCAGGCGGATTTCGCCAAGCAGCTGGTGGCTTTGGTCGAGAAGGAAGGCGCGGGTTACGACTTCGCGCATTACCGTGATGCCCCCGCCGGCCTGCGGATCTGGTGCGGCGCCACGGTGGAAGCGAGCGACGTCGAGGTCCTGACGCAATGGATCGACTGGGCATTCGCCGAGGCCAAGCTCTCGCTCGCCAAGGCGGCGTAGCGCGCGCGCTTTATTCACCTCTCCCCGTTGGGGAGAGGTCGACCGCGAAGCGGTCGGGTGAGGGGTTTGGTGCCATCGATAGGCCGGTGCCCCTCACCCCAGCCCTCTCCCCAACGGGAGAGGGGGCCTTCCGCGCTCGTGGCACTGACATCCCTTCATTGCAGGATCATCCCCATGCCCGCCCCCAAAGTCCTTATCTCCGACGCCTTGTCCCCCGCCGCCGTCCAGATCTTCAAGGATCGCGGCATCGACGTCGACTTCCAGCCCAATCTCGGCAAGGACAAGGAAAAGTTGCTCGAGATCATCGGAAATTATGACGGCCTCGCCATTCGCTCCGCCACCAAGGCGACCGCGAAAATCATCGCGCAGGCGACACGGCTCAAGGTGATCGGCCGTGCCGGCATCGGCGTCGATAATGTCGACATTGCCGCGGCGACCGCCAAGGGCATCATCGTGATGAACACGCCATTCGGCAATTCGATTACTACCGCCGAGCACGCCATCACGCTGATGATGGCGCTGGCGCGTGAAATTCCGCAGGCGGACGCGTCCACGCAAGCGGGCAAGTGGGAGAAGAACCGCTTCATGGGCGTCGAGATTACCGCCAAGGTGCTGGGCGTGATCGGTTGCGGCAATATCGGCGCCATCGTCGCCGATCGCGCGCTCGGCCTGAAGATGAAGGTCATCGCCTTCGACCCGTTCCTGTCGCCGGAGCGCGCCCGCGACCTTGGCGTCGAAAAGGTCGAGCTCGACGATCTGTTCAAGCGCGCTGATTTCATCACCTTGCACACACCGCTCACCGACAAGACGCGCAACATCATCGATGCCGCCGCCCTGGCCAAGATGAAGGCCGGCGTTCGCATCATCAATTGCGCCCGTGGCGGCCTGGTCGACGAGCAGGCGCTGGCCGACGCGTTGAACGCGAAACACGTGGCTGGCGCGGCGTTCGACGTATTCGTCGAGGAGCCCGCCACCGCCAACGTGCTGTTCGGCCATCCCAATGTGATCTGCACCCCGCATCTCGGCGCCGCCACCACCGAGGCGCAGGAGAATGTCGCGCTGCAGGTCGCCGAACAGATGTCGGACTATCTGTTGACCGGCGCGATTTCCAATGCCGTGAATTTCCCCTCCATCACCGCGGAAGAAGCCCCGAAGCTGAAGCCGTTCATCGAATTGGCGGAAAAGCTCGGCTCGTTCGCGGGTCAGCTTACCGACACCAATATCGCCAAGGTCACCATCACCTATGAGGGCGCGGTGGGCGAGATGAAGATCAAGGCGTTGACCTCGGCGGCGCTGACCGGGCTGTTGCGTCCGATGCTGGGCGATATCAACGTGGTTTCCGCGCCGGTGGTTGCCAAGGAGCGCGGCATGGTGGTGGACGAGGTGGTACGCGCCGCGCAAAGCGATTATGAGAGTCTGATCACGGTGACGGTCGCGACCGACACCCAGCAGCGTTCGGTGTCCGGTACGGTCTATGCCGACGGCCAGCCGCGTTTGGTCGATATCAAGGGTATCCGCGTCGATGCCGAATTCGGCAAGTCGATGATCTATGTCACCAACGAGGACAAGCCGGGCTTCATCGGCCGCTTCGCTTCATTGCTGGGCGACGCGAAGATCAACATCGCCACCTTCCACCTCGGCCGCGATGCCAAGGGCGGCGACGCCATCGCGCTGGTCGAGGTCGACGGCGCGGTGCCAGCCGAGGTGCTGGCACAGGTGCAGGAGCTGCCGCAGGTCAAGCAGGCCAAGGCGCTGAGGTTTTAACCGGCGAGTTGCCCGCGCGGAAGCGGGCTACTCGGCCTGCTCGCCCGGTCGGTATTGTCGTCCTGGTGGTAGCTTCGTAAGCAATCCGAAACGAGTGTGGCGTAGCTTCGCAATATATTATTGCGACTGCGCCATATTTCGGAGCCCGATTGTGAATTTCAGCGATGTGCGGATTGCCCCCAAGCTCGGCATTCTGGTTATCTTGACCTTGCTCGGACTGGGCGCTGCCGGCGTGCTGGCCGGGCTGATGATGCAGCGCGCGATGTACAATGCGCGGGTCGATCAGATCCGCGTGGTTGCCGACATCGCCCGTAACATCGCGCTGTCACTGCAGAAGCAGGTCGACGCCGGGCAAATCACCCGGGAGGCGGCGCGCGCCGAATTCATTCAACGCGCCACCAGCTTGAGCTACGACAATGGCAATGGCTATCTGTTCGGCTACGACATGGAGGGGACGACGATCATCGGCAAGGATCCGAAGCTGATTGGCATCAATCGGCTGGATTCCAAGGTCAACGGCACGATGATGGTCCGCCAGCTGCGCGACGGCGTGGTGAGCAACGGGGAAGCGATCGTGCTGTACGACAGCAAGCGCCCCGGTGAAGAGAATTTTGTCCGCAAAGTGTCGCTGGCCGTCGGGATTCCCGGCTGGAACATGTATGTCGGAAGCGGGGCCTATCTTGACGATCTGGACTCCAGGCTGACGCCGATCCTGTGGGCGCTCGGTGCCGCGATCCTGTCGATCGGCGTGATCGCCGGGCTGATCGCATGGCTGGTCGGTCGCAGCATCACCGCTCCGCTGGCGCGGCTGGGGGGCCGCATGCGCGGGCTCGCCGATGGCGAACTGGACGCGCCGATCCCGGAAATCCAGCGTGGCGACGAGATCGGGGCGATGGCGGCGACCGTGCAGGTGTTCAAGGATAACGCCGTCCGCATCCGCGGGCTCGACAAGATCGAGATGGAGACCCATGCCAGGGCGGCGGCCGAGCGTCGCGCCACCATGGAAAGTCTCGCCGACGATTTCGAGCGCAGCGTCAACAGCATTGTCCGGTCGGTATCTTCCGCCGCGGCGGGCATGCAGGGCACCGCGCAGTCGATGACCGCGACGGCGAGCGATGCCAGTTCGCGCGCCGCCACCGTGCAAGCGGCATCGGCGCGGTCGTCGGCCAATGTCGGAGCGGTCGCCTCCGCGGCCGAACAACTGTCGGCCTCGGTCGGTGAGGTGCTGCGTCAGGTGTCGCAGTCGAGCACCATCGCCGGCAAGGCGGTTGGCGATGCCGAGCGCACCAACGCCAATGTCCAATTATTGTCGAGCGGCGCCGATAAGATCGGCGAAGTGGTGCAGCTGATTCACAACATCGCCTCGCAGACCAACCTGCTCGCGCTCAACGCCACCATCGAGGCCGCGCGCGCCGGCGAGTCCGGCCGCGGCTTTGCCGTGGTGGCGTCGGAGGTCAAGGCGTTGGCCAGCCAGACCGCGAAGGCGACCGAGGAAATCTCCGCCCAGGTGGCGGCGATGCAGGCCTCGACCAGCGACGCCGTGATCTCGATCGGCGCCATCACCGCCACCATCGGCGAGATGAGCGAGATTACCGGCCGGATCGCCGGCGCCATTCAGCAGCAGGGCGGCGCGACGCGGGAGATCGCCAGCAGCATCCAGTCGGTAGCGGCCGGCTCCAGCGACGTCAGCGAACACATCGGCGGCGTCAGCGCCGCCGCCGAAGCGACCGGCGCCGCCGCCTCGCACGTGCTCTCGAACGCCCGCGACCTGGAGAGCCAGTCCGCGCTGCTGCGATCGGCGGTCGATGGTTTCCTGATCAAGATCCGCGCGGCGTAAATGTAACAAGCGGCTGGTGTTGGCAAGATCCAGAGCGCGTAACCGATATTTCCGAAATTCAGGAAAATGATCCAATCGCGTGCGAGCGTTCCGGTCGTTGGTCCATTTCATCCGCGTATCGGCCGCCAGGCGCTAGATTTTTTATGATACCATTTGGAGTGTGACCATGAATTTCAGTAACCTCAGGATTGCTTCGAAGCTCTGTATCCTGCTTGCCATGACACTGCTGGGTCTGTGCGTCGCCGGTGTATTGGCCGGATATATGATGCAGCGGGAAATGCTCTCCGCGCGCATCGAACAGACCAAGGCCATTGTTGAAACCACGCGCACCATGGCGCTTGCGCTGCAGAAGAAGGTTGATGCCGGCGCGCTGACCAAGGACGCCGCGATCGCGGAGTTCGCCAGCCGCGTCAACACCATGAGATATGACAATGGTAACGGCTATTTCTTCGGTGGCACCATGGAAGGCGTTACCCTGATGGGCCCCGACCCGAAACTCTGGGGCGTCAATCGTCTCGACGTCAAGACCAACGGCCGAGCGATGACCCGGGAATGGCGCGATGGCGTCGCCGCCACCGGCGAGGCGCTGGTGTATTTTGATTATATGAAGCCAGGCGAAACCACACCGATCCGCAAGGTCGGCTACGCGGTCGCCATTCCCGGCTGGAACATGTATGTCGGCACCGGCGCCTATCTCGATGACCTTGATACCAAGTTGAAGCCCATTCTGTGGGCGCTCGGTACGGCGATCGTCGTGATCGGAATCATCGCGGGTGTGATCGCATGGTTGATCGGACGCAGCATCACCGGTCCGCTCGCGCGACTTGGTCGCCGCATGCGCGGCCTCGCCGACGGCCAGATTGACGAGGCAATTCCGGAGACCCATCGCGGTGATGAGATCGGGGCGATGGCGGCGACCGTACAGGTGTTCAAGGACAACGCCGTCCGCATTCGCGGACTCGACAGGATCGAAGCCGACGCGCAGGCCCGGATCGCGGCGGAGCGTCGCGCGATGATGGACAGTCTCGCCAGCGATTTTGAACGCAGCGTCAACGGCATCGTGCGCTCGGTTTCGGCGGCGGCCTCGGGCATGCAGGGCACCGCGCAGTCGATGGCGGCGACGGCCCGCGACACCAGTTCAAGGGCATCAACGGTCGGCGCGGCTTCGGCGCGATCGTCGGACAATGTCGGTACGGTGGCCTCGGCGGCGGAAGAATTGTCGGCCTCGGTCAGTGAGGTGCTGCGGCAGGTCTCGGAATCCAGCCAGATTGCCAGCAAGGCGGTCGAGGATGCCGAGCGTACCAATGCCACCGTCTTGCTATTGTCGAGCGGCGCCGAGAAAATCGGCGAAGTGGTGCAGTTGATCCACAACATCGCCTCGCAGACCAACCTTCTCGCGCTCAACGCCACCATCGAGGCGGCGCGCGCCGGCGAGTCCGGCCGCGGCTTCGCCGTCGTGGCGTCGGAGGTCAAGGCGCTGGCCAGCCAGACCGCGAAGGCGACCGAGGAAATCTCCGCCCAGGTGGCGGCGATGCAGGCCTCGACCGGCGACGCGGTCATCTCGATCGGCGCCATCACCGCGACCATTGGCGAGATGAGCGAGATCACCAGCCGGATTTCCGGCGCGGTGCAGGAGCAGGGTGGCGCCACGCGCGAGATCGCCAGCAGCATCCAGTCGGTGGCAGCGGGGGCCAGCGAGGTCAGCGACAACATCGCCGGTGTCACCGCGGCGGCTGATGCGACGGGCGCGGCCGCCGCGCAGGTGCTGTCGAACGCCGGCGACCTGGAAAGCCAGTCCGCGCTGCTGCGATCGGCCGTCGACGGCTTCCTGGTCAAGATCCGCGCGGCGTAGCAAGACGCGTTGTTCTTTCCCCTCTAGACCGGCGCCGCGCAGCGGCGTTGGTGGGAGAGGGAGCCTGAGCGAAGCGAAGGCGGGAGAGGGGGGCTGTTGCGCTGGTGGCTACCCCTCTCCCGTCTTCGCTTCGCGAAGCGACCCTCCCCCGCAAGGGGGAGGGGACAATCATCGCGACTTTCTTGATCGCTACTTCGCCTTCAGGAGGTCACCGACCTCCAGCAGCACGAATTCGTTGTCGTCGGCCTTGTTGGGGTCGCGGCTCGACGAGAACGGCAGGTTGTTGTCGTTGCCGACGATGATGTGGGTGGCATCGACCTGATCGACGTTCTCGATGGTGAAGAACGGGAAGGTCAGCACGCCGTCATTCAAAGGCTTGCGCGCCTTCTTGTCAGGGTCCTGAATCTTCAGCAGGTCGATGAAGCCGATCTTGCGGACCGGCTTGCCGACATTGGCGTCGTTGAGCTCAACCTTGAACACGCGCTTGAACTTGGCCAGATCCGGGAAGCAGTCGGTGCCGCGGACGCCTTCGGCACAGGCCTTGTCCTTGGTGCCTTCGCCATTGTCGCGCTCGATGATCAGGCCATTGTCGGCGGTGATCATGTTGAAGTCACCGATCGCGTTGCCGTTCTGCTCGAACACATACTGCCAGTAGCGGCCGGTGAATTTTTCCTGGGCGACGTCGAATTCGAGGATCCGCGCGGCTTCCTTGCCGTCGACCTTTTCAAACTCCTTCTTCTCGGCATCCCACAGCGGGCCTTCCAGCAATCCGTAGATGAACTTGCCATCCTTCGACGACGCCAGGCCTTCATAGCCCTTGGAGCGGCGCAGGTTGACGTTGCTGAAAGTGGCGCCCGGC
>NZ_JANXTC010000106.1:0-10493 GCF_025356345.1 Tardiphaga sp.
CCTGGTCATGAAACAGCGAGCGGAACTTGAAGACGTCGATGCGCTCGTTGTTGAAACCGAAACGCTTCTGCCGGAACAGCACCGGGCCCGGGCTGTCGAGCTTGATCGCCAGCGCCACCAGCCCCATCAGCGGCAGCGCGGCCAGCAGGATCAGTCCGCCGACAAAGCGGTCGAATGTCCATTTCAGCACCAGATCCCAGTCGGTGATCGGTGCCTCGAACACGTCGAGGGTTGGTACATTGCCGAGATAGGAATAGGAGCGCGGCCGGAAGCGCAGCTTGTTGGTGTGCGCCGACAGCCGGATGTCGACCGGAAGCACCCACAGCTTCTTCAGCATTTCCAGGATACGGGTCTCGGCCGAGATCGGCAGCGCGAACAGCACCAGATCGATACGCGTGCGGCGGGCGAATTCGATGATGTCATCGACCTTGCCGAGCTTCGGACTGCCGGCAATGGTGTTAAGCGAACGCTTGTCGTTGCGATCATCGAACACGCCGAGTATCTGAAGATCGGAATCTTCCTGGCTGTTGAGCTCCTTGATCAGGCTCGCACCATTGCTGTCGGCGCCGACGATGATGGTGCGGCGCGCCAGCCGGCCCTGCAGCGCCCAGCGCCGGATCAGCATGCGCAGCACGGTCCGTTGCGCGATCATCGCAAACAGCCCGACGATGAAGAAGGATGATAGCCAGACCCGCGACACCGAGCTGCCGAATTTGGCCAGGAACGTGATTCCGGTCGACAGCAGGAACACGAAAGCCCAGGCCGAGGCCATCCGGGTTAGCTGTCGAACCCGTCCACGGAACGCCTCGACGTGATAGACATCGGCGGCCTGGAACGCGATCACGGCCATCACTGCGATGGCCACGATAGCCGCGATATATTCCCAGGAGAAGCCGTCGGTGCGGGCGACGTGCGCCAGATAGATCGCGATGCCGACCAGCGTGAGGACGATGAAATCAGCGAGACGCACGGCACCGGTGAGAACGATTGGCGAATAGGCGGAGCGGACTTTCTCGTTGGCAACAGCGAGCGCCGCCGGCGTCAACCGTCGGCGACGTTCGAACTGGCGTTGGCCTGGGGCCGCGGTCGTCGCGGCATCAAGCATCGAGCGTGCGTTGATAGGTTCCACGTGAACATTCCGTCTGCTTGGCTTGCACGAGAATGGCTGCGCAGAGCTTATTACTTTTTCGGCCGTATAGCGGACAATTCGAAAGATTTGGTTACAGGTTAAGAAGAGTTAATGCCGGGCGATCGCCCGGCGGTAACCCTCAATAATTCCGTCGACCATCGCGTTCTGTGAAAAGTGCAGGAAAATGCGCTGGCGCAGCGCCTGGGCGCGCCGCAGCGTCGCTTCGCGATGGTCGAGCGAGGCGGCAATGGCGTTGGCCATCGCCACGGCACTGGCGGGGGTAAACATCGCGTCGGTGTGGGTATCGAAGATCTCGGGAATGCCGCCGATCCGGGCGGCGATCATCGGGATGCCAGCGGCGCCGGCTTCGATCACCACATAGGGCATCGAATCGCCGCGCGACGGAACCACCAGCAGACGGCCTTGCGAAAATCCGTGGCGTGCCTTGACGTGACCGATCAGGCGGACGGCGTCGGTCAACCCCAAGCGCTGGACCTGCGCCTTCAGCGCTTCGGTTTCTTCACCGTCACCGCCCAGCGTCAACGTCACCGGCCGGCCCTCGGCGCGCAGCCGTGCCACGGCATCGATCAGCAGATCGGCGCCCTTGATGTGACGAAATTCACCGACATAAGCGAGGTCGGTGGCATCGTCAGCGAGTTTGACCGGATCGAATTCAGCCGCCGTCACGCCATTGAAGACGCAGTTCACCAGGCCGGTCGGCTTGCCGATCACGCGCTGGAAGGTGTCGCGCGCGAACGCGCTCTCGAACAGGAACAATTCGGTGCGTTCCATCAGCCAGCGTTCGAGACGGGCGTAGAACGCGCCCTTCAGCGTGTCCGGCGGATAATGCAGCGAGCCGCCATGCGGCGTATAGACGCGGATCGTGTTGTTCGATTTCGCCTTCAGGCGCACGAAGGCGCCCGCCTTGGCGCCGTGGCCGTGCAGCACGTCGGGCTCGAGCTGCCGGACCAGCCGCATGAACTGGCGCCACGCGATCACGTCGGTCGGATGCGGTTCGCGGCGGATCGGCAGGCGATGCACGCCAAGCGTCAGCCGCGGCGCGATCTCGGCCAATGCGGCCGCGGCGCGGTCGCCGCCGGTTAGGCTGTCGGCGATGATGCCGACTTCGTGTCCGCGTTCGGCCTGGCCATTGGCGAGGTCGATGATGTGGCGAAAGATCCCGCCCACCGGTGCGCGGACGGCGTGAAGGATGCGCAGCGGCTTGTCGGTCTTGGCTACCATGTTCACAACCATCCTTCGTCGATTAAAACCGTATCGTCGGAGCTGACCGGCGTGCCGAGCGGTACCATGGCGTGCCGCGATCCCTTCAGGATGAGATGGGAAAGGGGGATCGCGCGGTCGACGCCCATCGCGCAGGTATCGGTGAGGCCTTCCTGGCCGTAGACCAGAACGCGCAGCCGATAGCCGGCATCAAGGTGGTCGTCGGGCTCGTTGATCCGCGCAGGCGCGGCCACTGGCGTGCGTCGCGCCGCCGTCTGGCCATGGGTCATGATATCAAGACTGCCGGCGGCTGGCATCGCGGCCACAGGACGCGGGCGTCCCATGCCGCCGGACAGGGCCAGCATGCCCAGGACACAGGGGAATAGGGTGCGCGCGCATCGCATCTGGCAAACTCACAAACACCAGGTTCAATAGCAGGCTTCGTGGTTAACAAAAGGTGATCGCGCAGCGATGCACGTATATCTGGTATCGGCGCGCCGAATTAACCGCGCGGCAACCTTAATCGATTTTAATCAGAGCTGTTGAGTAGGCGCGGGAGCGTCCGGTAGGAGTATGCGATGCGTTTGGCATTCTGGCGTACGGGTGCGGATAAGAAATCCGTCTCTTCGGCCGTGGCGCCCCCGGCCTTCGAGGCCTCGGTTGCGCCAGAGGCCACTCGGCCTGGTCGTGATGTCACGGCCTCCGGAAACGCGGCGCAGCCATCGCCGCAACTCGGCGACGTCGATCTGCATGCGTTGTGGCAGGCGCTGCGCCGCAAGAAGGCGCGGGTGTTGGTTCCGACCTTGCTCGTGGGCGTGCTCGCGCTTACAGCCGTCAATCTCATCACGCCGCGCTACAAGTCCGAAGCCCGCATCCTGATCGATGGCCGCGAAAACATCTTCCTGCGCCCCAATGGCGAGCGCAATGAAGAGCGGGCCTCGCTGGATGCCGAGGCGGTCACCAGCCAGGTGCAGTTGCTGCTGTCGCGCGACCTCGCCCGCGAGATCATCAAGAAGAACAAGCTGGCGGATCGTCCGGAATTCGATCCGGTGCTGCAGGGCATGTCGCCGGTCAAGAGTCTGCTGGCGCTGTTTGGGATCGGCCGCGATCCGTTTTCGCTGACGCCGGAAGAACGCGTGCTCGATGCCTATTTCGAGCGGCTGACCGCCTACGCCGTCGATAAGTCGCGCGTCATGGTAATCGAATTTCAGTCGCACGATCCGGAACTGGCGGCGCGGGTCGCCAATTCCATCGCCGACGGCTATCTGACGATGCAGCAGGGCGCGCGGCAGGAGCAGGCGAAGTCCGCTGGACAGTGGTTGTCCGGTGAAATCGACAGCCTGCGCAAGAAGGTCGCGGAAGCGGAATCGCGCGCGGAGGATTTTCGTTCCAGGTCCAGCCTTTTCATTGGTACCAACAATACCTCACTGTCGAACCAGCAGCTCGGCGAGATTAACACCCAGCTCAACAATGCGCGCGCGCTGCGTTCGGACGCGGAATCAAAGTCGCGGATGATCAAGGACATGCTGCAGTCCGGCAGGCCGATCGAATCCTCCGAGGTGCTGAATTCCGAACTGATCCGGCGATTGTCCGAGCAGCGCGTCACGCTGCGCGCGCAATTGGCCGAACAGTCGTCGACGCTGCTGGATGGCCATCCGCGCATCAAGGAACTGAAGGCCCAGCTCACCGATCTCGACCGCCAGCTCCGCGAGGAAGCGGCCAAGCTGTCGCGCTCGCTGGAGAATGACGCCCGCATCGCGGCCGGCCGTGTCGAGGGCCTGAGCAGCAGCCTCGAACAGGTCAAGCGGCAGGCCACGTCCAGCAATGGTCAGGACGTGCAGGCGCGCGCGCTGGAACGCGAGGCCAAGGCGCAACGCGATTTGCTCGAATCCTATCTGGCCAAATATCGCGAGGCGACGACCCGCGAGAACATCGAGGCCGCGCCGGCCGACGGCCGCATCATCTCGCGGGCCATCGTCTCCAATACCCCGGCCTATCCGAAAAAGCTGCCGATCGTGCTGATTGCGACGCTGGCGACCTTGATGCTCACCGCCGGCAGCGTCATGACCGGCGAATTGCTGCGCATGACCGCGCCGCGCCTCGTGCCGCCCAAGGGCGGCGTCGCCGCGCCGACGCGCGTCGAGCCAATCCTGTCGCCATCGGTAGTCCCTACCCATGTCGAACCGGCCGTCGTGGCGGCGCCGGCGCCGGCGCCGGTCGCCGAGGCTGCGCCGGCCGTGGTGACCGCACCGCTGATCCCGGAGCCGGCGGTTCGTGATACCCATCCCGAACTTGCCGCCGGCGTGAGCGAGATCGAAGGGCTGGCGCGGACGTTGCGCGTCGCCGGCGATTCCGCGCGCAAGATTACGATCCTTGGCACCGGCGATCCCGACAACATCGCGCTGACCGGCCTAACGCTGGCGCGCATGCTGGCCCGCGGCGGCAAGGTGGTGCTGGTTGATCTTTCGGCCAATTCGCCGGTGCTGCGGGCGATCTCCAGCGATCCGTCGGCGCCGGGACTGGCCGAGTTGATGCTGGGGCAGGCGTCGTTCAGCGAGATCATCACCAAGGATACGCTGTCGGGTCTTCATATGATCAGCGCCGGCCGTGCCGGAGCCGATCGTGCGCTGCTGCAATCGCCGCGGCTGACCATGGCGCTCGATGCCCTGATGCGGGTGTACGATCACGTGCTGCTCGATGCCGGCACCGCCGCTGATCTGCCGGCGGCGCTGCTGACGGCGAATGCCTGCGCGGTGGTAGTGCCGGAGCCGTCAATGGCCGCCGACGCCCGCGATCTGATGTGCGAACAACTGAAAGCCGTCGGCTTCTCGGCCGTGAGCATGCTGCGTCGGGATTCGACGCCCGACCATGCGCCGCATCCCGTCGAGCGCGTCGTCGCAGCATGAGGGTAGGCGATACGCGGCTGAACGGTATTCGGCCGGGTCGTAATCTGCGTGTTGGCGGGTGGAGCCAATAGCGGCTCGCTACCGACGTGGCTGCCGGACGCTTGCCGTGACCCGCGGGGCAGTTGCTGCTCCCTCGGCTGTCTTCTGAATGCGAAGGCCATCGACGAACACGTCGAGCAGCCGCATGACGCTGTCCTGCCAGCCGGGCGGATTATCAATCCGCATATGGTCCGCAGCCAGTTTTATGGTGGCATGATCTGGGGCGCGTCGTTCGCGCTGCACGAGCAGGCGGTGATAGACCACTGCTCGGGCCGAACCATGAATGCCAATCTCGCCGAGTATCGCATCCCGGTGAATGCCGACGTGCTCGGCCTGGAGGCCATCATGGTGACAGAGCACGATCCGCATGTGAACGCGCTCGGCATCAAGGGCGTCGACGAAATCGGCATTGCCGGCTCGGCGGGCGCCGTGGCCAACGCGGTCTGGCACGCGACGGGAATCCGTGTGCGCCGGTTTCCGATCCGGATCGAGGATCTTGTGGTTCCGGCCTAGCATCAACGCCCAACCGTCAGCGTTGCAGGGCACCGCGCAGCCGTTGCGCCAGGTTCAGCAACGCGGGCGTCTGCTTCACCAGCCGCTTCGCACGGGCGAATGACGAGAGGCCCATCGCGCCGAGTTTTCCGCGCGTGGTGAGCGGCACAAAACTGTCGAAGATGGGCTCGTCGTCCTTGCAGAACATCCGCTTGTAATCGTCCGCGCCGATGCCGAGGTCGAGCGACGTGATGCCGCATGCGGCGTAGTGATCGATGATGCTGCGCATCAGGATCAGGCCCGGGCTGTATTTGGCGTTGGCGGACATCGTATAGGTGTTGAACATCATCGAGAAGCGACCGGCATCGGCGACCCCGGCGAACATCGCGATCACTTCCTCGTCGCAGACCAGCGCGTGGATATCGATGGCGCGACCGCCATCGCGTGGCGCCAGGCATGCGGCGCGGATGAAGTCCTCGATGCCCGGCTCGGCGAACACGTTGGGCAGCTTCTGTTCGGCCATCCGCAGTGGCTTGGTGGTGAAGAAGGCGTCGAGCACCCGCTTGATCTCGGCATCGCGGGTGGCAAGCAGATAGCGATAGCCGGGCAGCACCTCGTATTTCTTTTCCTTGCCCTTCAGGCGCTTGCGGAACGAGTTGCTGACGTGGTCGGTCGGAGACGCGCCGGGCAGCAGTCGCAGCACCGGGCAGTCATTGGTGGACGGTTGGCTGGGCCACTGCGCCATCAGGTTGGCGATACCGAGCCAGTGCCGTGGCTGGCGCGCCAGCGCCAGCAGATCGACCGTTTCACGGTGCCGCCGGATTCCCGACTGCAGCGCCTCCATATCGGCCCTGGTGGCGGCCTCCGCGAAATCGCGCTGCCACAGCGGCATGTTGAAGGTGACGTGCTTGCCGCCCAGATAGCCCGCAACCTGCAAGCCATTCTCCTGCCTCGCGCCGAGCGGCAGCAACAGCAGCGGCTGGTCATTGGCGTCATAGGCGATGACAATGAAGGGTCGCAGGCCTTCGAGCTGGCCGACATGGGCCTGCCAGGCGGCCTGAAAATCATACCGCTGGTACGGCGTCGACAGCGTATCGGCGGTTTCGAGGTGACGCCAGACCGGTTCAGCGGTGGCGAAGTCGCGTAGTACATCGACGCGCGTGATACGGCTCGCGGCTTGGGTGGACGCCGTCGGATAGTCGATCGCCGCAGCCATGGTCATCACGGAGCCTGTGTTGAGGTCTTGTTTACTGTTTGCAGCGGACGACCTTTGCAAACAAAGCTCAATAAACAGTAAGGACAGGCGCGGAGGGCGGTCAGCAGGATACCGCAAAGGAGGATGGCGGTGTCGCAACCATTGAGCGGGCTGACGACGCTGGTGCTGGAACTGGCGTTTTTCAGTGGCTGGGCGCGGCTGATGCAGAGGTCGCGCGGCGGTGCCGGCGTGATCCTGACATTCGAGCGGGTGCGGCTGCCGCGGCCAGGCGCGTTCCAGCCGCGACTGGCCACCGAGATCACGCCCCGTTTTCTCGACCGGGTTATCGGCAGGTTGAAGCGCTGGGAGTTCGATATCGTCGGGCTCGACGAAGCCTGCGCCCGCGCAAGGCAGCCGCGGCAGGCCCGCCGCTTCGTATGTTTGACCTTCGATGGTGGCTACAAGGATCTGATCGAACACGCTTATCCCGTGCTGTTGCGGCACCGCGTGCCGTTCACGGTGTACCTTGCAAGCGCTTTTCCCGATCGGCTGGGCGAGGCCTGGTGGTTGGCGCTGGAGCAGGTAGTGGCCCGCCACGACCGCATCAGCCTGATGATCGACGACCGGCAACGCCATTTCGGGATCGGGGGTCTCGAGGACAAGCGACAGGCCTATCATTACCTGCAGAGCTGGCTGCGCACGCTGCCCGCGCCGGCACTGTCATTGGCGATCAAGGATCTTTGCCAACGCTATTCGGTCGATCTTGCCGCGCTGTCGCGCGCCGCGACCATGGACTGGGACGACATCGCGGTCCTGGTGGCCGATCCGCTGGTCACCTATGGCGCCGCCACCGTGAATTACCCGGTACTCGCCAATCTCGACGACGCCAGCGCGCGCCGCGAGATCGCCATGGGCCGGGCTGTGGCGGAAGCCGCATTGCGACGTGCGCCCATGCATCTGGCCTATCCGTTCGGCGACCGGGGTTCGTTCCTGCCGCGCCATGCCGGCATGGCGGCACAGGCGGGCTTCAGCAGCGCGGTGACCTCGATGCCAGGCGTGGTGCAGCCGGACGGCCGTTCCGACTCCTACGCCTTGCCGCGAATCGCCTGGGATGGCCGACGTCAATCGCTGCGCGCGCTGCGGGTAATGATGGCCGGCGTGATGCTGGGGGCGGCGAGAAGTTGATCCTAGCCGAGTTTTTCGCGATCCGCCCTGGCCATCCAGCTGACGATCGGCATCGCCGGCAGCACCCAGCCCAGTCCCGCGACCACATAGAAGATCGCCTGCAGCCAGCCGGACGCCGCCAACCATGGCGTTTGCGCGATGGTCATGCCGAGCAGCGACCAGACCACGACCAGCACGAGCAGGAAGATGGTGCCGAAGAATTTGCGGGTGCGAATGCTCATGACGGAATTGTGCGGTCCTGGAGGAAGGGCTGGGCGTGGCGTCGCTTTGCAGCCGCTGGCCGGCGGACTATAAGGTTCAGGTATATTCATTCAAGCCATTGAATTCGGGGACTTGTCCCATAGATCGCAGGTCATGACAGGTAGTTCTATTCGACGCGATGATCGCCTCCGCCCGGTGCGCTGGTGGCTGATTATGGTAGCGGCGCTGATCGCGCTGATGGTGCTGGTGGGCGGCGCCACGAGGCTCACCGAATCCGGCCTGTCAATCGTCGAATGGAAACCGGTCAGCGGCACGCTGCCGCCATTGACGCAGGATCACTGGGTCGCGGCCTTCGATGCCTATAAGGCGATTCCGCAATACCGCGAACTCAATGCCGGCATGAGTCTCGAGGAGTTCAAGACCATCTTCTGGTGGGAGTGGGGCCACCGGCTGCTCGGCCGCGTCATCGGCATGGTCTATCTGCTGCCCTTCCTCTGGTTCCTGTGGTCGGGCGTCCTGACCTCCGGGCTGAAGACGCGGCTGTGGGTGATCTTCGGCCTTGGCGGGCTGCAGGGGGCGGTCGGCTGGTGGATGGTGGCGTCGGGCCTGACCAAGCGCGTTGAAGTGTCGCAATATCGGCTGGCGACGCATCTGGTGCTGGCGCTAATAATTTTTGCGGCCATCGTCTGGACGCTACGGCGACTGCGCGACGCGCCACCGCTGATGGTGTCGGCGCGGTTGCGGACCACCAGCGTGGTGCTGCTGGGGCTGACCTTCCTGCAGCTGTATTTCGGCGCGCTGGTCGCGGGCCTGCGCGCCGGCCGCGTCTTCAACACCTGGCCGCAGATCGATGGCGCGCTGATTCCATCGGCGTCGCGGCTGTTCTTCGAGGAGCCGTGGTGGCGCAACCTGTTCGACAACACGCTGACGGTGCAGTTCCAGCACCGCATGACCGCCTATCTGCTGTTCGCCGTGGCAATCTGGCATGTGATCGACGCCATCCGGTCGCGGGCCGGCGCGGCAACCGTCAATGGCGCGCTCTGGCTGGCGGCGGCGCTCAGCCTGCAGGTACTGCTCGGCATTTTGACCCTGCTGTATGAAGTGCCGATCGGTCTGGCGCTGGCGCACCAGGCGGTGGCGATCGTGGTGCTGGCGCTGGCGGTGCTGCAGGTCGAACGGCTGAAGCTGCCGCGACCGGTGGTGGTGCCGCAGAAGCTGCCGCTCGTGGTCGGGCAGGTCGGCTGACGCAATCTGTCATTCCGGGGCGGGAGCGGCGCCAGCCGCGAGCGAACCCGGAATCCCGAAATGGTGGCACGCTGAACAACTCCAGATTCCGGGATGCGGCATCCGGCTTCGCCGTTTGCCGCATCCCGGAATGACATCAGGCCCCCAGCGCCTGCTCGAGATCCGCGATCAGATCCTCCTTGTCCTCGATCCCGACCGACAGCCTGACAACGTCGGGCGCCGCGCCCGAGCGGGTCTTGGCGTCGTCGTCGAGCTGGCTGTGGGTGGTCGAGGCCGGGTGGATCACCAGCGAGCGGGTGTCGCCGACATTGGCCAGGTGCGAGAACAATTTCAGCTTCGACACCAGGCTGACGCCGGCGTCGTAGCCGCCCTTCAGGCTGAAGGTGAAGACAGCGCCGGCGCCCTTCGGCGCATATTTGCGCGCCAGATTGTAATAGGGATTGCTCGGCAGCCCCGAGTAATTCACCGCCGCGACGGCGGGATGCGCGGCCAGCCATTCCGCCACCGCCTTGGCGTTCTCGCAATGCCGCGCCATCCGCAGCGGCAGCGTCTCGATGCCGGTCAGGATCATGAAGGCATTGAACGGCGACAGCGCGGGTCCCAGGTCGCGCAGCCCGAGCACGCGGCACGCGATCGCAAAGGCAAAATTGCCGAACGTCTCCTGCAGCTTGATGCCATGATATTCGGGTCGCGGCTCGCTCAACATCGGATATTTGTTGTCCTTCGACCAGTCGAAGGTACCGGCGTCGACGATGATGCCGCCGATGGAGTTGCCGTGGCCGGCGAGAAACTTGGTCAACGAATGCACGACGATGTCGGCGCCGTGATCGATCGGGCGGATCAGATAGGGCGTCGCCAGCGTGTTGTCGACGATCAGCGG
>NZ_JANXTC010000140.1:0-24461 GCF_025356345.1 Tardiphaga sp.
TTGACCCGACGGCAAATCATCAACCGAAACCGTCGGCTGATGCTTCACTCTTCGAGCTGAGGAGCTTCTGAAGCGCGAGCAACTCGCCCGGGCCGTTGGCCCCGGCGCCGCTCGCGTCCAGTGGTCGGGTTATAGGGGCCACCACCCGATCCTGTCAACGACAAATCGTCAGAAAAACGTCACGCGATTTCCATCTCCGCTGCGCGCGCCAAAAAGCCCAGCTTTTACAGTGGGCACGCCGTAGAAGAGCCACATTGCTCCGGCGTTCTGGCGCCACGTTGTGCAAACATCTTGGTCGGATCGAAAAGTTTTCGGGGCCCGGCAACACGATCGAGTTCGACAGGCCTTCGACCACGGTGATCCGCATTCGCGCTTTGCTGTTCCAAGGGTTATGAAGCAGCGAGAGATCGTCGCGGCATTGACGGCGGACAATCCGGCCAGCATTTTGGCCATGTTGTTCGCCCATCGATGCGACGCGCGCGGGGAGTTGTCGGTGGCCGGAATGGAAGTTGGGGAGATGCGGGTTTGAACCACGGCATGTCACACGGGGGCAGCTATAATCGTGAGACCGGGGTCATCGATCTCGGCCACGAACCGCCGCTATCCGTTGATGGCTCCGAAGCCGCCGTGATCGATCGCCGTCGCGTCTCCGTACAATGGTTCAGCGGCACGATTCTGACGGGTCTCTGCGGCGCGGCTCTTATCGGCGGCGCCGTTTTCGCATCGCTCGATGGCGAGATGACTTTCGCAAAAGTCCCGGAACGTGTCGAAGGCACATTGCGCGGCGCGTTCACGGCTAATGACAAGCAGGCTAGTCTGCACAAAAGCGATCGCCTGCCCCCGCCCAGTGAATCCTCCGCCGCGCGCCAGGTGACGCGCGTCTCCACCGTGACCCGCGTCGGCAACCGCGACGTGATGCGGGTGCGACCGTTCATCCGGATCTCCGGCAATCTGTCGATGGCCACCAGCGACCTCGCCGCCAAGATCCCTCCCTTTAATGCGCAGCGCATGCTGACCGACGTCGGCGCCGCGACGCCTGCGGCCACCGATGACGCCGCCGCCAATCCCGATGCCGTCGAGCCAGACGCCGAGGTCTCGTTCGTGACCCGCGATCTGGCCCCGGTACTGCCGAAGGCGCGGATTGCCGCCAGCGTGGCGATCGACGAAGTCTTGATGCGGGTGCGCGATGCCTCGAACTGGCGCGGCAATTCAGGCGTTCGCTATACCGTGGCCAGTGCCTCCGGCGAACTCGGCTCACAGCCCGACATGAAGATGGCCTATGCCGCCGAAGGCATTACCGCCGATCCCTATGCCGGCTTCGAGACGAGGGTGATCCCGGAAAACGTCACCCAGCTCGCCAAGACCAAGGATCAAGCCACCGGCGGCAACCCGAGCGGCGAGCGCATCCATGTCGTCAAGAAGGGCGATACCGTTCTCACCATCCTGCGAGACCAGGGCGCGACGCCCGAGGACGCCAAGGCGATCGCCAGCACGCTCGGCGCCCGCGGTCGCGACGGCGGTCTGCGTGAAGGCCAGAAGCTGCGAATTCTGATCGCGCCGTCCGGCCTTGGCCAGCGCCTGCAGCCCTACCGCGTCATCGTCGCCAATGAATCGACCATCGAGGCGGTGTCGGCGCTGTCGGATCTCGGCAAATACGTCGCCGTCGACGTCTCCAGCATGAATACCGTGGCCGAAACCGCGCCCGCCGCCGACGACGAGGACGACGATGACGGCACCGGCGTCCGGCTCTATCAGAGCATTTACGAGACCGCGATGCGCAACAAGGTGCCGGCCACCGTCATCGAGGACATGATCAAGATCTACTCCTACGACGTCGATTTCCAGCGCAAGGTGCAGCCCGGCGACTCGTTCGACGTGTTCTTCGCCGGCGAGGACGAAGGCGCCATTATCACCGAGAAGACCGAGGTGCTGTTCGCCTCGCTCACGGTCGGCGGCGAGACCAAGAAATATTATCGGTTCCAGACCCCTGATGATTCCGTGGTCGATTACTATGACGAGACCGGCAAGAGCGCGAAGAAGTTCCTGGTGCGCAAGCCGGTCAACAACGCCATCATGCGTTCCGGCTTCGGCAGCCGCCGCCACCCCATCCTCGGCTATGTGAAAATGCACACCGGCGTCGACTGGGCCTCGCCCTACGGCACGCCGATCTTCGCCTCCGGCAATGGCGTCGTCGAAGTCGCCGGCTGGGAAGGCGGCTACGGCAAATTCGTCAAGATCAAGCACAATAACGGCTACGAGACGGCCTATGGCCATATGTCGGCCTTCGCCAAGGGCCTCGAGCCCGGCAAGCGCGTGCGCCAGGGTCAGGTGATCGGCTTTGTCGGCTCCACCGGCGCATCGACCGGCGCCCATGTTCATTATGAAATCCTGGTCAACGGTCGTTTCGTCGATCCGATGCGCGTGAAACTGCCGCGTGGCCGCTCGCTCGAAGGTCCGATGATGGCGGGCTTCGAGAAGGAGCGCGACCGCCTCGATGGCCAGATCAACCAGCGCGGCAATGGCGCGCGGGTATCGGACGCTACCGGTACGGTGCCGGGCGCGCCGGTGCGGCAGGTAAACAACAGGTAGCGTTGTTCCCTGCCCTCTTTCGCTGACTAGAGAGGGCAGGAACACCGTTTCCCGCGGGCTCCACTCAATCCAATCTTAGGAGTTTGCCGGTAGTTTTCGCGCTACCCCGCGCGTTAGCGCATGGTCACGGTACCCGTGAGGACAGCGCATTGCCGACATCTTTTGCAGCTCAACGACGTTACTGCGTCGCGATTTTCATACTTGCCGCCGCGACCCTGTCCTACCAGGTGCTGATCACCCGCTTCTTCAGCGTCATGCTGTATTACCACTTCGCCTTTGCGGCGATTTCCTTCGCCATGCTCGGGCTGACCCGTGGCGCCATCGCGGTCTACGCTCACCCGGAGCGCTATGCGCCGGAGCGGGTTGCAGCCGAATTTTCCCGCCACGCGGCGCGGTTCGCGCTCACCAGCGTCGCCGCCATGATCTGCTTTCTCTGCGTACCGCTGGCGGTGCCGGAGCCATACGTCGCCGTGGCGCTGGCCATCACCACCTTCGGCTTCGTCATCCCGTTCACCGAAAGCGGCGTCTGCATCACCCTGCTGCTGACCCGCCTGCCCTATGCCGGCGGCTGGCTCTATGCCGCCGACCTGTCCGGCGCCGCGCTGGGCTGCCTCGGCGTGATCTTCCTGCTGCTGGCGATCGATCCGGTCAGCGCCGCGTTCTGGATCGGCGCCTTCGCCGCCGCCGCCGGCTGGATGGTGGCGCGCCATGCCGGCGAGCTGCATGGCCGGCGCCTCAGCGGCACGGTGGCGCTGGTGCTGGCGGTCGTGGCCTCCGGCCACACCGCGCTGGCCATCTCCGGCAACAACCATCTCGGCGTGGTCTGGGCCAAGGGCGTGCCACAGACCGGCACCCTGTTCGAACGCTGGAACACCTATTCGCGCGTGCGCGTCATGGCGCTGGGCGAAGGCCCGCCGATCGGCTGGGGCTACGCCCATCCGCCGCAGACGACCATCGACCAGAAGCGCCTCGATATCGATGCCGACGCCGCCACGGTGATCACCAGATTCGACGGCGACCTCAGCAAGCTGACCTACCTCGAGGACGACGTCATCAACTCCGCCTATCTGGTGCGGAAGCCGAAGGACGTCGCCGTGGTCGGCGTCGGTGGCGGCCGCGATATCCTGTCAGGCCTGTATTTTGGCGCGAAGACCATTCGCGGCATCGAGATCAACCCGGCGATCTTCGAGGTACTGACCGACAAGTTCGCTGAGTTCTCCGGCCATCTCGATCGCACTCCCGGCGTCTCGCTGGTCAATGCGGAAGCGCGCAGCTACATCAACCATTCGCCGGAGCGTTTCGATCTGGTGCAGATCTCGCTGATCGACACCTGGGCCGCCACCGCCGCCGGCGGCCTGACCCTGACGGAAAACCGGCTGTACACCACCGAAGCGTGGGGCGATTTCTACCGCGCGCTCAATCCCGGCGGCTTGCTGTCGGTTTCGCGCTGGTACGATCCGGACAATCACCGCGGCGAGTTCTATCGGCTGCTGTCGATCGCCGCCGCCGCCCTGAGGAACACGGGCGTGCCCGCCAGCGAACTGGCGCAGCACGTGGTGGCACTGAACGTCGACAACATCGTCACCGTGATCAGCCGGCCCGACGCCTTCTCTGCCGCTGACTGGCAGACCGCCAAGGCCCGGCTGCTGGCGCAGGGTTTCAAGATCCTGATAGGTCCGGATGTCGCCTTCGACGCCGTCACGACGACCATCATGAGCGGCAAGGCCGACGCGGCCTATTTCAACAGTCTGGTCGAGAATATTGCGCCGTCCACCGATGACAGCCCGTTCTTCTTCTACACCGCGCGGCTCGGCCAGTTTTTCGGCAAGCCGTCATCGGTGCTTTCCAACAACAATTCGGCGGTCAGCATCACACTGGGGCTGGTGCTGTTTTCGCTGCTGGCCTGCGTCTGCTATATCGCCATTCCCTTCACCCGCCTTGCCCGCGGCATGCCGCTGGCAACGCTGACGCCGCCCGTGATCTATTTCAGCGGCATCGGCATGGGCTTCATGCTGATCGAGATCTCGCAGATGCAGCGGCTGATGGTGTTCCTCGGCCACCCCGTCTACGGGCTCGGCGTGGTGCTCGTCAGCATCCTGATCTTCAGCGGCCTCGGCAGCATTACCGTCGGGGCAAAGCCGCCGCGGCCGGGCGCGGTCATCGCGCGGGTCGTCGCCTTGCTCGCCACCCTGGTGGCCGCCGGGCTGCTGACGCCCATCGTCACCATTTGGGCGCGCAGCCAAGCCACCGAGATGCGCATCTTGATTTCAGTGCTGCTGCTGGCGCCGCCGGCCTTCTTCATGGGCATGATGTTCCCGCTCGGCCTCAGCCTGTGGCGCCGCCACGAAAACCTGCTGCCGTTTTTCTGGAGCGCCAACGGCATCACCTCGATGCTGGCCTCGGCGCTGGGCGTCGCGCTGTCCATCGAATTCGGCATCGCCCGGACGTTCGGACTGGGCGTCTGCTTCTATGTGCTGTGCGCAGCGATGATGATGGCGGGCTGGCAGACGCAAGCGGTGGCAGCACGGAAAGATGCGCAGGCGCCAAATAGCACCGCGGTGCCGGCCGTGCCACTTACATAGGTCGCTGACATCGGTGATGTGAAGTCCACAGAGCGCTCCCCGTCGTGCCGCGAAGACGGAGCTATCTCTGCGATGCCTGCGCATGGCGCACACACGCCGAGGCCAGCAGCAGGGTCGGATCGAGCAACACGACCATCTTGCCGCCTGCTTCGAATTCTTCGGTCTGCGGAAACAACAGCGGCAATTCGGTGCAGCCGAGCACGACCACGCCGGCGCCATTATGCGCGAGATGATCGATGGCACGGCGCAGCGCCTCGCGGCAACGGCCCTCGGTAAATCCCGCCTTGACGCCGTCAGCGCCGTAGATGGCGTCCATCACGTCGGCCTGATGGGCGGCATCGGGCAGCAGCAGGCGGACGCCGGCGCGGGCCGCGGCCTCCGCATAGACGCCACTGTCCACCGTGCCCGACGTCGCCAGAAGGCCGACCAACTGCCCGGCATAGCGCCCGGCGATCTGCGCCATGGTTTCGTCCAGCATGTTGAGCACGGGAATCCGCAGATGCGCCTGCATGCGATCGACGAAGGCATGCGCGGTGTTGCAGGGGATCGCGATCAGATCAGCTTCCGCCGCCTCGAGCTTCTTGCAGGTGGCAAACAGCGCGATGGTCGGGTCGGTGCCGTGGTGCAAAAGATGCTCGGTGCGATCCGGAATCTGCGGATTCTGTTCGACGATCATCTTGATATGATCCTGGTCGCGCCGCGCCTCCGTCAGCCTGACCACCTTCTCCATGAAATCGACCGTCGCCAGTGGCCCGACGCCGCCGACCACGCCGATCTTGAACGGCTGGCGCGGGCGCAGCATTGGCTGCGCCAGCGCATAGGCCGCATAGCACTGGTTGGCGTTCAGGATCGGGATCGACAGCACCGCCTCGAGCGCCGCGTGCACCAGCGACAATTCGGTGAAGCCCGGCAGCAGGATGTCACAGCCCTGCGCCGCCAGCGCCTCGCAGATCATTCGCAACCGATCGCAGACCGCCGGGGATTGCTGCCCCGACCTGATCCCGCCCGTCGAATAGACCAGATCCATCAGTTCGCGCTGCGCTTCCACGTCGGGATAGAGCAGTTCATGCGTGCCGTTGAAGGCCTGGCCGAACAGATCGCTGTCGCGGACATAATCCGAGGTCAGCACGCCGATCCGCCGCGCCCGCGGATAGGCGGCGGTCACTTTAGCCCGCAACGCCGCCATCAGGCCGACCACCGGGGTGCTGATATTGGGCTCGATCTCGTGCAGAAAGGTCTGGCTGACGAAACAGGGCAGCAGGATCGCATCGGTGCCGCGCGTTTCGAGCCGGCGGATCAGGCTGAAGGCATGCAGCTTGCGGCCGATCGGGTCATATTGCGCGTCGGCCCGCATCCGGTCGCCCGGAAAACTCTGCTGTTCGAAGACGATGGCATAACGCTCATGGTCCGCGGCGGTGGCGCGGATCAGGTGCTGCAGCAGGTCAGCCCCGGCCAGCGCCCCGAGGCCGCCGACCACCCCGAAGGCAAAACGATTATCGATCATGCGTGGCTCTACACCCTGTCCCCATGGCGCGCTGCTGTCCGGGGCAAGGCCGCGGCGCAGGAACCTAACCGCTGACGACGTCGACAGGCAACGCTCAACCGCCGGAGAGGCGATCCGATTCAATGATATGGACGCCGGGACCGCCCTTCGCCGCGGCATCGATCAGCGCCTCGGCAATGATCGCGGCCGGGCTGATCCGATAACGTCGCGGCAGCAGCGGTCCCAACATGCCGAGAATGGCAGAGGCGATGCGCTCGCCGGCACGAAACTCGCCGCGCGCGCCGCCAATCAGCCCGGGCCGCACGATGGTCAGCGAAGCAAAGCCCAGCGCCTGCAGGTCGCGCTCCACCTCGCCCTTGGTGCGCGGATAGAGCAGCCGCGACTTTGCATCGGCGCCGAGCGAGGAATTGAGAGCAAAACGCTGGGCGCCATGGCGCCGCGCGATTTTCGCCACCGCCAGCGGATAGACGTAGTCGACCTTGCGAAAGGCCTCATCCGATCCGGCCGTGGCGCGGGTGGTGCCGAGGGTGCAGATCACGCCGTCCACCGACCACCAGTCAGCGGCTTCGGTAAGATGATCGAAATCAACCAGCGGATTGGTAAGCTTCGGATGTGGCGGCAGCGCGCGGCGCGTCGGCGCGACGACGCGCTCGATGCGGAGGTCGGCCAGCGCCTTGGCAAGGACGTGGCTGCCGACGAGGCCGGTGGCGCCGACCAGAAGAATGCGGGTCATGGTGATCGCCTTGATATGCGTGTTCGGAGAGCAGGCGCCCTCCCGGCTCGACCGCGCTTTGCCCATTCAAGCCGCCCTCTCCCGCAAGCGGGAGAGGGAAAGGACGACGCGCTCAGTTCAGCATCCGCTTCGGCAAAGGCCGCTCGAATGGCTCGATCTCCGCGGTGTGCGGCGGCTGGCCGTTGAAGGTCAGCACGCCGCCTTCGGTGGCAATCGCGACATTGTCGCCATCCTTGACGTCGCCGGCCAGGATCATCTCGGCCAGCGGGTCCTGCACGTAACGCTGGATCACTCGCTTCAGCGGACGCGCGCCATAGGCCGGATCCCAGCCCTTTTCGGCAAGCCAGTCGCGCGCCGCCGGATCGAGCGACAGCACGATCTTGCGGTCCACCAGCAGGTTGGAGAGCCGCGCGAACTGGATCTCGACGATCCGGCCCATCTCGCTCTTCTGCAGCCGGTGGAACAGGATGATCTCGTCGACCCGATTGAGGAATTCCGGCCTGAAATGCGCCCGGACATTGCCCATCACCAGATCGCGCACCACCGAGGTGTCCTCGCCTTCCGGCTGGTTGACCAGGAATTCGGAGCCGAGATTCGAGGTCATGATGATCAGCGTGTTGCGGAAGTCGACGGTGCGGCCCTGACCATCGGTCAGGCGACCATCGTCGAGCACTTGCAGCAGCACGTTGAAGACATCCGGATGCGCCTTCTCGATCTCGTCGAACAGCACCACTTGATAAGGCCGCCGCCGCACCGCTTCGGTGAGCGCGCCGCCCTCGTCATAACCGACATAGCCCGGAGGCGCGCCGATCAGCCGCGATACCGAGTGCTTCTCCATGTATTCGGACATGTCGAGGCGGACCATCGCGGTGTCGTCGTCGAACAGATATGACGCCAGCGCCTTGGTCAGTTCGGTCTTGCCGACACCGGTGGGGCCGAGGAACATGAAAGAGCCCATCGGCCGGTTCGGGTCCTGCAGTCCGGCCCGGGAGCGGCGCACCGCGGTGGCCACCGCATGCACGGCTTCGGCCTGGCCGACCACGCGCTGGCCAAGGCTGTCTTCCATGCGCAGCAGCTTGTCCTTCTCGCCTTCCAGCATCTTGTTGACCGGCACGCCTGTCCAGCGCGACACCACCTCGGCGATGTGGTTGGCGGTGACCGCCTCCTCCATCATCTCACCGGACGTCTCATTGGCCTCGATGTCCGCCAGTTTCTTTTCCATCTCCGGAATCCGGCCATAGGCCAGTTCGCCGGCACGCTGATATTCGCCGCGGCGCTGGGCATCGGCGAGTTCAAGGCGCAGCGCTTCGAGCTCACTCTTGAGCTTCTGGGCGTTGGACAGCTTGTTCTTCTCGGCCGACCAGCGCTGGGTCAAGGCCGCCGACTTTTCCTCCAGCTCGGCGAGTTCCTTCGACAGCGTCTCCAGCCGGCTCTTCGAGCCCTGGTCCGTCTCTTTTCGCAGCGCCTCCTGCTCGATCTTCAGCCGGATGATCTCGCGGTCCATGGAGTCGAGTTCTTCGGGCTTGGAATCGACCTGCATCTTCAGCCGCGCCGACGCCTCGTCCATCAGGTCGATGGCCTTGTCGGGCAGGAAGCGGTCGGTGATGTAGCGGTTCGACAACGTCACGGCTGCGACCAGCGCGGAATCGGTGATGCGGACGCCGTGATGCTGTTCGTATTTGTCCTTCAGCCCACGCAGGATCGAGATGGTGTCCTCGACGGTGGGCTCGGCCACGAAGATCGGCTGGAAGCGGCGCGCAAGAGCCGCGTCCTTTTCCACATGCTTGCGATATTCGTCGAGCGTGGTGGCGCCGATGCAATGCAACTCGCCGCGCGCCAGCGCCGGCTTCAGCAGGTTGGAGGCGTCCATCGCGCCCTCGCCCTTGCCGGCACCGATCAGCTGATGCATCTCGTCGATGAACAGGATGATGCCGCCTTCGGCGGAAGTTACTTCCTGCAGCACGGCCTTCAGCCGTTCCTCAAACTCGCCGCGATATTTGGCACCGGCGATGAGCGCGCCGAGATCGAGCGACAGCAGTTTCTTGTCCTTGAAGCTGTCCGGCACGTCGCCGTTGAGGATGCGCAGCGCCAGACCCTCGACAATCGCGGTCTTGCCGACACCGGGCTCGCCGATCAGCACTGGATTGTTCTTGGTCCGGCGCGACAGCACCTGGATGGTACGACGGATTTCCTCGTCGCGGCCGATCACCGGATCGAGCTTGCCGTCGCGCGCGGCCTGGGTGAGGTCGCGGGCATATTTCTTCAGCGCATCATAGGCGTTTTCCGCCGTCGCGGAATCCGCGGTGCGGCCCTTGCGCAGCGCGTTGATCGCGGCATTGAGGTTTTGCGGGGTAATGCCGCCCTTGGCGAGCAGAGCGCCGGCCTCCGAATCCTTGTCGAGCGCCAGCGCGAGCAGCAGCCGCTCCACCGTGACAAAGCTGTCGCCGGCCTTTTCGGCGGCCTGTTCGGAGGCCTCCAGCGCCCGCGCGGTCGCCGGCGCCAGATAGACCTGGCCAGCCCCTGCCCCGGATACCTTGGGCATCTTGCCCAGTTCGGCCTCGGTCGCCTGCAGGATCATGCGGGAATGGCCCCCGGCGCGATCGATCAGGCCGCCGGCCAGACCTTCGCTGTCGTCGAGCAGCACTTTCAGGATATGCAGCGGCGAGAATTGCTGATGGCCCTCGCGGACGGCCAGCGACTGCGCGGACTGGATGAAGCCGCGCACGCGTTCGGTGTATTTCTCGATATTCATCGCTCGATTTCCCTCGGCCTGCTGGTTCCGCCCCGAAGGCACGAAGCCGGCATCTTCACTGGGTTGGCGCGGATCGCATTGACTTTCGTCAAGCGACCACGATTGTCGCCGGCGTCAGAACCGGCTTGACGCAAATATGGGCAGCCGAACGGCAAGCGGAAGAGACCGTACGCAAATTTTGCGGGATGTGGCGCGGCGAGCCGGAAAGTTTTAAAATAAGCGATGATTCAAAATCCCGCCTCCCTCGCCAGCATTTACCGCTACCCCGTCAAGGGCCTCACCCCGGAGAAGTTGCCGCGTGTGGCGCTGACGGCCGGGCAGACACTGCCCTCCGACCGGCGTTACGCCGTCGAGAACGGCCCCAGCGGCTTCGACCCCGCGGCGCCACGGCATTTGCCCAAGAGCCAGTTTCTCATGCTGATGCGCAACGAGCGCCTCGCCGCGTTGCGCACCCATTACGACGACGCCAGCCACACGCTGACGATCCGGGAAAATGGTGCCGAGACCGCCCGCGGCGACCTCGAAACCCGCGAGGGACGCGCGGCGATCGAGGCCTTTTTCGCGGCGAATTTTGCCGATGAACTGCGTGGCCCGCCCAGGATTCTTGTCTCGCCGGGCCACAGTTTCTCCGACGTGGCAAAGAGGGTGGCCTCGATCATCAATCTCGCCAGCGTCGCGGCGCTGGAAGACGTGATCGGTCGCCCGGTGCATCCGCTACGTTTTCGCGGCAATCTGCATGTGGCCGGCTGGCCGGCCTGGCATGAATTCGACCTGATGGACCGGGTGCTTCGGATCGGCGAGGTCCGGCTGAAAGTGGTGAAGCGCATTGTGCGCTGCGCCGCCACCAACGTCGATCCCGACACCGCCGCGCGAGACCTGACGATTCCCGCGACGCTGATGCGGACCTACGGCCATGCCGATCTCGGCGTCTATGCCGAGGTGATTTCGGACGGCATGATTTCCGAAGGCGATGCGATCGAAGTCGTCGCGCCGGTGCTGGTCTGATTTCGTTTCCCGGACGCGCTGCGGCATTCTTTATGCCGCCGCGCAGATCCGGGATCCCGGTTACGCGCAAAATTGAACCCCGGGTCTGCGGCGCACCACCATCGCTGCGCGATGGCATTGCGCCGCGCCCGGGGAACGACCGCCTCAGCTCGCCGGCATCACATAGGCGTAGATGCGACCGCGCGAATAGGTCGCCTCGGCGACGCGATTGCCGTGGTTGCCCGAGACGATGATCGGATTACCCGACGGATCGATACCGCTGACCACGCCGACATGACCGCCGCGCCGGCCACGCGACATCACCGCGATGGCGCCAACCTGCGGGCCCGAGATGCGCTGGCCATAGCTGGAGAATGAACGCGCCATGTCGGAGCCGGTGCCCTGATGGCCGGAACGCTGCAGCACCATGTTCATGAATCGCGCGCACCACAGCCGGCCGCGACCGGTGGGATTGCCGCCAATGTAGCGCCGCGCTTCGGCGACCAGATTGGACGAGCCAAAGCCGCTGTTGTTCGAAAAGGCTTCAGCCGCGCTGTCGGCGCTCCGCAGCGTCGCCTGGCGGCGCGAGACGCGCACCCGATGACGGATGTGGTGACGACCGTGATGGCGCGCACTGTGTCCTTCATGCTTGTGATGTGATCGGGCGTGATGCCCGTTTTGCTGTGGTCGTGCCGAGGCTGGCGTCGCGACTGAAACAACAACTACCGAAAACAACGCGAGAAAGAAGTAGCGAAGTGCACGGCGATACGCATTGAACTGAACCATACCAAGATATTTCCTTGTGAACCCATATTCCGCGACTGGCTGCAAACAGGCAGCTCACGTCGGGGGGTGGGGTTAAGGAAGTTGATGTGGCCAGAAAAAGACGCGGCTGATTTACAGAGACCGCGCTCCGGTTCCATGGGTAGCAATAACGTGATGAGTATTACCGCATCTTAATATATTTTGCGAAAATAGCTTTAAAACTATGTCATTTCGTAGATTATGGTACTATCTGACGCCCGTTCAAGTTCCATTTGACGGGTTAGGTAGTACGTCAGCGCAGATGTGACGTGCGAAAAAGCCGCACGCCAGTTCGCCGGTTCCAGCCCCAGAAATTTAAGGATTATCGCTTGACCAGCGCTCCGCGCCTTAGCCCGGCATGGATTTTTCCGCGCGGCTGAGCAGGAACACACCCTGTTCGCCAAACATGTTCCAGAACCACCACGGCGCATTCAGACGGAGCGGACGACCATACAGATCAAGCGCCACCGCGCGTTCCATCTTGACGTTGATCTCGTCGCACAACTGCACGAAGTCCTTGATAGTACAGAAATGGATGTTCGGCGTATCGTACCACGTCGCCGGCAGGTTCTCGGTACGCGGCATATGGCCACCGATCAGCAGCTGCAGCCGCATCTTCCAGAATCCGAAATTCGGAAATGACACGATGCCGCGCCGCCCGATGCGCAGCAGGTTCTCCAGCACAACGCGCGGCTGCCGCGTCGCCTGCAGCGTCTGCGACAGGATCACATAGTCGAAGGCGTCGTCCGGATAGTTGTCGAGATCGGTATCGGCATCGCCCTGCACCACCGCGAGGCCCTTGGCCACGCAGCGATTGACGCCCTCGCGCGACAATTCGATGCCGCGGCCGTCGATGCCGCGGCTCTCCAGCAATTGCAGCAGGTCGCCATCGCCGCAGCCGACGTCGAGCACCTTGGAGCCGGGCTCGATCATGCCGGCCACCAGCAGATGATCGCCACGATAGTTTTCCGCGCCATCCGGCACGGGTGAGATCAGCGGCAAGGCCTGTTGTCCGGCGCTCATGTTATTTCTCCGCGGCGATCAGACCGCGCACCGACGCCGCCGAGTCCAGGAACGCGCGCGCGATGTCGAGGAATTCGGGGACGTCGAGCAGAAAGGCGTCATGGCCGCGATCGGTCTCGATCTCGGCGAACGACACCCGCACTCCCCCCGCATTCAGCGCATGCACCACCGCGCGTGATTCCGAGGTCGGAAACAACCAGTCCGAGGTGAACGACATCAGGCAGAACCGCGTCTTGGTGTCGCGAAACGCTTCCGCCAGCACGCCATTATGATCGGCGGCGATATCGAAGTAGTCCATCGCGCGCGTCAGATAGAGATAGCTGTTGGCATCGAAGCGCTCGACAAAGGACGAGCCCTGGTAGCGCAAATAACTCTCGACCTGGAAGTCGGCATCGAACGAGAAGGTCGGCAATTCCCGGTCCTGCATCCGCCGACCGAACTTGCGGTGCAAGGCGGCGTCGGACAGATAGGTGATATGCGCGGCCATCCGCGCCACGCCGAGACCGCGATGAGGGTGGGTACCTTCCTCGAAATAGCGGCCGCCGCGCCAGTCCGGATCGGCCATCACCGCCTGGCGGCCGAGTTCGTGGAACGCGATGTTCTGCGCCGAATGCCGCGTGCTGCAGGCCACCGCCAGCGCGGAGAATACCCGTTTCGGATAGGCCGCGGTCCATTGCAGCGTCTGCATGCCGCCCATCGAGCCGCCGACCACGCAGAACAATTGATCGATGCCGAGCCGATCGACCAGCATCGCCTGCGCGCGCACCATGTCGGGAATCGTGATGACCGGAAAATCCAGTCCCCACACCTTGCCAGTGGCGGGGTTGGTCGAGGCCGGCCCGGTCGACCCCATACAGCCGCCGAGCACGTTCGAACAGACGATGAAATAGCGGTCGGTATCGAGCGCCTTGCCGGGGCCGACCAGCGTCTGCCACCAGCCCGGCTTGTTGGTCACCGGGTGCGGGTTGGCGACGTGCTGGTCGCCGGTCAGGGCATGGCAGACCAGGATGGCGTTGGATTTGTTGGCGTTGAGGCTGCCATAGGCCTGGTAGGCAATCTGGAATGGCGCGAGCTCAATGCCGCAATCCAGCCGCAACGGCTGGTCGGCACCGAACAGTGCGACCGGCGAGGTCGGATGATCCGCTTCCTGCCCGCGCTCGTCCGGTTTTGCCGGGCTTTTGGTCAACTGACAATTTACCATCTTGATACCGGCCTCCCCAGGAGGTTCTCAGCACTGGATCAAGCCATAAAAAAACCCGGCCTGAACATAGGTTCAGCCGGGATCAGAACTGTCCCCGGCCTGTTTAGCGAGTTGTTTAACGTGGCTGCAAGCCGGCCGGCTCAAATGACCACGAAGTCGCGAGACGTTAGTCCCACGGCATGGGGGCGTCAAGATGCGGTTGGCGATACCTCGTAGCGCCCGGCGCCCTTGCGCCGGTAGGGTCCATGATAGAGAACACAGCGCTATCCGCGTCATTGCGAGGAGCCCTTGCGACGAAGCAATCCAGTCCTTGCCGAGCTTGTGGCGCTGGATTGCCGCGTCGCTTCGCTCCTCGCAATGACGGGGGAAAGGCCTGTGTCCCATCGCCAAGGCGTGCCCATGTCCACCAAGCCCCCCGCTCCGCCTTCGCTCGAAGTGCTTCGCCAGGAGATCGACAGCATCGACGCGCAGGTCCACAGCCTGCTGATGCAGCGCGGCGATATCATCGACCGCCTGATCTCGGTGAAGCAGACCCAGGAGGTCGGCTCCGCGTTTCGCCCGGCGCGCGAGGCCGACATGATGCGCCGGCTGGTGCAGCGCCATCGCGGCATCCTGCCGATCGATACCGTCGAGAGCATCTGGCGCGTCATCATCGCGACGTTCACTTACGTGCAGGCGCCGTTCTCGGTGCATGCCGACCTCTCGCTCGGCGAATCCGCGATGCGGGATTCGGCGCGGTTTCATTTCGGCTTCACCGTCCCCTATGTCGCGCATTTCAGCGCCGCCGCCGCCGTCGAGGCTGTCGCCGCATCCAAGGGCGATCTGGCGCTGGTCCCGGCGACGTCCAGCCGCACGCCGTGGTGGGTCGAGCTCGAGCCGCGGGGCATGCCGAAAATCATCGCGCGTCTGCCGTTCATCGAGCGCGCCGATCACCCCGCCGCGCTGCCGGTGTTCGTGGTGTCGCGGGTTGCCGACAGCGCCATGGTGACCGAGGTCGAGATGTGGAGCGTGCGGGTGTCCGGCTGGAATGCCGAGATCGCGCGTGCGCTGTCGCCGCTGGCCGAGATCGTCGCCGTGCCGGATACCGCCTTTGATGGCGCGGCACTGCTGGTCTCGATCACCGGCACCTCCAGCCTCGACAAGATCAAGGCCGCTTTGATCGAGGCCGGCGCCTCGGTGCGCTCCTCGGCCCTCGTCGGCAGCCACGCAACCCGCTATACGGTGCCCGGCAATGGTGCGCCGCGTTCCTGAAGCCAGACCGATGATCCGGAGTTGAAGATGTCCCGTCCCGTGCCGAAGCCCGGCATTCTTGAAATTGCGCCCTACACTCCCGGCAAGACCCCGGTGATCGAACCCGGCCGCAAGACCTACAAGCTGTCCGCCAACGAGACCCCGCTCGGGCCGTCGCCGCGTGCCAAAGAGGTCTATGCCCAGGCCGTGGCGAATCTCGAAGATTACCCGGAAGGCACCTCGAAGGTGCTGCGCGAAGCCATCGGCCGCACCTTTGGCCTCGATCCCGCGCGCATCGTCTGCGGTGCCGGGTCCGACGAGATCCTCAACCTGCTCGCGCATGTCTATCTCGGGCCCGGCGACGAGGCGATCTCGACCACCCACGGCTTCCTGGTCTATCCGATCGCCACCTCGGCGAACGGCGCCACCAATATCGTCGCCCAGGAAACCGAATTCACCTGCGACGTCGATGCGATCCTCGCCGTGGTGTCGCCGCGCACCAAGCTGGTGTGGCTGGCCAACCCGAACAACCCGACCGGCACCTATCTGCCGTTCGACGAGATCAAGCGGCTGCGCGCCGGGTTGCCGGAGCACGTGCTGCTGGTGCTCGACGCCGCCTATTCGGACTACGTCTCGCGCAATGATTACGAGATCGGCGTCGAGATGGTGGCGACCACCGAGAACACGGTGATGACGCAGACGTTCTCGAAGATTCACGGCCTGGCCGCGCTGCGGGTCGGCTGGATGTTCGGCCCGGCGCACATCATCGACGCCGTCAACCGTATCCGCGGGCCCTTCAACGTATCGGCGCCGGCGATGCTCGCCGCGGCCGCCGCGATCGAGGACCATGAACACGTCCAGATGTCGCGCGACTTCACCGAGAAATGGCGCAACTGGGTGACCGAGGAAATCAGCAAGCTCGGCATCAAGGTGACGCCGAGCGTGGCCAATTTCATCCTGATGCATTTCCCGACCACGCCGGGCAAGACCGCGGCCGATGCCGACGCGTTCCTGACCAGGCGCGGCCTGGTGCTGCGCGCCGTCACCAATTACGGGCTGCCGAATTCGCTTCGCATGACCATCGGCACCGAGGAAGCCAACCGCGTGGCGGTCGAGACGCTGCGCGAATTCGTGGCCCAGCCGTGACCGCTGCGCCGCCGTTCAAACGCATCGCGCTGATCGGGCTCGGCCTGATCGGCTCGTCGCTGGCGCGCGGCATTCAGCAGCTTGGCCTCGCCGGTGAACTGGTTGCCACCGACCATTCGCCCGAGGTTCGGGCGCGGGCGGTCGAGATAAAGCTCGCCGACCGCGTCGTCGACGACAATGCCAGCGCGGTGAAGAATGCCGATCTGGTGATCGCCTGCGTGCCGGTCGGCGTTTCCGGTGCCGTGGCGCAAAGCATCGCGGCGCATCTGATGCCCGGCGCCATCATCTCCGACGTCGGCTCGGTGAAGGCTTCGGTGTTGCGCGCCATGGCGGAGCATCTGCCATCGAACGTGCACTTCATTCCGGCGCATCCGGTGGCCGGCACCGAGAATTCCGGGCCGGATTCCGGCTTCGCCGAGCTGTTCAGCAACCGCTGGTGCATTCTGACGCCGCCGGATGGCGCCGACACCGCCGCCGTCGAGAAACTGGCACGGTTCTGGGGCGCGCTCGGCGCCAATGTCGAGCTCATGCAGGCCGAGCACCATGATCTGGTGCTCGCGGTCACCAGCCATTTGCCGCATCTGATCGCCTATACGATCGTCGGCACCGCCGACGAACTCGAGGACGTCACCCGCTCGGAAGTACTGAAATTCTCCGCCGGCGGTTTTCGCGATTTTACCCGGATCGCGGCGTCCGACCCGACGATGTGGCGCGATGTGTTTCTCGCCAACAAGGAGGCGGTGCTGGAAATGCTCGGCGCGTTCCAGGAAGACCTGTCGAAGCTCACACGGGCCATTCGCCGCAACGATGGCGACGTGCTGTTCGAGCATTTCACCCGCACCCGCGCGATCCGTCGCGGCATCGTCTCGATCGGTCAGGATGAAGCGGCGCCAGACTTCGGCCGCAAACATGCGGCGCTGACGAAGAAGGATTAAGGCCTAACGGCCGTTATTGCGAGCGAAGCGAAGCAATCCAGTAGGCCACAAGCATAGCAAGACTAGATTGCTTCGTCGCAAGGGCTCCTCGCAATGACGCGGAGAGACTGCGGATTGACCTCAAAACAGCGGCGGGATCTGCGCGACTTTCAGCGAACCCATCATGACCGCGCCGTCGACGAATTTCAGCGGGAACGAACGCGCCTTCTTGCCTTCCAGCACCGCTTCGGTACCGAGCGAATTGATGCCGGCGGCGAGGCCGACATTGGCGTTCTGGCGCACTACCCGGCCGAGACCGGGGATCGCGCGGTCCAGCGCGCCGAGCAGGCCATTGACGTCCTGGCTCTTGACGCCCGGCGCATATTTATCGAGCGCGCTCTGCGAAACCCCCATCTCCAGCAGCTTGTCGATGCCGAGCGCCGGGATCACCTTGTCCAGACCCGTCACCGTCATCTGCAATTCGCCGTCGAGATTGCCCGCGGCGGTGAGGCCGAGCGAGCCCGCGGCCAGCGAGATCATCTCGCCCTGCTGGATCCGCGACTGCAGGATCTCCAACCGACCACCGGCGGCCTGGATCGCGCGAAACCGTTCCGGCCAGGGCTTGGGCGAGATGTCGGTCAGACCGCTGATCTGCATGCGGATGTCGGTATCGAACGGGGCTGCCAGCACCGGATGCAGGTCCTGGATGCTGACACTTTGGGCCTGGAACACGGTTTCGATCACCGGTTTGTCTGGCGTCGAGCTGGCCGCCATCCGGCCGTGCAACTCGGCATGCTTGGCCCGCACGGTCGGCGCCTGCACCGAGCCGACGATACGGTCCAGCGAGGCGTCATCAAACACGATATCGGCGCTTTCGGGCGTGCCCGGCAGGCCGACGATGCTGCTGCGGGCCGTCGCCCAGTTCACCACCATCGCCGGCGCGCCGCGATCCGACAGGATCGCTGGCGCCTTGAACTCGGCAATCAGCAGTTTAGGCGTATAGATCTGCGCCACCACGAGAATTTCGCCGAGCTTGGCGGTGATCGGCCCCTGACCGACCGTCTGGCCCGCGGTCTGCGAGCGCAATTCGATGCTGACGCCGCTGCAGCGAACCTCGAGCCGGAACGGGAAGCCGGCCACCGAGCGGTTGGCGCAGTCATAGACCCGCCCGGCCGCCGCCTCGCGGGCGCGCCACAGATCGACATTCTCGTCGACCTTGGAGGCGGCGAAAAACCAGAACGCGCTCCAGGCCGCCGCCAAAATGACGACGATCACGGGCATGATGAAAACGGGCCAGAGACGGCGCGTGCGGGTCGGCATTGCAAAATCGGACATGGCGCGACGTAGATCGCATGATTTTGTCAAATCAGCGATGCCTGACCTGTTTGTCTCGTGCAGGCGTGGATTGCTGGCCATCGCGTCGTATCAAGGCCTTATTTCTGCTACGTCGACGTCATGCCAACGACCTTCCCCCCCGAATCAGAAGCCGCCGCGGACTTGTGGGTATTCGGCTATGGATCGCTGATGTGGCGGCCGGGCTTCGACTTCGTCGAGCAGGTGCCGGCGCGGCTGATCGGCGAGCACCGGGCGCTGTGCGTCTATTCCTTCGACCACCGCGGCACCCCGGAAAAGCCCGGCCTGGTGCTTGGCCTTGATCGCGGCGGCGCCTGCCGCGGCATCGCCTTCCGGGTCGCGGCCCAACACCGCGCGGCGACCATCGACTATCTGCGCGAACGCGAGCAGACCACTGGCGTCTACCATGAGGTGATGCGCTCGGTCTGGCTTGACAATGCCGCCCGTGATCGGGTCAGCGCGCTGGCCTATGTTGTCGATCGCGGCCATGTGCAATATGCCGGAAGGCTGAGCCTCACCGAACAGCTGCATTACGTGAAGCAGGGCCACGGCCGCTCCGGCGCCAACCGCGATTACGTGCTGTCGACGGTGAAGGCGATCGAGGCCGAAGGGTTTCGCGACCCGCAACTGCGCCAGCTGGCCTTGCTGCTGCAGGGGTAGCTCCACGATTCTCAGCTCTCCCTGACCGCCACATCCGGCACCCGGCCAAACAAGGTTGCCTGCTCGACGCGCGCGGCGGTGACGATACGGTCGGTTGCGGCTTCGATCACGGTGCTGAGCGCGCCGATGAATTCCTTGCGTGGCAGGCCGGGCGGCAGCGGATCGAGACATTCGACCACCAAGGTTCCCGGATAGCGCAGAAACGTGCGGCGCGGCCAGAACAGGCCGGAATTCAGCGCTACCGGCAGACACGGCACGCCGCATTTGGCATAGATCTGCGCAATGCCGGGCTTGTAGTCCGGCGGCGCCTCGACCGGGCGACGCGTGCCCTCGGGAAAAATGATGAGCTGACGGCCAATTTTCACCTCTTCGGTGGCGCGTCTGGCCATGTCGATCAGCGACCGAGCGCCGCCATCGCGGTCGACACCGACCATCTTCGACTTGATCAGGTACCAGCCGAAAAACGGGATCCGTTCCAGCTCGCGCTTGTAGATGAACAGCGGATTGTCGAAGAATTGCATCAGCGCGAAGGTCTCCCACATCGATTGATGCTTCGACGCCACGATCAACGGGCCGGCGGGGATCTTGTCGAGGCCGCGATAGTCGACATGGGTGTTGCAGACCACTTTCATCAGCCAAACGCTGCTGCGCGCCCAGGCCTTGGCGACTGCCATGAAGGCGAGCGGCGGCAGCACGAAGGTCGGGATCGCCACCAGGATCCAGAACACCAGCAGCATGTAGAACAGCACATTGTAGATCAGCGAACGTACGAAAATCGAAACCATGGTCATCCCATCAATTGGAGGCCGTTGCCGGCTTGCGCGTATCGGCCGTATCGCCGGCCTCGGGCATCAGATCGATGCCGATTTCGGCCAGCCAGACCCGGACTTCGGCGGCGAGAAATTTGACATATTCCGACAGCAGCAGCCGCAGCGTCGGGCCGCTGGTCCACCATGGCTCGTCGCGCCATTTGTCGCCGATCACCGAGAACGGAATCAGTTCGATGTCGGGCATCTCGTAGGACAGTTCGACGATGGCCCGCGGCATGTGATAGTTCGAGGTCACCACGATCAGCGAACGGAAGCCGCGCTCATGGGCCCATCGCCGGGTCTCCACCGCATTGCTGCGGGTGTTGACCGCGGAGCGATCGAGATCGACGCAGCAGGTCAGCAACCGCTGGCTGTCCGGCAGCGTTCGCGAGATATCGCTGACGCCATTGGTGGGATGCACGCCGGAGATCAAAAGTCGTCTGCCATAGCCGGCGGCGAGCAACTCGATCGCGTCGGCGACGCGCGACGATCCGCCGGTCAGCACCACGATGCCGTCCGCCTTGCTGGCGGGCTTCAACTCGCCACTGCGCAATTGCGAGAGAAAACCGACGAAGCCGACCGCTCCGCACAGGAAGCCGAGCGCAAAAACGACGACAATTGCCGCGCGCACCACCCCGCGGCGCCGGCGCGGCGCGGCGCGGCGAGCTTCGGCTGAGTCCTGGTCGGGCGGCAAGGTCATGGCGTCGCGGCGGTATCCTGTCGAGGCAGTCTAGTTTTTTTCGGCCGCGGTGGCGATTGCCCGCGGCAGGCGGCATCGCAGCGGAGCGATCGCGGCGAAAGCCGGCGCGTTATTCGATATCGTTCAACGTCGAAAACAGCGTGCGGCGCGAGGCCCAGGCGGTGATGCCCGCGATCATCGCGGCCTGCGCGGCCAGCGCCAGATAGCCCGAGGGTCGCAGCGAGAACGTGCCCAGCAGCGCGGCGAACTGGTCGCCGACCGCGGTGCCGGTGAACCAGTTGGCCATCGATTCGGAAAAGCCGAAGGTCAGCATCGCCGCGCCGCCGCCGATCACCCCGCCCTGCAAGCCGAGCCGCAGGAAATGCCGGAAAAACCGGTTGGCGATGAACTGGTCGCCGGCGCCGACGAAATGCAGCACCTCGACGATCGGCTTGTTGGCCGCCATCGCGCCGCGGGTAGCGAACGACACCGAGATGATGGTCGCGATGATGACCAACGCGAGAATGCCCAGCCCCGCGATCACCGTGGCCGAGGTCATCGAGCGCATCCGCCCGATCCAGGCGCGGTGATCGTCGACGCTGGCATTGGGTACCGCCTGCGCCACCCGGTTGCGCAGCGAAACCACGTCGATCGGGGTTCCGGGCACAACGCGGGCAATGATGACGCGCGGGACCGGCAGATCGTCCAGCGACAGGCCGGTGCCGAGCCACGGTTCCAGCAGGGCGGCGGATTCGGCCTTGGTATAGGCGCGGACCTCGACGATACCGGGCTGGGCGCGGGCCGCTTCGGCCACCGCCACCGTGTCGCGTTCGAGGTCGCGGCCGCCCACCGGCTTGACCTGGATGGTGATTTCGCTGGCCACCTCGGACTGCCATTCCGACGCCGAGGCCGAGATCAGCAGCACGCCGCCGGTGGTCATCGAGGCGAGATAGGTCATGATGGCGACGACGGCGACCAGCGCGCGGCCGGCGATCGAGCCGCGCGGCACGATCGGCGACAGGTTGCGCGCCCGGGCCTCGACCTGCGGGGCGTCGTGCCCGAGGTCCATCAAGGCGTCGCGGTTGTCGCCCGATCTACTCATAAATATGCAGCCGTCCCTGATGCAGCACCATGCGGCGGGCATCGTACTGATCCATCAAGGTAATGTCATGAGTGGCAATAATGACGGCGGTGCCGGATTTATTGAGTTCGATGAACAGCCGCAGCAGCCGCCGGCCCAGCGTCGGATCGACATTGCCGGTCGGCTCGTCGGCCAGCAGCAGCAACGGCCGCGCGATCACCGCGCGTGCGATCGCGGCGCGCTGCTTCTCGCCGCCGGACAGGATCGGCGGCAGGGCATCCATGCGCTCGCCAAGCCCGACCCATTTCAGCAGATCGATCACCTCGCGGCGATAGCTGGATTCGTCGCGTCCCATCACCCGGAACGGCAGCGCGACATTCTCGTAGGTCGTCATGTGGTCAAGCAGGCGGAAATCCTGCAGCACGATCCCGATCTGCTTGCGCAAATCGGCGACCTCGTCCTTGCCCATCAGCGAGATATCGTTGCCAAACAGCGTCACCAGCCCGCGGGTCGGCCGCAGCGACAGGAACAGCAGGCGCAGCAACGATGTCTTGCCAGCGCCGGACGGCCCTGTGAGGAACTGGAACGAGTGCGCCGGGACCTGGAATGTGAGGTCGCGCAAAATTTCCGGGCCAAGCCCGTAGCGCAGACCTACATTTTCGAACCGGACCACAGGCAGCTCCGCTCGAGGGGACGCAAAACGGCCAAAAGACCGATGATGAAATTACCGACAATCGTATGTGCGGTCGTTATGGTTTCCGGTTCGTTAACAGTCGTCTTGTAGCCTCCTGGCATGACCTCGGCTATCCAATCCATGCATATCGTTTGCCCGAATTGTACGACATCCTATGCCGTCAATCCGGCGTCTTTCGGCGACTCCGGACGCACGGTACGCTGCGCGCGCTGCAAGGAGGTCTGGCTGGCACGGCCGGAAGACCTCGCGCGCACCGAATTGCGGGCCCCGGCAATGGCTAACCCGGCCCCCGACGAGGACCTGAGCGCCTGGGGAATCACCGAAGACGAGGCCGAATCGACGCCCGAACGGGACATTCCGCGGATCGAGAGCCCCTCCATCTCGGCCGGCTGGCCGGCCGAAGCCAATGATCCGGTGGCGGACTGGTCGACGGCTTCAGACGACGAACTGGCGCCGTCGCGTTTTGCACGGGCAACGCGGTTCGCCGCGCTCCGCCGATTGGTCCCGAAAATCACACTGCGAATTCCCTTTTTACCGCGGATCAGCCTGCCAGTCGCCTGCGCCGCCATGTCCGCCATGGTGCTGGCGCTAATGATCTGGCGCGTCGAAATGGTGCGCTTGCTGCCGCAGACCGCCACGTTCTATCAGCTGGTCGGGCTCAATGTGAACCTGCGCGCCCTCGCATTCAAGGACGTCAAGGTCAGCACCGAGACCGTCGAGGGCAAGCAGGTGCTGGTGATTGAGGGCAATATTGTCAGCGAAAGCCGCGGCCCGGTGCAGATGCCGCGGCTGCGCTTCGTCGTCCGCGACGACAAGGGCACCGAAATCTACGCCTGGAACGCCGTGATCGAGCAGCCAGGCCTCAATCCGGGCGACAAGGCCTGGTTTCGTTCGCGGTTGGCGTCGCCGCCGGCCGACAGCCGCAGCATCGATGTGCGCTTCTTCAACAAGCGCGATATCGGCAGCGGCGCCTGAATTTCGATGGAGTAATGATGTCGCGTATTCTGATAGCCGATGACGAGGAATCCATGCGCATGCTGGTGGCGCGCGCCATCGCCATGGACGGCCACGAGATCGTCACCGCCGAGGACGGCGCCGAGGCGCTGGAAATCCTCAACAGCGACCCCTCCGCTTTTGATCTGTTGCTGACCGATATCAAGATGCCGGTGATGGACGGCATCGCACTGGCGCTGAGCGCGGCGCGCGATTTCCCGAATTTGACCATCCTGCTGATGACCGGATTCGCCGACCAGCGCGAACGCGCCTCCGGACTCAACGCCATCATTCATGATGTCGTGACCAAACCGTTCTCGGTGGCGGACATCCGCACCGCGGTCGCGGACGCGCTGTCGTCGCGGACGAGGGAATAGCGAAGCGCCTTCGCGTCCCGTCCCGATTTGAATTTCTAACGGCGCACACAGCTTTATTCCCGCGACGCTGGCGCGTCCGGGGTGTGCTGCATTCCCTGCCCCCCCTGAGAGGGCGCGCGGAACGCCGGGTGCCCGATGCACCCATGGCCTGTGCGCGAATGCCGTAGTCGGCAAGTAGTGATGCGCACAGCAACTTCCGGATTCACCGGTTACACCCGGCGTTCCGCACGCGATGAGTCTCCGGCTTGTTTCGTGCTCTTCCCGGCGGAACGATCGTCGCCCGAGGCCTCTAGGAGCAGCGCGCCGGATTTGGCATCGCGCCCCACACCCCCGCGAATGCCGTACGGCATTCA
>NZ_JANXTC010000215.1:0-12813 GCF_025356345.1 Tardiphaga sp.
TGCACGAGGACTGGGGCACCACGCCGTCGGCGATCGACACCTGCCTGTCGGTGGCTGACGACTACGACGTCCAGGTGATGCTGCATTCGGATACGCTCAACGAGTCCGGTTTCGTCGAGGACACCGTGAAGGCGTTCAAGGGCCGCACCATTCACGCCTTCCATACCGAAGGAGCCGGCGGCGGTCATGCGCCTGACATCATCAAGATCGCCGGCCTGAAAAACGTTCTTCCTTCCTCGACCAATCCAACGCGGCCTTTCACCCGCAACACCATCGACGAGCATCTCGACATGCTGATGGTGTGTCACCACCTCGATCCGTCGATTGCAGAGGATTTGGCGTTCGCCGAAAGCCGCATCCGCAAGGAGACGATCGCCGCCGAGGATATCCTGCACGACCTCGGCGCGCTCTCGATGATGTCGTCGGATTCGCAGGCGATGGGCCGGCTGGGTGAGGTCATCATCCGCACCTGGCAGACCGCCGACAAGATGAAGAAGCAGCGCGGCTCGTTGCCGCAGGACAGCGGCAATAACGACAATTTTCGCGTCAAGCGTTACATCGCCAAATACACCATCAACCCGGCGATCGCCCATGGCGTGTCCAAGCTGATAGGCTCGGTGGAGAAGGGCAAGCTGGCGGATCTGGTGTTGTGGTCGCCGGCGTTCTTCGGCGTCAAGCCGGATCTGGTGATCAAGGGCGGCATGATCGTGGCGGCGCCGATGGGCGATCCCAACGCCTCGATCCCGACGCCGCAGCCGGTGCACTACCAGCCGATGTTCGGTGCGTTTGGCCGCGCGCTGACGCAATCATCCTTCGTCTTCACCTCGGGCGCCGCGATTTCCAACGGCCTGCAGGCCAGGCTAGGCACTCAGAAGGCGCTCTACGCGGTGGAGAATACCCGCAGCGGCATCTCGAAGAAGAGCATGATCCACAACGATGCCACGCCGGACATCGAGGTCGATCCGGAAACCTACGAGGTCCGCGCCGACGGCGAGTTGCTGACCTGCGCCCCGGCCGACGTCCTGCCGATGGCGCAACGTTATTTCATGTTTTGAGGAACTCGTGCCCCGGACGCGATGCGTTGCGCCGCTCTTGCGGCGTGGTGCTTCGCAGAGCCGGGGTCCCGGCTGCCAGTCGAGACACCGGCATCCCGGATACGGAGCGGCATAAGAATGCCGCGCCGTATCCGGGAAACGTGGCACCGTTGTCCCCTTCAACCCCGCGCCATAACCCCGTAAGGTCCGTCTCGGCCATCGCAGTGCCACAACACGACCCGGGAGAACTCGCTTTGATCTATATCGTTGCCACTCTGACCGTGAAGCCGGAATCGCGCGCCGAACTGATTGCCGCGGCGACCGCCTGCATCGCGGAGACCCGCAAGGAAGCCGGCAATATCGCCTATGACATGCATGAGAGCATCACCGATCCCGCCAAAATGGTGTTCGTCGAACAATGGGAAAACGCTGAAGCGCTGGAGCCGCATCGCAAGAGCGACCACATGCGCGCTTTTGGCCGTGTCGTGGTGAATTGCCTCACCGCGCCGCCGAAGATCGAAGTGATCACCCCCGCCGATGTCACCATCCGCTAATCAAGAAAAGCACAGGGAAAACGCCCATGATCTATGTCGTCGCCACCAGCCAGGTGAAGCCGGAATGCCGCGAAGCCTTCATCACCGGAGCCAAGCAATGCATCGCCGCCACGCGCCAGGAAAAAGGCTGCGTTTCCTATGAGAACCACACCAGCATCCACGATCCCAATCTGTTCGTGGTGGTCGAGCGCTGGGAAAGCCGCGAAGACCTGAATGCCCATGGCAAGGCGCCGCACATGAAAGTCTGGCGTGAATATTCCGCGCCGTTGAAAGTATCGCCGACCGTCATCGAGATCATCAGCGATGCCAAGGTCGAGAAATTCTGAGAGAGCAAGCATGATCCGCGCTACAGACGTCAAGGGTCAGTATCCCTGGAAGGAGCCGGCGGTTGATACCGTCGTGCTCGATTTTGACGACCGGCATCGCCGCCGCATGGCGATGACCGGCACGCGCGGGCTTGAATTCTTGCTCGATCTGGAAAACGCCGTCGCGTTGCGCGGCGGCGATGCGCTGGTGCTGGAAGACGGCCGTCTCATCGAGGTGGTCGCCGCCCCCGAGCCGCTGATCGAAATCCGCGGCAGCGATCCCACCCATCTGGTGCGCGTGGCCTGGCACCTCGGCAACCGCCATCTGCCGACCCAGATCGTCGGCAAGGGCCTGCGAATTCGCCGCGACCATGTGATCGAGGACATGGTCAGGGGCCTCGGCGCCCGGGTCATCGCCATCGAGGCGCCGTTCGATCCGGAAGGCGGCGCCTATGCCGCGGTGGTCGAGACGCACGACCACGGCCATCATGGCCATGATCATGGCGCCCATGACCATGCCGGGCATGACCATTCGAAACACGAGCCCGCGGCAGCGCACGTTCATGACGAGCATTGTGGCCACGATCATGGCCATGATCATCATGGCCACTCCCATGCCCATGACCACAAATAGTCTGGACGTCGTGCCGCTGGCGGAGCCTGGGGCTTTGTCCGCGGACGAAGGCGCGGCGCTGTACCGGCTGATGACCTGGCTGTCGCCGGCGTTTCCGGTTGGCGCCTTCTCCTATTCCAGCGGTATCGAATGGGCGGTGGAAGCCGGCGACATCGTCGATGCCGCGACGCTCCGGGACTGGCTGTCGTCGATGCTGACCGACGGCAGCGGCTTCTGTGATGGGGTATTTCTCGCGCATGTGCACCGCGCCGCATCGGTCGGCGACGTTGCCGCGCTGCGTGACATCGCCGAACTGGCGGCGGCCTTCGTGCCGTCAAAAGAGCGTCAGCTCGAGACCTCGTCGCAGGGCAAAGCCTTCATCGAGATCGCCCGCAGCGCCTGGAATCATAACGGTCTCGAGCGACTGATCGCGGCCTGTGAAGGCGCTCTGGTCTATCCCGTCGCCGTCGGCCTGGTCAGCGCCGCGCACCGCATTCCGCTTTCCGCTACCATGCACGGCTTCTTCCATGCGGTGACCTCGAACTGGATTTCCGCCGGCGCGCGGCTGGTGCCGCTCGGCCAGACCGACAGCCAGCGCGTGCTGGCCGCGCTGGAGCCCGTGGTCGTCGCCACCGGCACCCGCGCCCTGCGGGCCTCGCTTGACGAGCTCGGCGGCGCCACCTTTCGCGCCGACATCGCCAGCCTGCGCCATGAGACGCAATATACGAGACTTTTCAGGTCATGAAGGATGTTGTAGCCCGGATGAGCGAAGCGACATCCGGGATAAAACGCATGCGTTCCCGGATATCGCTTCGCTCATCCGGGCTACGGACTACTGGCGCTAACCGAAAGACCAACTGACATGTCTTCCTTTCACGGTCCGCTGCGCGTCGGCATTGGCGGTCCCGTCGGCTCCGGCAAGACCGCGCTGATGGACCTGCTGTGCAAGACCATGCGCGAGCGTTACGACATCGCTGCCATCACCAACGACATCTACACCAAATGGGATGCCGAATTCCTGGTGCGCTCGGGCTCGCTGACCGCGGACCGCATCGCCGGTGTCGAGACCGGCGGCTGCCCGCACACGGCGATCCGAGAGGACGCCTCGATGAATCTTGCCGCGGTCGCCGACATGCGCGCCAAATTCCCCGACCTCGACATGGTGCTGATCGAATCCGGCGGCGACAACCTCGCGGCGACCTTCTCGCCGGAACTCGCCGACCTCACCATCTATGTGATCGACGTCGCCGCCGGCGACAAGATCCCGTCGAAGGGCGGACCGGGCATCACCCGTTCCGACCTGCTGGTGATCAACACGATCGATCTGGCGCCCTATGTCGGCGCCTCGCTGGAAAAGATGGATACCGATGCGAAACGGATGCGCGGCATCAGGCCGTTCGTGATGACCAATATGAAGACCCATGACGGCCTCGACCGCATCATCGCCTTCATCGAAACCAAGGGCGGGCTGCGAGCCCGAAACGTGGCCTGAAAGTCGGCAAGGCCTTAAAATTGTTAAGGCCGTTTACGTAGAGTAAAAGCCACGTTGAAATAATCCCGATCCCCCCGGAACAAAAGGGCCGTGGCGTGATTGGGCTACATCTTGGCCGCTGAACCGGCAGCAATATTCCATTTCCGAGTAACCGTGTGGTCCGGCTGGGTTTCATCATCGGGTTTCTGGCGCTGATCGGAGTTCTGCTCTCCGGTCTCGCTGCCTATCGTGTGCACGATCAGGAATTGGCACTCGACGACATCGCGCTGGGGCGCGGCGTGGATATCCACGCCAGCCTGGTTCAGGAACGTTTGACCGAGCGCGAGCTGCTTGCCCGCGTCGCCGCCGGCCTGTTTCGGGCGCCGTCGGTGATCAAGGCCAATATGCTGCAGCCGCTGCGATCATCGATCTATGCCTTCAAGACCGATTTCGTGATCGCGAGCTGGATCGCGCGGCTGCAGCCCGCCGAGTTGCCGGCGGCGCAGGCCGAGTTGGCCCGCGCCGGCTTCCGCAACCCCGCCATTCGCAATTTTGATGATTCACCATTAAGCGCGGAGCCGACGGGCGAGCCGGTCAACGTGTTGATGGACGTCGAGCCGCGCAACTCGGTGACCGAAAGCCTTGCCGGACGCTCCCTGAATGGCAGCCCGAATATGGGCCCGATACTGGCTCGGGCCATGGCCGAGGGCCGGCCGGCGGCGTCCGACCCGACCAGCCTGCTGAGCTCCAGTGGACCGATCGGTCTGGTGCTGACGGCTCCGGTGCTGCAGGAAGGCAATGCGATGCCCGCGGGCTTCGTGTCGTTTTCCTACGAACTCGGTCCCCTGATGCTGGCCAATGACGAGATGTCGTTGTTTTCCGTGGCGCTGAAGGATCCGCGCCATGAAGATCACGAACTCGTCGCGGACGGGCAGGGCATGGTCACCAGCCGCGCGCTGGTGCCGAACGGGCCCGCGCTGGCGATCCTGCGCTCCGTGTCCTTTGGCGGACGGGACTGGTCGCTCGGCTATTATCCGAAGACCAATGTGGCACTTCGCGCCGAACGCATGGCGATCATTGTCGGCGGCATCGGCCTGGCGCTGACCTTCATCATTTGCGGGCTGTTCGGCTACGTCTCCTACAGCAATCTACGGCTGCGGCGGGAAGTTGCGATTCGCATCGGTTTCGAACGCCGGCTGACCGTGGTGATCGACGAACTCAATCACCGCGTGAAGAACATCCTGGCGGTGATCCAGTCGATCGTGACGCGCACGCTGCGCCATGGCGCCGATGTCGACGTCGCCCGCGATCTGCTGATCGGCCGCATTCACGCGATGTCCAACGTCGTCTCGCTGCTATCAGAGAGCCAGTGGCAGGGCGTGCAGCTGAGGGGCCTGTTCGAGGCCCGTGCCATCCCGCATGCCGAGCGTATCGCCGTCACCGGCCCGGATGTCGTGGTCAGCGCCCGCGCCGCGCAGAGCCTGTCGCTGCTGTTTTTCGAACTGGCGTCGCATTCCGATGAGGGGCTGTCGCTGGTCGGCAAGCATCCGCACATCGTGGCGCATTGGGAAATCAAGGGCGCCGGACCGGGCGCGACGTTCGATTTTCGCTGGGAAGAATTCAACACCAGCGAAGCGACGCGGCGGCCCGATAGCGATTTCGGTTTGGTGTTGCTGGACCGGGTCGCGCCGGAAGCGCTTGGTGGTATGGCCAAGCGCTACTTCACCGAGGTCAGCTACGTCTATGAGCTGACCGCGCCGATGGAGACCGTGATCGACATGACCGAGCGCGACCGCACCGAGGCTTTGGCCAAGCCGGTCAACTAGTTAGCTGTCCCCTGCACAGATTTGCCACGTTGCCACAAACTTGCCGCAAGACGTGGTTTGACGTACGGGGTCTTGAGGCAAAATTGAGGCACAAAAAACGGCCACCGAAGTGGCCGTTTTTCAATTCGTGCGTCGCCGGTGTCAGCCGCCGCTGCCGCCGATCACGGCGCGGACGGTGTTGTCCGGACCGAAATCATCAGCGCCATCGACATACAGCAACGCGCTGAGCTTCGACCGGGCGCGGTTGACGCGACTCTTGATGGTGCCGACGGCGCATCCGCAGATCGTCGCGGCGTCTTCATAGGAAAACCCGGAGGCACCGACCAGAATCAGCGCTTCACGCTGGTCCTGCGGCAATTTCTCCAGCGCCGCGCGAAACTCCTCGAATTCCAGATGCGCGTTCTGCGCCGGCTGGGTCTTCAGCGTCTTGGCGTAGCTGCCATCGGCATCTTCCACCTCGCGCCGGCGCTTGCGATAGTCGGACCGGAACAGGTTGCGCAGGATGGTGAACAGCCAGGCGGGCAGATTGGAGCCGACCTGGAAGGAGTCGATATTGGCCAGCGCCCGCAACAGGGTTTCCTGCACCAGATCGTCGGCGCGGTCGCCATTGCCGGACAGAGAGATGGCGAAGGCGCGCAAGCTCGGCACCGAGGCCAGAATGTCGTCGCGAAGGGAATCGGTGAGAGGCATCAGTCCCTCCCGTCTGTTTTGGCCGTGGCCGGATCGGCCGCCTTGGGCTCGTCGAGCTGGCGGATCAGATCCGCGAACCGGTCGGGCACGCCCTGGCGCACCACATCATCATACATGGCGCGCAACTGGTGCCCGATCCTTGACTGGATCTCGGCGTTGAGCCCACCCTGCTTTGGCTTCACATCTTTCATGACCCGTTCCAACTTCCCCAGGGGTTAAGCCCATGGAATTCGAGATTTTTTTGCTTTTTTGAAGCCATCTCGGCCTGTGTTACGGTTGCTAATTCAGAGCCGCGGTGAAAGTTCCGGATCAATGGAACTTTTGTGACGGTGGCGCGTAAACATGCGCATCAGGGGAGCCGGGAGCTGTCGTTCTCTCACCTTGTTGCGTTAAACAGATAAAATGGAGTGGGGATGTCCCGATCACAGCTTGTAGCTGAACATTTACCGCTGTTGCGGCGCTATGCCCGTGCCTTGACGGGCAATCAGGCCTCGGGCGACGCCTATGTCGGCGCCATGCTGGAAGCGCTGCTGCAGGACCAATCATTGCTCGATGAGCAGCATGGCCCCCGGGCCGGGCTGTTCCGGCTTTTCACGCAGATCTGGAATTCGGTCGCGCTGAACGACGACCCCGACGTGACTTCCTTGCCACTGGCCTCGGAGCGACGTCTCTCCAACATTACCCCGCTGCCGCGCCAGGCCTTCCTGCTGCTGTCGCTGGAAGGGTTTTCGGAGGAAGAGGTCGCCTTCGTTCTCGATGTCGATGTCGTCGAGGTTCGCGCCCTGGCCGATACCGCGGGTCGCGAAATGGCCGCCGAGATCGCCACCGATGTGCTGATCATCGAGGATGAGACCTTCATCGCGATGGATCTGGAAAGCCTGGTCAAGAACCTCGGCCACAATGTGATCGGCGTCGCCCGCACCCATGCCGACGCGATTGCGCTGGCCAAGAACAAGAAGCCCGGCCTGATCCTGGCCGATATCCAGCTCGCCGACGGCAGCTCGGGTCTCGACGCGGTCAACGAATTGCTGCGCCTGTTCGAGGTGCCGGTGGTCTTCATCACCGCCTATCCCGAACGCTTCCTGACCGGCGAGCGCCCGGAGCCGGCGTTCCTGATCTCGAAGCCGTTCCAGCCTGCGATGGTCTCGGCCGTTGCCAGCCAGGCGCTGTTCTTCCAGCGCAATTCCCGCAACAAGGCGGCCAAGGCGGCGGTTTCCTAAATCACCCATCGCGCGAGACATCAGGGCGGCCGCGATTTTCGCAGCCGCCCTTTTTTTGGCGGCTGCCAGCAGCAGCAAAATACCGCGCACGGTTAAGTGATGGTTACCCTTGAACCGTTGGGCCGGGTCGGCGTTCTCATGGTGGCGGCCACATCATGGCCGCATATAGGGCAGGCGAGGCGGAAAATGTCTCAGATCTCCAGCGGAATTGTCGGTGTGATGGCGGCGATAGCCACCTTCGGCGCTATTCAATATGCCGCCGGCAGCGACCTGCGCGGCACCTTCGGCGTGGCCGGGCAGGCGGCGGTTGAGACCGCGAGCATTCAGGAGACGGCGGGCGCCGTGAACCGCGCCGCCAAGGGCGACCGGATGACCTCCAACTCGGCCGGCCGCGAGCGCGGCCAGACCATGTCGTTCGAAGTTCAGGGTCTGTCGGCGACATCGGTGCTGTTGCACCTCGCCCCGATCCCGGTGAGGACCGAGACCATTGTCGTGCGGCCAAGCCCGGTCAGCGTGAAGACGCTGGCGGCCGGCGAAAAATCGGCGGTGGCCTGCGAACCCCCGGTCAGCGTGCTCTCCGAAGTCGCCAAATTACTGCAGCCCGGCCGCTGCGTGACCTGATCGCGTGATGGCGTCGATCACTCCTCGGCAGGCGTGTCATCATTATCCTCTTCTTCATCGTCCGCAGCCGCCGCATTGCGGGTGGCAAAATAGCCCAGTGCCACGCCGGCGATCGCCAGCAGAGGTACCAGCTTCTTCAACCCGATCGCCCGGATGATCGGCAGCGCGGTGGCCAGCAGCATCGGGTCGATCAATGGCGCACTGGCCGCGGCGCGCGCTGCGCGGCGGGCTGCCGCCTCTGCCCGTTCCCGCGCCCGGCGCTTTTTCGTGGTGTAGACGGCCGCCCCGATCAGCGCCACCACCAGGAAGATCGCGGCGACCGTGACGCAGGCTTCAATCAGTCCGTAGCGCTGCATGACCGCGATGAAGGCGGCGGCGCTGAGGAACGACAGCGTCACGAACAGCGCAAAGCCGACCAGCGCGGCCAGCGAGGTCATGCGCAACGTGGTGCCGGTGCTGTCCTTGAATTCGTCGATGATACGCTGAAACATGTCGTCCCCCGAAAAATTGGCCTGTGCACGAAAACTGGCGACGCCGTGCGGCGCCGCCAGTGGTAACTCACGCTGAACGCGTCGCAGCCATCAACGGCGCCAGGCCGCGCCGATCAGGATGCCAAGGCCGAGCGCCAGGCCGACCGCGGCCAGCGGCCGCTGGCTGATGACGTCCTCCATGGATTCTTCCAGCGATGATGCCTGATCCCACGCCGCATCATAGGCGGCGTTGCCGCGCTCCGATACGTCCGACATCACGCTGTCCGCGCGGGAGCGGGCCTGCTTGATGCCGCGACGCGCCTGCTTGCCGGCCTCGCCGGTGAAGGCGTTGAGCGCATCGGTGATCTGGTCGGTGAGAGCTGAAATATCGTTCTTCACGGCTGATAAATCCTTTTCGAGGCGTTGATACGTGGCCTTGTCCAGCAGGTTTCTGATCTTGTCTTCGGCTTCGGTGCTCGACATTTCACAGCCCTTCGGTCTGGAATAGATGGGGCAGAAACGCCCCGTCCGATGCTTAAGTTCCATCGCTGAAGCTGGATTAGTCCGGCGGCAATTGCGGGGAATTGACCGGCATCAAATGCTCCTTGAGGACCAGCCCGACGATCAGCAGCGGCGAGGCGAGGAAGCCGCCCATCGGACCCCATAGCCAGGTCCAGAACGCCAGCGCCAGGAACACCGCCAGCGCATTGAGCTGCAGCCGCCGGCCGATGATCGTTGGCGTCACGAAATGTCCCTCGATGAAGATCACGCCGGCAAAGGCGCCAGCCGCCATCAGCCCGGCGCCAAGCGTGGACGAATTGAGGATGCCGACCACCACCAGGATGATGAACATCGCGACCGGGCCGATGATCGGAAAGAAATTCAGCGTCGCCGCCAGCGCGCCGAGGCCGGCCGGGTTCGGCATCCCGGTCACCGCGCAGATCAGGCCGGTGGCGATGCCGACGCCGAAATTGATCATCGTGACGGTCATCAGATAGCCGCCGAGGCTGGTCTCGATCGCATTGAGAATCCGCAGCGTCCGCAACCGCCATTCATGGTCGGCGAAATTCATCACCATCGCGCGCCGCAAATCCTTCCAGCTGGCGATGAACAGCACCAGGATGGCGAAGAACAGCAGGAATTCGGTGAAGGTCGGCGACAGGAATTCCACGGTCGGCTGCACCCAGTCGATTTTTGGCATCTCGAATTTGCTGGTGGAGAGCGACTCGGCGCCGAACATGCCCTGAACCTGCTGCCACAGCGCCAGCGGCCGGTCGAACAGATGCAGCTTGTCCTTCAGCCGCGAGCCGAGTTCGGGCAGGCGCGTGGTCCATTCCATCAGCGGCGAGGAAATCAGCCCGACGATGAAAGCGAGGCCGCCACACACGCCGGTCACGATCAGGACCGCCGACACCGAGCGCGGAATCCGTCGCTTCTCCAGGAACGTCGCGGCGGGCGACAGCATCGTGCCGACGATGAAGGCGGTGACGATCGGCAGGAAGAACGCCTTCGCCACATACAGGACCGCGATCACGGTGATGATCAGCAGCGATACCAGGGTAAAGGCAACCACCTCGGCGCGCCGGATCACCGGCGGCTGCTCGGCGTTGCTGTCCGGCAGCGGGATGCCGCGGCCGCCGGATTTGGCGCCCGATTTCGATTCAGGCATGGCGCGAATTCTACCCATGATCGGCACGCCACTCCGTTGGTTGGGGCATCAAAAAGGCGATCGGATCGATCACATGCCTGAGCGCCCACAACCGGTATTCATGTCGAAGGTTCCGTCGCGAAGATGTGAAAACGCACATGGTTGACAGCGGCGGCCAAATTCAAACGCGGCGGAACGGAAACTCGCTGACGCGGTTGTTTCAGTAGTCATCCTCACGATGCGCTATCAACGGGGCTCACCATGTCGCAGGCACCATCCGGAAATCATCCATCACATGGTGTAGCCAAGGCTCTGGTTCTCGTCACCGTGCTGTTGATCGCGCCTGCTTTGTCCGCCACCGCGTCGGCGCAGATGATGAGCTATGCCAATCCGGTCCAGAACGGATTTCCGGCGGACGAGGTGATGGTTGCGCCCCAGGTTGATGGGGACGGCACCGCGGAGGCGACGCCCGAACGTTTCCGTCGCGCCGAGGTCGCGTTCAATAGTCGCGAGGCTGCCGGGACGATCGTGATCGATACCGCCAATACCCAGCTTTATTACGTTCTCGGCGGCGGTCGTGCGATTCGTTACGGCGTCGGCGTCGGCCGCGAGGGGTTCACCTGGTCCGGGACCCAGACCGTGACGCGCAAGGCGGAATGGCCGGACTGGCATCCGCCGGCGGAAATGATCGCGCGCCAGCCCTATTTGCCGCGCTTCATGGCCGGTGGTCCCGGCAATCCGCTCGGTGCCCGCGCCATGTATCTCGGCTCCAGCGTGTATCGCATCCACGGCACCAATGACGCCTCCACGATCGGCAAGTATGTCTCGTCGGGCTGTATCCGTCTGACCAATGAGGACGTCACCGATCTGTTCAGCCGCGTGACCGTCGGCACCAGGGTGATCGTGTTGCCGAAGACCGGCGCCACGCCACGCTTCGAGGCCACCCGCGACGTGCCGCGCGGCCCGGCTGCGAGTCGACACCAGGCGATGAACCTTTCGGCTTCGTCGCTGTACTGAACCGGAATGGGAATGCCATCATGAACCCGATATCAGGCAGGCGATTGGCGGTCGGAATTATCACGGCCGTGACACTGATGGGCCTCGCGCCGTCCGTGCGGGCGCAGGATTCTTTCTCGGCGTTGTTCGGCGGCATGGGGGGCAATTCGAAACCGCCGATGGTGCGACTGCCGTTTGCTGGCGATGGCGGTCCCGGTCTCGAAGGTCAACGCGAGCCGCGACCGCGCAATTATAGCGGCGGACGCCAGGCCTATTGTGTCCGGACCTGCGATGGTCGCTATTTTCCGATCACCGCCACGGACAACCAGAGTCGCGCCGCGTCGTGCAATAATTTCTGCCCGGCCAGCGAGACCAAGGTGGTTTATGGCAGCAGCATCGACCAGGCCGAGACCGAATCCGGCAAGCTCTATTCCGAACTGCCGAATGCCTTCAAGTATCGGACTGAACTGGTGGCCGGCTGTACCTGCAACGGCAACGACCAGATCGGTCTGGCTCCGATCAGCATCGAAAGCGATCCGACGCTGCGCAAGGGGGACATTGTCGCCGGCGCGGAAGGTCTGATGGTGACCGGGCGCGGCGCCGACAAGCGCGGTGCGGCGCTAAATATGTCACCGGCTTCGCCCGCGGTTCGCGCCAAGTACGAACGACCGGCCATAGAGGAAGACTAACTTGTTCCGATACTGGAACCCGGGGCAGGCTTCGGCATTGACATGATGTCGCACAACGCCGCTCGGGCGGTGCTCATTTAACCGGGGGTTTTTCCATGCTGGTCGGCGTTCTGATTACGTTTCTCGTCGTCATTCTCATTTTGTATTTGATCAACCTGCTGCCGATCGACGGACGCGCCAAGCAGATCTGCCGCGTGGTGGTGATCATCCTTGGCGTCATCTCGCTGTTGAAATACATCGCGGTATTCTGACGTCGCGCGAAACAAGAAAGCCCCGGCGATCCGCCGGGGCTTTTGCAATTTCAGAACCTTGAAAACAATTGTCGAACCGGTCGTGGCCATCGGGATGTCAGCGAGCACATGGATGCCATGTTGCGGTTCGGTCTTCAAATTCTAGAGCATCATGACCTAAAGATGAATCGGTGTCCCGTCCCCCGTCATTGCGAGGTCAGGGAAAGCCAATTGGCTTTCCCCTTAGCGAAGCGACGCGGCAATCCAGAGCCACAAGCTCCGCAAGAACTGGATTGCTTCGTCGCAAGGGCTCCTAGGAAGAAAGGGCACTTGTCCCGGACGCGGCGCAATGCGCCTCCGCGGGAGGCGTCATGCGCCGCAGAGCCGGGACCGCCAAAAACGCTGTTGCCTGATACGGTCCCGGCTCCGCGGAGCGGCATAGGAAT
>NZ_JANXTC010000219.1:0-3599 GCF_025356345.1 Tardiphaga sp.
AGGCTTTTACGAGATCGGCAGCTATGACGGGCTGATCAAGAAGTACGACAGACCATTCTCGAAGGACAACCAGGACGCGCTGTCGCCGTCGGATTATCTGTTCACCTATTTCAAGGGCGACGAGATCCTGCCGCTGGTAAACTGACGGCGAAGCCATCATCCCGGGATGCCCGCGGCGCCGTCAGGCGTCGTGGGCAGACCCGGGATCCCGACATGTTTTGAACATCTCCAGATTCCGGGTTCGCTCGAGCTGCGCTCTCGCGCCCCGGAACGACAGTATACCCTTTCCAAGGACCTCCCATGCTCGCATCCGCCATCATTTCCGGCATCGGCCTGGGCTCCATGTACGGACTGATCGCGCTCGGCTTTCACATCACTTACGTCGTCTCCAGCACCGTGAATTTCGCGCAGGGCTCGGCGATGATGCTGGGCGCGGTGCTCGGCTATACGTTTGGCATCAGATATGGCTGGCCGATGCCGCTGGCGGTGATCGCGGCGCTCGCGGTCTGCGCGCTGTTCGGTCTGGTGGTCGAGCGCTGTCTGGTGCGCCCCTTCGTGGCCAAGGGCTCCAATGCCTGGCTGATGGCCACCGTCGCCGCCGGCATCGTGCTCGACAATGCCGTGATGTTCACCTTCGGCAAGGAGCCGCGCGGCTTTCCCTCGGCGCTGGCCAGCGCGCCGATCAAGATCTTTGGCGCCGGCGTCTATCCGCTGCAGCTGATCATTCCGCTGGTCGGCCTCGGCATCGCCGGGGTCATGCACCTGGTGCTGCATCACACCCGCCGCGGCAAGACGCTGCTGGCGGTGGTGCAGAACCCCGACGCGGCCCGGCTGATGGGCATCAACGTGCACCGCACGGTGGCGATCTCCTTCGCGCTGTCGACCGCGCTGGCGGGTCTTGCCGGCATCCTGATCGCGCCTCTGTTCAGCGTCTCGTCGGAAATGGGCACTTTGTTCGGCATCAAGGCCTTCGCGGTGGCGATCCTCGGCGGCATGGGCTCGGCCTGGGGCGTGGTGATCGCCGGGCTCGCTTATGGCCTGATCGAGGCGCTGGTCACCTCCTATCTCGGCTCGGTCTATACCCAGATCGTGGTGTTCTCGATTGTCATCGCAGCCCTCGCCTGGATGCCCAACGGGTTGTTCGGTCGTGCCGCGATCAACAAGGTCTGACGATGAAGCGCTTTTCGCTATGGGATTATGCGATGCCGCTGGCGGTGCTGGTGCTGACCGGCGCCGCGTTGCTGTACGCCGCCAGGGCCGAGGGCTATGTGCCGTTCGTGCTGGCGATGGTGGCGCTGACCGCGATCGTCGGCGTCGGCCTCAATATCCTGGTCGGCCTTACCGGCCAGATCTCGCTCGGCCATGTCGGCTTCTATGCCATCGGCGCCTATACGGTGGCGATCCTGACGCTGAAGGGTTTCAGCTTCTGGCTCGCGCTGCCGCTCGCCGGTCTGATCTCCGGCGCCATCGGGCTGTTGCTGTCGCTGCCGGCGCTGCGCGTCAGCGGGCCCTATCTGGCGATGGTCACCATCGCCTTTGCCTTCATCGTGCAGCATCTGTCGATCGAGTGGCGCGGCGTCACCGGCGGCTCCAACGGGCTGATGGGCCTGCCGTCGCCGATGCTGGGCTCCGTGATGTTCGCCGAGCGCGAGATCGCGCTGCTGGCGATTTCCATCGCCGGAGCGTCGACCTATCTGTTCTATCGTCTGGCGCGATCGGCCTGGGGAAAGGCGATGGTCGCGGTGCGCGACGCCGAGGTGGCGGCGCGCTCGATCGGTCTCAATCCGGTCACCGTCAAGGCCGCGGCGTTCATGCTGTCGGCGGTATTCGCCGGCCTCGCCGGCGGCATCTTCGCGTCCCTGCTGGCGTTCGTTTCGCCGGATTCGTTTCCGTTCTCGCAATCGATCCTGTTCCTGTTCGCCTGCATCGTCGGCGGCGCCGGCTGGGTGCTCGGCCCCGCGGTCGGCGCGGTGATCACCGTGGTGTTGCCGGAGCTGCTCTCCCAGCTCGCCGAATACCGGCTGCTGTTCTTCGGCGCGCTGCTGCTGGTGGTGCTGTGGCTGGCACCGGAAGGCGTGCTCGGCACAATGGCGCGGCTGTTCCGCCGCGCCAATCCGCGCGCCGCCGAACCGGGCGGAATCGACGTCGCGGCGTTTCTGACTTCCGGCAATGATCGCGCGGCGCTGGAAGTGCGCGACATCGGCATCAGCTTCGGTGGCATCAAGGCGGCATCGAATGTGTCCTTCAGCGCCGCGCAGGGCCGGGTGACCAGCGTGATCGGCCCGAACGGCGCCGGCAAGACCACCGTGCTCAACATGATCGGTGGCTTCTACCGGCCGGACAGCGGCAGCATTCGCCTCGGCGCCGAGCAACTTGCCGGCGCGCCGGCGTGGCAGGTGGCGCGCGCCGGCATCGGCCGCACCTACCAGACCACCAAACTGTTCGAGACCATGAGCGTGCTCGACAATGTGCTGATCGCGATGCGACGCGGCCAGCTCGGCTCGATGCTGTCGGCCGCCGCCACGTCGAGCGACGAGGACGCCGCCGAGGCGCTGATCGCCTTTGTCGGCTACAAGGGGGCACTCGCCGCCACCGCCGGCGACCTGCCGCATGTCGACCGCCGGCTGGTCGAGATCGCTCGCGCGCTGGCGATGCGGCCGCGGGTGCTGCTGCTCGACGAGCCCGCCGCCGGGCTGATGGCCTCCGACAAGGAAGCGCTGAGCGGATTGCTGCGCCGGATCGCCGATGTCGGCATCGCCGTGATCCTGGTCGAGCATGACATGCGGCTGGTGATGGGCATTTCCGACCACATCGTGGTGCTCGACGCCGGCCGTCCGATCGCCGCCGGCACGCCGAACCAGATCCGCCACGATCCGAAAGTGCTGGCCGCCTATCTCGGCGCCGCCGGCATGCAGGCCCGCGCGCGCATTTCGCCATGGGCCGGATCGCAGGATGCCGTGCTCACCGCGATCGATCTGTCCGCCGGCTATGGCGCGGCACCGGTGCTGCGGAAACTCAATTTCGAGGTCAAGCCCGGCGAGATGGTGGCGCTGATCGGCGCCAATGGCGCCGGCAAGTCGACCATGATGCGCGCGGTGGCTGGATTGCTGCGGCCGGTGGAAGGCGACGTCATTCTCGATGATGTCCGGATCGAGCGCCACGAGGCGCATCGCATCGCCGCGCGCGGCCTCGCGCTGGTGCCGGAAGGCCGCCAGGTGTTTCCGGAGATGACCGTGTGGGACAATCTCGAGCTCGGCGCCAACACCCGCAAGGACGTCGACTACGCCACCGAGATCGAGGCGCTGCTGAAGCGCTTCCCGCGGCTGCGCGATCGGCTTGGCAGCCGGGCCGGGCTGCTGAGTGGCGGCGAGCAGCAGATGCTGGCGATTGCCCGTGGCATGATGGCGAAGCCGCGCATCCTGTTGCTCGACGAGCCGTCGCTGGGGCTGGCACCGGCGATGATCCAGGAATTGTTCGACGTGCTCGCCGACCTCCGCGACGAGGGCATCACGATTCTGCTGGTCGACCAGATGGCGGTGCTGGCGCTCGCCGTCGCCGATCGCGGCTATGTCATCGACTCCGGAAAAATCGTCCGCGAG
>NZ_JANXTC010000244.1:0-8693 GCF_025356345.1 Tardiphaga sp.
CCGCGCGCAATGCCGCGATCTCGTCATCGGAAAGCCCGAGCACCTCACCCAGTACATTCGCATTGTGCTGGCCGAGCGTCGGCGCCAGCCGATCGATCGCGTAGGGCAATGGATCATCGCCTTCGCGATAGGCCACCGACGGCAGAAGATGTGGTCCCATGAAGGCCCGATTCACCGGCTGCCAGTGGCCGACCTTGAGCAGATGCGGATCGCCGGCGAGGTCCATCGGCAGCCGTGTGGTGCCGGCGGGCACGCCGTGAGCCTGCAGCGTCACCATCGCGAGGTCGGGCCGCACCGTCTGGGTCCAGTGCCGGACCGCGACTTCGATCCGGTCTTCCTCGGCACGACGGCCATCCGCCGTCGAAAGCGCGGCGTCGGTTGCGAGGTCGGGCCGGCGCATCACCGCGCACAGCGCCTGCCACTCCGAATCGCCGCGCACCGCCAGCGTGATCCACTGGTCTTCGCCGAGGCACGGGAAACAGCCGTTCGGCACGAAGCGTGGATGGCGGTTGCCGATTCGCGGCCCGCTCTGGCCGGTCACCGATTGTTCGATCACCGAGGGCGCCACCAGCGGCAGCAGGGCCTCGGTGGCGCTGAGGTCGATGTGCTGGCCTTCGCCGGTGTTCTTCTGTTGCATGAAGCCCAACAGCAATGCCGCCGCGGCGCTGACGCCGCCAAAGGGATCGCCGAGCGCGGCATGCAGCATGGTTGGCGGATCGCCCTCGCGGCCGGTCACCGAGGGCAGGCCGCAGGCCTGCTCCAGCGTCGAGCCATAGGCGCGGACGCCGCTCCATGGCCCGCTCATGCCGAAGGCCGGCATGGTCACGACTACCAGCCGCGGATTGATCTTCAGCATCGCCTGTGGATCGAGGCCCATGCGTGGCAGTACGTCGGCGGCATAATTGTCGATTACGGCGTCGGCGCCGGCCAGCAATCGCTTCAGCAGCGCCATGCCGCTGGGATCGGTGAGGTCGAGCGTGATGCCGCGCTTGTTACGGTTCATCTGCTGGAACCAATAGATCTTCTCGTAGGTCCGTTCCGGATAATAGGGCCCGCGCGTATCGGTACCGCGGAACCAGTCCGGATATTGGCAGGATTCGATCTTGATGACGTCGGCGCCGAGGTCGCCCATCTGCCGCGTCGCCGACGGACCCGCCCAGCCCATGGTGAGGTCGATGATGCGCAGGCCCTTCAGTGGCTGCGGGTCATTTTTCGTGGCCGCGCGGGTGGCGCTGCGCGTGCGTGGGGTCAGGACATTGGGGTCGTGGTCGCCGGCGAATGGCGCGCGGCCGTTCGGTTTTGGCCGTGATTGCGTCAGATAATGCGGCAGCACCGGCGCCTCGAACGAGGCGGTGCCGATCTCGACCTTCGCGAAGGCGCCGCGCTCGCGGTAATAAGACTGCCGCAGCAGCGTCGCCATGTCCGGCACCACCGCCAGCGGCAGCCTAAGCTCGATGCCCATTTCGAACCATTGATGCGCGGTCTTGTGCATCAGGATCGGCTGGAAGATCGCCAGTAATTCGGCGGCATGCGTGGTGCGGGTCAGGCCATCGGAAAAGTGCGGCTCGGCCTGCAGTTCGGGCAACCCGAGCATCACGCAGAACGCCGCCCATTGCGCTGGCGTCACCACGGTGATGCCGAGCCAGCCCTCCTTGGTCGGAAAGGTGCCCACCGGGTAGCCGCGGCCGAACCGGTTGATCGCGATCCGCGGCCGGGTGAAGCCGACCTCCAGCGCCAGCCCGGTGTCGAACTCGCTGATCTGCAGCATCGCCTCATGGGCGCTGACCGCAAAGCGGCGCGCGCCGGTGGCGCTGCCGAACAGCCCCGCGAGGCTGGGGATGAAGGCGGTCGTGCCGGCCATCACGGCCACCTGGCCGTCGCGCGGCAGCACCGGGGGCCCCTCCAGCGGGCCGACCAGCTTGACGCTGCCGGACAGCGAGCGGCACACCGAATCGGTCGCCTCATAGCCGCTGTACAGGCCGTGCTCGCCGAACCATGACAGCGCGGTGATGGCGAGGCCGGGCTGTTCGCGGCGCAGCGATTCGTGGCTCAGCAGCGATGTTGCAATGCTGGCGGGCGGCCGCGCGTCGAGCAGCAGGTCGGCGTCCACCAGCAGCGCGCGCACTTTCGCAGCATCCACGGCGTCGTCGAGATCGGCGATCAGACTATGCTTATTGGTATTCAGCCACGCGAAATATCCGCTCTCGCGGCGGCCGAGGCCTGCATCGACCAGCGGCGCAAAGCTGCGGGCGGGGTCGCCGCCGGGCGGCTCGATCCGGATGACCTCGGCGCCGAAATCGGCGAACATCTTGCCGCAATAGCCCAGTACGTCGCCGGTTCCGATCTCGACGACGCGCAATTTCGACAGTGGCAAGTCTGGCATTTCCGCCCGATCAATTATTGGTTGGTTGCATCATGTCGGGATCGCCGCGGGCGTCAAGTCAACCGGTGCGAAGCCGCGGGATGTTTTTGGCAAGCGCGATCGACATCGCCGAGATCAGCGGCTTCATGAAGAAGGCATCATGGGCGGGATAGATGTCGGTAGGCAGGCCGTGGGCGCGCAATTCGTCGGAGACGACCGGGCCCACCGAGGCGATCGGCGTCGAAGCCAGCGCGCGGCGCAACTCCTCGCCGCGGCCATGTGCCTCGGCGGCGTCAATCAGGCGGCGCACTTGGCCCGAACTCGTCAGCGCGATGGCGTCGACGCGGCCTCGCGCCAGTTCGTCGATCGCCGACAGGATGTTGGCCTCCGCCGCCTGGGCGTCATAGACGTAAGGCAGCACCGGCTCGACTGTGGCGCCACCCGCCTCAATGGCCGTGATCAGCACGCTGTGGTCCTTTTCGGGATAAAGTTGCAGCCCGAGCCGGTGGCCCTTCAGGTCGAGCCGCGCCAGCATCTCGGCAATGCCCTCCGAAGTCGGCTTCTCGGTGACGATATCGGGCTCCAGCCCGAGCTCGCGCAGCGCACGGCCCGGCTTCGGCCCACGGGCGAATTTTCGGGACGCGCCGATGGCGGCGACGAATGCCGGTTCGACGCCAAGACGGCGCACTACCTTCATGATCCGGCGCAGGCCTTCGCCGGTCGTCAGCACTAAGTCGTCGAACGGCCGCGCGATGGCGCGCCCGATCCAGGCCTCGATGGGGCCGGGGTCGGGCGCGTCATGGATGGTGAACATCGGACATTGCAGCACGTCGGCGCCCTGCTGGACGAGCAGCCGGGAGAACTGCGCTTCCTCGCGGGTTTCCAGGATCAGGATGCGATACCCGTTGAGTCTGTCGGCCATGTATTTCGCTCCGGGAGCGGTCTGAGGGTGGGCAATGACGGTCATAGTGCAGCGCAAGGCGGGATTGGCGCAAGGCCGCCGCCGGTGGTAGAGCAGGGCGCCAATCACCGGTTCCTGCGAGCATTACAGCCTATGTCCCATCGCCAGTTCGTCCTTACTTTGTCCTGTCCCGACCGCCCGGGCATCGTTTCCGCGGTCTCGACGTTCCTGGCCCATAACGGCCAGAACATTCTCGACGCCCAGCAATTCACCGATGTCGAGACCAGCCATTTCTTCATGCGCGTGGTGTTCACCGCCGCCGACCTCGCGGTTGACCTGCCCAAGCTCGAGACCGGTTTCGGCGCCATCGCCGAGCGTTTCAAGATGGATTGGCAGATGCGCGACCGCGAGACCCGCCGCCGGGTGATGCTGATGGTGTCGCAGTCCGACCATTGCCTGGTCGACATTCTGTATCGCTGGCGCACCGGCGATCTCGAGATGATTCCGACCGCGATCGTTTCCAACCATCCGCGCGAGACCTACAAGAACCTCGATTTCGGCGACATCCCGTTCCACCACATGCCGATCACCAAGGACACCAAGCGCGAGCAGGAAGCGGCGATCTGGGCGCTGGTGCAGAGCACCGAAACCGATCTGGTGGTGCTGGCGCGCTACATGCAGATCCTGTCCGATGAGATGACCACCAAACTTGCCGGCCGCTGCATCAACATCCACCACTCGTTCCTGCCAGGCTTCAAGGGGGCGCGGCCCTATCACCAGGCCCATGCCCGCGGCGTCAAGCTGATCGGCGCCACCGGCCACTACGTCACCAGCGATCTTGACGAAGGCCCGATCATCGATCAGGACGTCGAGCGCATCAGCCACCGCGATACCCCCGAAGACCTGGTCCGCAAGGGCCGCGACATCGAACGCCGCGTGCTGGCCCGCGCGATGCGCTACCACCTCGAGGACCGCGTCATTCTCAACGGCAAGAAGACCGTGGTGTTCATGAACTGAGGTGGTCTTGCGGGGCGGGCGCGGCGCCAGCTCCGGAATGGCGAAAACGCCGGCTACCTGCTCCGCGCGGCCTCCACCGCCATCATCCCGAGCAGCCGCCGCACCGCGGCGGGGATTGGCGCGATGATCGGCTCGCGGAACAACAACGACAGGGCCAAAGCGGCCTGGCCGAGCGGGCCGCCACCAATGATCACGACGTCGGCGCCGTCCCTCTGCAGGCAGACGCGCACCGCCTCGGCGAGTGCCGCCCGCAGCCGGTCCGGATCCCTGGCCAATTCAACGGGATCACCGGGCGTGAGGCGGACGCCGCAAAACAGATGGCTGAGGTTCAGTTCGCGCGCGGCCTGCTCGATCGATTCCACCAGCTCGGGGGTCACGGTGGCGACGCCAAAACGCCGGCCGCCGAGCGCCGCCTCGCGCATCGAGGCCTCGCAGATCCCGACCACCGGGATCGCGACGCGGTCCTGCAGCGTCTTCAGGCCGGGGTCGCCATAGGCGCTGACAATGATGCCGGCGCAGCCGGCGCCGTCGCGCAGGCCGATTTCCACCACTTCGTCGGCACTGGCCGCCAGCGCGGCGGCTGTCGTGATCATCATCGGACCTTTGCGCGCGGTGGCGCCAATGATTTGCACGTTACCCGGCACGCCAGCGGCGGCGATGCCGACCATCATCGCGGTGGTGTTCTCGGAGCTGTTGGGATTGATCAGCAGGATGTTCGGCATGCTCGTTCAGGCCACCTCCGGCAACGCCGCCACAGTCAGCTCGTCCATCAATTTTGCGCGCTGCTGGTGCCGATGGCATTGAGCGCGCCCTTGAGTTCGTGGGGTGCTGCCTGACGATGTCGCAACCGTTCCCGTCGCCATCCAGTATCTCCCTGAAACCCGCGTAAGCAGGATGCGGTGCATGCGACCGATGTTGCACATCTCATGCCGTGCGATTGACCGCTGCTGTCATTCCGGGGCGGGAACGGTCCAGCTCAGGTTCTGGAGATGTTCAAAACAATTCAGGATTCCGGGTCTGTATCTCAGCTGGCTTCGCCGTCTGTGCGATCAATGCACCGCTTGTGCGGAGGGCGAGTTTGCCGGATCGGGTCCGCTCAGCGTCGCCGGCGACGGCTTGCTTTCGCGCTGCTTCATGTATTCGTCATATTGCGGCGTGCCCGGCCGCGGTGGGGCGTCGGGCGGCAATCCGCCGGCCCAGGCCGGGATCAGGTCGGCCATGCCGCCGGCCAGGAATGCGCTGATGGAGCCACAACCGCCGAGGCCGGGGGCCATCAGCATGAGCACGATCAGAGCTGGAACACGACGAGATATAAGCATGGCGCGAGGTCGTCTGTTGCACTGCGGTCAATCATAACAGAATTAATATTGGTGGCGACCGGCAAATTTGCGATCGCTTTGCGGTGTTAACGGGCCTGACCGGCGAGTCAGCTCTTACTGCGTCGCGGTTTCCTTGCCGCGGGGGCGGCGGTCCGGGTCGGGACGGCATTGACGGCCGCCGTCTGCGCCAGCAATCGGCGCAGCAGGCCGATCAGCACATCGACCTCGTGCGGCTCGAGACATTCCAGCAGCACGCGCTCGCGGTCGAGCGCGAGGTCGATGATGCGGTCGTGCAAAGCGCGGCCGGTGCGGGTCAGCGTGATCACGCGCTTGCTCTCGCCGGACGGTTCGGTAACCGTGACGCTGCCATTGTCGACCAGCGATCGGGTGGTGCGGCTGACCAGCCCCTTGTCGAGGTCGAAGAACTGGCAGATCTGTTGTGCGGTGCAGGAATTCTCGACCGCCAGCAGCGACAGGATGCGCCACTCGGTCACGCCCACCCCGAATTCGCGGCGATAGGCACTCGACGCGCCGCCCGCTAGCTTGTTGCCGAGGAAATTGATCAGCGCGGGGACGTAACGTCCATGGTTAATGACGGGCTTCGACATCGGGAAGGTCCGCCGGAAAAAGCGACATTGCTATCATTCAAAACAAAAGCCGGTTGGCGGCCCGCGGCAGGCATGCCACGCTGACCTATGCAGAGGCAGTTAGCATCGCAGGTTGTGTTGTCAACCTGTCGTTGACAGCCCCGCCGGGCTTCGTTATCGCGGGTGACATTGTATCGAGCCATGATCTGCGGCCGCTAAGAGCCGACGGGACGACCACAGGAGGACTACCATGCTGAAGAAATTTGTTTTCGCCACGGTCGCTGCCGCGGGGGTTCTTTCGTTGTGCACGGTCGCGCAGGCGCAGGAAAGCGTGAAGATTGGCCTGATCGTGCCAATGACCGGTGGCCAGGCCTCGACCGGCCAGCAGATCAATAACGCCATCAAGCTCTACATGCAGAAGAACGGCGACAGCGTCGCCGGCAAGAAGATCGAGATCATCCTAAAGGATGATGCCGCGCTGCCCGACAATACCAAGCGCCTGGCGCAGGAATTGATCGTCAATGAGAAGGTCAGCGTCATTGCCGGATTCGGCGTGACCCCCGCCGCTCTCGCCGCCGCGCCGCTCGCCACCCAGGCCAAGATCCCGGAAGTCGTGATGGCCGCGGGAACCTCGATCATCACCGAGCGCTCGCCCTATATCGTGCGCACCTCGTTCACGCTGGCGCAGTCCTCCACCATCATCGGCGACTGGGCTGCCAAGAACGGCATCAAGAAGGTCGCGACCCTGACCTCGGACTACGCGCCCGGCAACGACGCGCTGCAGTTCTTTAAGGAGCGTTTCGTCGCCGGCGGCGGCGAGGTGGTCGAGGAGGTCAAGGTGCCGCTGGCCAATCCGGACTTCGCGCCGTTCCTGCAGCGCATGAAGGATTCCAAGCCCGACGCGGTGTTCGTGTTCGTGCCGGCCGGGCAGGGCGGAAATTTCATGAAGCAATATGCTGAGCGCGGCCTCGACAAGTCCGGCATCAAGGTGATCGGACCGGGCGACGTGATGGACGATGACCTGCTCAACAATATGGGCGACGCGGCGCTGGGCGCCGTCACCGCGCATCTCTATTCGGCGGCGCATCCCTCCGCCATGAACAAGGCCTTCGTCGCCGACTACAAGAAGGCTTTTGGCAGCCGCCCGGGTTTCATGGCGGTGTCGGGCTATGACGGCATCCATCTGATCTACGAGGCGATCAAGAAGACTGGCGGCAAGGTCGACGGCGACTCGCTGATTGCCGCCATGAAGGGCATGGCCTGGGAGAGCCCGCGCGGCCCGATCTCGATCGATCCGGAAACCCGCGACATCATCCAGAATATCTATATTCGCGAGGTCAAGAAGGTCGACGGCGAGCTCTACAACATCGAATTCGCTACCTTCGAAAACGTCAAGGATCCCGGCAAGACGAAGAAGTAAGAGCAACGGATGACGGCCGGCCTCCCCCCGTACTTTCGGGGGGAGGCCGGGTTGGGGCGCGTCCGACGCGCCATTCTTATCGCTGTACTACCCCCACCCGACCGGCCTGTCGGCCGGCCACCCTCCCCACCGCGAAGACGCGGGCGGAGGGACAAGAAAGCAACTGCGCTTGATGACCCTTCTCACCATCCTGTTCGACGGCGTCGCCTATGGCATGTTGCTGTTCGTGCTGGCGTGCGGGCTGGCGGTGACGCTGGGGCTGATGAATTTCGTCAACCTCGCCCACGGCGCGTTCGCGATGGCCGGCGGCTATGTCTGTGCCGTGCTGGTCAATCGCTCCGGCCTGCCGTTCTTCGCCGCCCTGCCGATCGCCTTCCTGGTCAGCGCCGCGGTCGGTGCGCTGCTGGAGCGCACGCTGTACCGCCATCTCTACACCCGCAGCCATCTCGACCAGGTGCTGTTCACCATCGGTCTGGTGTTCATGTCGGTCACCGCCTGCGACTATTTCATGGGATCGTCGCAGACCTTTATTCATCTGCCGGCCTACCTGCAGGGCCAGATCGACATCTTTGGCCTCGGCGTCGGCCGCTACCGGCTGATGATCATCGTGATTTGCGGGCTGCTGACCATCGCCCTGCAATTGATCCTGTCGAAAACCCGCTTCGGCAGCCGGCTGCGCGCGGCGGTTGACGACCCGCGCGCCGCCTCCGGTCTCGGCATCAACGTGCCGCAGGTGTTCGCATTGACCTTCGCGTTCGGCTGCGGCCTGGCCGGCATGGGTGGCGCGCTTGGTGCCGAAATCCTCGGCCTCGATCCGTATTTCCCGCTGAAATTCATGATCTACTTCCTGATCGTGGTGACCGTCGGCGGCTCCTCCAGCATCACCGGGCCGTTTCTGGCCTCGCTGCTGCTCGGCATCGGCGACGTCGCCGGAAAATATTACGTCCCCAAGATGGGACCATTCGTGATCTACACCATGATGATCGTGATCCTGATCTGGCGCCCGAACGGCCTGTTCGGCCGCACCGCCGCCCGTTGAGTAAAGCCATGACCGCGCAAGCCGACGTCGGATACCACGCCAGAGCGC
>NZ_JANXTC010000246.1:0-10702 GCF_025356345.1 Tardiphaga sp.
ATCGCGCTGTAATTGCGCCAAGTCGAGTTTCAACACTTTCAAATTGTACGGCGCCGACAATTCGGCGCGCGTTGTGGCGCAGCGCGCAAGCGCTTGCGAAGCTTCGCGATATCAGAACCGAAATCAGCGAAATCTTCGGCAACGGGTACAGCGCCGCTATCCAGGGATCGGCGATGCGCTCAAAAATACGCGACATCCCCATCAGGAGTCCGACCACGATCCCGCAGACGGCCGCGAGCAGAAAGCCTGCAAAAATCCTCAGCAGGCTTACACCGAGATGGACGAAAATCGATCCGTCCAGGATCATTTCCCACAGCGTTTTGACGATTTCGGTAGGTGCCGGGAGATAGATCGGCGGAATTTCGCGGACGTCGACGAAAATCTGCCAAGCCGCGACAAACCCAACAATACTCAGGGTTGGAAGAATCCGTTCAGCCAGAAGCCGCTTGTCTGAAATCTGGATCATGTCGTGCTGCCGGGCTGGTTCATTTCCGCCATCGCCTTGGTCACCTCGTCCCGTATCAGATGGAAGGCGCGATCAAACAATTTTCCGAACGCCGGCGTACTCACCAGATCGAACGACCGCGGTCGCGGCAGGTCGACGGGAATGACCTCCTTGATGCGGCCGGGGCGTGCCGTCATCACAACGACCTCATCGCCAAGCAGAATGGCTTCGTCTATCGAATGAGTCACAAAGATCACCGTCTTGCGGGTGGCTTCAAAGATCTTCAGCAGTTCCTCCTGCATGACGATCTTGGTCTGGGCATCAAGGGCACCGAATGGTTCATCCATCAGCAGCACCCCACGATCCATGATCAGTGCCCGCGCCAGCGCTGCGCGCTGCCGCATGCCGCCGGACAATTGCGGCGGGAAATGCTTCTCGAATCCCCGCAGCCCAACGGAAGCGATCAACGCCATGGCGCGGTCTGTGCGCTCAGCAAACGGCATGCCCGCCATTTCCAGACCGAACGCCACATTCTCGAGGATGGTGCGCCATGGAAACAGGTTCTGGTTTTGCCAGACCATCACGGACTGCGATCCAAGCGGAACGGCGTGCCCCGGCCGATCAGGATGGTCGATCGTGACCGTGCCGGACGTCGCCGTTTCCAGGCCTCCGACAATTTGCGCCAGCGTACTCTTGCCGCATCCGCTGGGCCCGAGAATGCAGGAGAATTTGCCAGACCTGAAATGGTGGCTGACTCCCGCGAGCGCGACTACTTCAGAGCCCGCACGCCCGGGCCACACCTGGCGGACATTCTCGACCGAGATATTCACTCTGGCACCCCGCAAAAGGCGGCCGGCGACAGCGCATGACGCCACTTGGCTTCGATCTCAGCTGCCTCCGCCGGCATCAGCGCCGACGAGATGGGGTATTCGTTGATCCACGAGAACGGCTTGCAGGCGTCGATGATCATTTTCGAGTGGGACGTCGCGCCGGCCGCCCGCGCGGCCGGGAGCAGACGTGGATCCAGCGACGATGTCCATGCGTTGCGCACGATGTCCACTGCCTCGGATGGCTCGCAACGCGTAGTCACCGCCCACATCACGTCGGCGAGGTTCGACGGATCGACATCCTCGTCGACCACCACGACAAGCCGTCCCATGTAACTGTTCGCCGCAGCAATCAGGGCGGCACGTTTGCTGTGTCCAGCATAACGCTGCTTCAGCGCAACGACGGTCATCAGTTGCGAGACATGCTGCCACGCACCGACCACGTCGGTGACGCCGCAGGCTTCCAGATTGCCCCAAATGGTCGCGGCCCGCATCGGCAATCCAAAGTGGAAGCGCGGCGGCTTCAGCGGCGGAGATCCAAACAGGATCGGGTTCGTCCGGTGATACACGGCGTCCACCCGCATGACCGCGGCCGGCCGGGTGTCCGCGGCATAGTAACCGGTAAATTCGCCGAACGGTCCCTCAGGCAATGTTATCTCAGAGGGAGGCAGCAGCATGCCCTCCATGATAATTTCGGCATAGGCCGGGATCGGCAGACCGGTTCTCGGCCCCCTGACGACGTCCAGCGGCACGCCCTTGATGGCGCCGGCGAATTCGTACTCCGACCCGCCCTCGGGCAGATACTCGAAACCTGCGACGAACAACGCGGGATCCTGGCCGTTGACAATGACGATGGGGCACGGCTTGCCCTCGTCCCAGTATTTTCGCGCGATGATGGCACCATGGCGCCCCTGGTGATCGAACTGCACGGTCACCAAATTCTTGCCGTGCACCTGTACTCGATAGATCGACGCATTGATCCAGTCGCTGTCCGGATCGCCGGTCACCACCAGACTGCCGGAGCCGATGTAGGGGCCTCCATCCTTCGGATGCCACGTCGGCACAGGAAACCTGCCGAGATCAACGTCATCGCCTTCAAAGCTGTTTTCGAAGAACGGAGCGTCCTTGACCATGGCCGGCGCGACCGCCTTCAGGGTGCCGCGCTTCTCCTTCCATGTTTTCAACGCGTCAACCGGGCGCAGTTGCGGATCGATCCCCAAGGCAAGCGCGGCGCGCTGGGGGCTGGTGGTCGCATTGGAAAAGACGCGGTAGCCCGATCCAAACCCGACGATGTTGTCGAACAGCAATGCCGGACAATCCGGCGAGCCCGCAGCAACCTCCGTGATCCCGCCAAGTTCAAACTTCGGGTCCGCACCGTGGACACGCCGCAGGGCGCCCACGCCTTCGACCTGGTCGATGAATTCCCGAAGATCTCTGTACATGAACGTGGCCCTTAATGGTGATGGCTGGCTGTTGGCGGGTCTTCAATCGAACGGATGCTCGGCCTTCAGGCGCGTTAGTGCTTCGCTGGCAACGGTTAGATCGAACAGTTGCTCACGCGATACCTTGCGCTGCACGAGATTGAATCGGGCGCTCCAGAAGTCCTGCATCGCCATGATGGAGTCGACGTTCGGCACGCCGTCGCTGTTGACGGCAGACCAATGCGGGGCGATCGCGGCGAGCAGTTCCGGCTTGTTCAGCACGGTATTCTTGGCGAGGATGTCGATTTCCGCCGCATGGCCCTTCGGATCAGCCGCGGCGGCGTTGAAATCCTTGACGCCTTGCAGATAGGCCATTGCCCAGCGCACCACGACATCGCGTTTTTTGGCGAGGAAGTCCTTGCGCACCGAAAAGGTCGCGATCTGGGCGTTGGGCTCGATATCGCCTCCGGTCGCAACCATCGGTCCCACCCCGTTGTTCTGCGCGAACATGCTGAACTGGTACGAGATCGCCGCAGCGTCGATCTGCTTCTGGCCAAGCATTTTCATCAGGTCGGGTTGCGAGACATTGCTGATCCACTCGACATCCTTGGTCGGATCAAGCCCTGCCTTTTCGAGCGCACGGGCCATGCTGTACTGATTGATACTGCCGATCACCGCCACGCCAATGCGCTTGCCCTTGAGCTTGCCGAAGTCAGCCGGCGTGCGAACGCCGGATTCCGCGATGTCCTTGGTCACCGAAATCGAGGTGTAGGCGCGCTCCGGGCTGTCGTTGCCGCGGTCCAGGATGATGATCAGCGGCGCTCCCTTGGCGACCGAGTTGAACAGGCTGGCCGACGCGGGCATGTTGCTGATATCGATCTCACCCGCGACGATCGACGGGATTGCCATCGCGCCATCTTCGAATCGCGTTGTTTCGATCTCGATGCCGAGCTTCTTGAAGTATCCCTTGTCGCGCGCAATGAAGAAGGCACCCGCCGAGACGAACGGCCCCTCCGCAACGCGCACAACGTCGGCGGCGGACGCACAACCGACACTCAAGAGCAGTAAGGAGATGGTGAAGAGGTTTCGCATCGAGGTTCTCCCGAGTGGTCCGGCACGGACGGCACTCATAGACTTGTTTCAGGGAAGGTTCGGGGCAAGGCTGGTTGGGGGCGAGTCCTGCGAGGTGCTTTGTCGATCCTTGCAGACTATGAGGCGAGATCCGGAGCGATCGTCATCGCCCAGGCAAACGACGCTCTCCAGTCCCGATCATTCTCCTTAACGACGCCCTTGCTTTGCATCTGCCGGGCCGCATGCTCACAAACGTCCGGTGACGGAATGATCAGCTTATCGATCCCTCCGATCGACAACGCCGCAATCTGCGAACGGCACGACATCTCGAAATAATGGTGCAGGTAGAACGCCTCGGCCACCGTCCGTCCGCAGACAAGCGCGCCATGATTTCGCAGGATCATCGACTGGTTGCTTCCCAAGTCATCGACCAGGCTCTTGCGGCTCGCAAGATCGAACTCGAATCCGTGAAAATCGTGGGTCGACAGGCAGTTGTAGAACAACATGGCATGTTGAGAGATCGGCAGCAGACCGCAATTCTGGGCGGCGATGCCCATGTTGGCAGGGCTATGGGTATGGAAGACGGCGGCTAGGTCCGGGCGAGCCTCAAGTATACCGCCATGAATGACGACGCCGCCGCGGCTAATCTTGTGCGGCGACTCGCGTACTTGGTTGCCATCGAAATCGTACAGTGCAAGCGAGGACGCGGTGGCCTGCTCAAACAACTGGTCGTCGCCTTTCACCAGAAACAGATGAGGGGCATCGGGAACCCGAGCAGACAAATGATTGTAAGTCAGATCGTGAAACCCGCTGGCAGCCAACAGCCGGTAGCATGCAGCCAGATTGACGCGCGTCTGCCATTCGCCATCGCTCATATTGTCAGGTTTAGCCACCCACTGCCTCCCATGCGTTGATAGATGGACAACGGCGCGCGTACCATTGTCCGCTCGTAATTGTTGAGGACGCTGAAACGACGCTCGACCTGTCGCACGCGCAACGCTCTGGCCCGCCGCTTTCGCGCCTTTCGATCATGTCCCGGTCCGATAGCGCGCGAGCGGCCACCAGACTGCGACACGGCTGGTACAATGCACCAGGAGCAATCTCCGCATGCCGCTGCGAGTGCAACGCAACAACTAATAACTACATAATGTATGTAACTAGATGATGTAAATTCACGCAAGCGTTTTCTTTGAGCATGCAATGCTCTTTCTTGCGCCGTCACGCGCACCGCTGAAGTCCAACGCATTGCATCCGGCGATTTAGAACGACGTTGACATTCGCGCCGCGCGTATATCATATGGCCTCATATGATTGGAGCGCGACATGCCAGAGCACTTCGTTTGCAACCAGAATGAGATCGCAGAAAACGAGACCAAGATCGTGCGGATAGACTTGTTGGACATTGGGATCATCTATCGCGATGCAAAGTACTACGCTTACCGCAATCTTTGTCCGCACCAGGGTGGCCCAGCATGCGAAGGTCTGAATCTGCCCCAAGTGGTGGATGTGATCGACGCGGCCGGCCTGTTCGTCGGGCAGCGGTTTGACGAGAACGACATTCACATCGTTTGCCCGTGGCATGGGTATGAGTACCATCTCGAAACCGGACTGAATGTCTGCAATCCCAAATTGAAATTGCAAAAATTCGAGATCGTGTTGCGCGAGGGAGCGATTTATGTCGAGCTTTGACATCGGTAGCGTCAGCTTTGACGATTTGGCCAGCGAAGTCTTTTCGCGCTGCGTGAACGCGATCGAGCAAAGCCGCCTGCAGGATGTTCCCGATGAGGCGCTTGGCCAAATGTACGGCGGTATCTTGAGGATTTTCGCGGAAAAGGCGCAAGCTGGCTGCATGCCGAAGCCGTTCGGACGCAACAGCGGCGTGACCGCAACGGACGTCGTGATCGGCTGCAGCGCCATGCTGAACAGCGCTAACTTGGCTGTGTTCGAACTTGCCGCGTGGCAAGCCGTGTCACGCCTGGGCATTCCCGCAGAGCAACTCAAGGCAGAGCAACGGAGCCGTCATGACATCCACCAATAATGTCGCGCCAGGAGATTTCTCACAATTCAACTTCGACACCGAAGCCCACCTTGCCAACGCGCACGCACAGTCGCAGACTAGGCGGTATGACGATTTCCTGATTGTGGACGTGGACTCCCATCACTACGAGACGGAAGCTTTCGGCGAGATTGCGGAGTATATCGAAGACCCCGTTCTGCGGCAGGAAGCGAAGTATCAAGGTATGTCGCGCGGCGGCGTTACATCAGTCGATGGCTCGTACCAGGAAATGGCCGGACGAGTTTTGCGCTATCCGCTGCGCAAATCCGAAAAGGTGCCCTTGACCATCCATCGCGACATTACGTTGATGCGGCGCTGGATGGACGCGATGGGAGTCGACATGGCCTGCATGTTTCCCACTCCGATGCTGAACATTTCTACTTGCCCGCGGGTTCAGGTCGAAGTCGAATTGGCGCGTGCTTACAACCGATGGCTGTGCGACAATATCCTTGCGGAGGAGCCACGGCTGACGTCAATGCTGTATCTGCCGTTCAACGATCCAGAAGCCTGTCACAGGATGGTCGAAGAATTCGGTGACCGGAAGGGCGTGATCGGCTTCATGGTCACGGCGACGCACTACAAGGGCGTCCACGATAATGCCTACGTCAAGACGTACGCCGCGTTGCAGGAACGCAACCTGCCGATCGGCTTCCATGCTGCCTATACTTGGGGCGACAGCATGATGTCGCTGACAAACCGGTTTATCTCGGTCCATGCTCTGGGCTTCGTGCTCCATAACATGGTCCACATGATGAACTGGCTGGTCAACGGCATGCCGGAACGTTTTCCGAAGCTCAAAACAGTCTGGATCGAAAGCGGGCTGGCCTGGATCCCGTTCCTGATGCAGCGGCTCGACAATGAATACATGATGCGCAGTTCGGATGCTCCGCTGCTGAAGCGCAAGCCAAGCGACTATATGCGCGAGATGTTCTACACGTCCCAGCCGATGGAAATGGTGGACAACCGTGAGGCTCTCGAGCTCACATTCAAAATGATCAATGCGAAGTCACAGTTGCTTTATTCGTCCGATTACCCGCATTGGGATATGGATCTGCCAAGCACGATCTATGATCTTCCGTTTCTCAACGAACAGTCGAAGAGAGATATTCTCGGCGGCAACGCCCAGAAACTGTTCAACCTCGATCCGGTATTCTCTGCGGAAAAGCTTCGCCGCCGGTCCATGGTGTCTGCCGCGGAATAAGCCTACGGTCCGGAGAAGCGCTCCCGAACTGATGTCGTGAAGCAGGCTCCCGGGCCTTCCGAAGTGATGGAGTATCGATTGACAATGCGGCCTGCTTCAATGCGACGGCGCCTGATTGTAGGAATCACCGGGGCATCGGGCGCTATCTACGGCGTACGGCTCCTGCAGTTGCTCAAGGAAACCGATGTCGAAAGCCATCTGGTCATGAGCCGATCCTCGAAGATCGCACTGACACAGGAAACGAACTTGAAGGTCAGCGACGTCACTGCGCTGGCCGATGTCGTGCACCAACCCGACAATATTGGCGCGACCATTTCCAGCGGCTCGTTCCAGACGCTGGGAATGGTCGTCGCCCCCTGCTCCATGCGGAGCCTCGCAGAGATCGCCACCGGCGTCACGTCGTCGCTGCTGACGCGCGCCGCTGACGTCGTTCTCAAGGAGCGCAGGCGACTCGTACTGATGGTCCGCGAAGCGCCGCTGCATCTGGGTCACCTGCGCGCGATGGTGACTGCGACAGAGATCGGCGCGATTGTCTATCCGCCGGTGCCTGCCTTCTACACGCGCCCCAAGACCCTCGAGGAAATGGTCGATCAGACCTTGGGCCGGGTGCTCGACCTGTTCGACATCGACGGGGCCGTCGTCGATCGCTGGAACGGCCTGCTGCCCGCCAGCGGTCGAGACCTGGACGGGAAGCATGAGAGCACCTGAGCAATCGTGACGGCGATGCCCCTTCCGAACAGCGATCTCGCCGGCGAGAGCTGGTCCTTCATGCTGCGGATCTATGAGCGGCCAGGCGTCGCCGAGGCCTGCCTGCGGTTGCAAGACGACGCCGGCGCGGACGTTATCCTGGTGCTGATGACGGCCTTCGCAGCGCAGCGCGGCATCCCGTTATCGTCCTCCGATCTTGATGCGATGGTGGCTCATTGCCGGCCTTGGCGGGAGACTGTGATCGATCGGCTTCGGCAGTTGCGTACCGACCTGAAGACCGGGCCGGAGCCGGCGCCAAACGACGCCACCGAGACGCTGCGCGCGCAAATCAAGGCCAGCGAACTTTGCGCCGAGAGAATCGAAAACGATATGCTGGCTGCATGGCTGCAGCGACAACCGACGACTTCAGCTCCTCCACAGAATACGCCGGTCATTGAGTTGCACAGACAGATCGCAACCTTGCTGGCGCTGAGAGGCGACACTGGTCCTGCCATCGCCGCATCGATCGACGTTATCGTCGCGGCCTCCGCTGCGCTCTGACATCAGCCAACAGATTTGGGCGAGTCCCGCGCCGGCGCGGCCTCCCTGCCTACGATGGAGGCTCTGCCGAAGGACTGGACACTGCATTTAATCGCGCCTATTTCAGACGCTATCGCCACTTGTACTGCATGTTCTCTAGCCCATCCTTGCGCATGACTGATCAACAACCAGATGTCGAAGTCGCCCCTGCCCCTGCGCGTGACGAAAGCTCCCAACAAGACACCTTACATGGCTGTGGGGCGTCTGCTCAGAGATGCGCACGCAATCTACAGTCGCTTTTTTACTCTTGAGCTGGCGCAGCTTGGCGTCAGTTTCGGCGAATTTCAGCATCTGCAGTATTTATGGGATGCCGATGGGATCACCCAGGTCGAATTGGCCGCCCGGATCGGGATTACGCCTGCGACCTCGACGGCAAACCTCATGTCGCTCGAACAAAAAAAGCTGATCCGTCGGGTGCGAAACGACGAGGATCGCCGCAAAGTCAACGTTTTCCTGACCAAATCCGGTTTTGCGACCAAAGACAAACTGGTGAAATGCGTGTCCGACACCAACGCGCGCGCCCGCCGCGGCATGGACGAAAAACAAGTCCGCGCACTCTTCGAAACGCTCGCACTTCTGATGGAGAATTTTGAATCGGACAACGATTAGGCCGTGCAACGTCACAGCTTCCGCGCGTTGGTCGATTCATAGGCACCTTCCAAACCAACAGAAAGAGCTTCACCAAGGACAGACGCGCTGCAACGCACCCCCGTGCGTTAGAAGACTTTTGGGCCGATTCGAAAGTAGCTCCCTTGGCAGTCATCAATCAGCGGTGAGAACCCAGCGGGCAATAGCAAAAAGCTTGTGATCAGTGTGTTGCCCGCTGATCAACTGCAGTCCGAGCGGCATGCCCTCGTCAGCAAAGACCGGCAGCGTCAGCGCGGGCGTGCCCAGGACCGATGCGGCCACATTGAACGATGCATTTCCAGTGTAGGTGATACCTTTCGGCGCAGCACCCAAGGCATCCAGCGTAATGAAGGCGTCGGCTGTCGCCGCAAGCTGTTCAAATTCCGCACGTAGCGCCACGCGTCGCGCCAGCAATGCCCGATAGCCCTCAAGGCCCAGAGCATCGGATTTAGTGATCTGAGCCAGCACGCCGGGGCTCACCCCCATACGGTCGCGGTAAGCAACGCTTTTCAACGGCCAGCGCGATTCGTAGCCGATGATGTCATAACCGAATTGCAAAATGTCGTTCAGTGAAGTTTCCAGCGCGTCGACCGCCGGATCGCTGCGGCGAGTAACGATCTCGACACCGGCTGCGCTCAATGCGGCAAGTCTGGTTTCAAGTTGCTGGCGCGCTTCGACGGTCGCGAGCTGCCAGCCCGGAGTTTCCAGGTGGATCAGGCGTTTCGGCTTGAACGGCCCGGCCAGTTGCTCCGCTCCGATCAGGCCCGGTTCGCCTGGATCTCCTCCGCACCGTTGCACCATGTCGTACGTCGTGCACCAGAGGTCTGCCAGGCTTGCCGCGATCACGCCGATACAGCTGTGGCTTTGAAAGTCATGGCTGCCTCCGCGGTTGATCGCGCCGTAGGTCGGCTTATAGCCGAACGCGCCGCAGAAGCCGGCGGGACGCAGTACAGAGCCTATCACCTGGGTGCCAAGCGCCACCGGCAGAATTCCGGCACCCACTGCACTCGCGGAACCAGCGCTAGAGCCTCCAGCGGTGCGCTGCGGATCGTGAGGATTGCGGGTGTCGGTGGGATATCCGCCAGCAAACTCGGTTGTCTTCGTTTTGCCCAGAACAGCCGCTCCAGCATCGCGCAAAGCATACACGGAGGCTGCGTCCCGCAACGGCCGGTAGCCGTCATGGGTCGGGGACCCCATGCCAGTGGGCATATCGAACGTCTCGATCACGTCTTTGATGCCCACTGGCATCCCGTCGATGCGTGAGAGAGGACGGCCATCGCGCCATCGCGCCGTGGCAGCGTCGGCAGCGATACGCGCGCGCGGCAGCGATAACTGGGCAAATGCCCGCAAGGTCGGCTCAAAAGCCTCAAGACGGTCAATCGCACGCTCAAGAAATTCGCGCGGTGTATCCGTTCCAGACCGGAACGCTTCGGTGGCAGCCTGATATGAAATCAGAGACGGTGACGCGGAGTTTGACATTCAGATTTCCCAGAAAGGAATTATTGGGATCGAGCCTACAGCAAGAGCGTACCTTGCAGCTCGCTTCCATGCCAGTGCAGAGGCGCGACGCAGCATTGAAGCCGATGATCGACTAGCGATTCAATGCCTCTATCAACTGATTCGCACACCGCTGGCCTTCTGATTGCGTCCAGTGCAGTTTGATCTGTTCATTGAACTGACGCGATAACTCTGATCAAGCGCATCTGTCAACGCCGGAGAGATTTTACAGCGGTTGGCCGGAGTAAAAGTGCAGCACGGACGCAAGCA
>NZ_JANXTC010000254.1:0-6433 GCF_025356345.1 Tardiphaga sp.
TCCTTGGAGATCACGTCGGGCAGGATGACATGGTCGTCGGGCCGGCCCAGCGTCAGCCGCAGCGCATAAAGCTGCGAGGCGTCGGCGGTGAAGGTGTCGCACTGGCCAGCATTATAGGCCTTCACGGCGTCGTCGAGCCTGGCGAATTTCAGCTCGGCATATTTGATGTTGTTGCTCCGAAAATAGTCGGCGAGATTCAGCACGGTGGTGGTGCCGTCCTGCACGCAGACCTTGCTGCCGTCGAGATCGAGCGCGGCGTCGAGCTTACGCGCCTTCGGCACCATGAAACCCTGGCCGTCATAATAAGATACCGCCGGGAAATACAGTTCGTAATTGGTCTCGCGCGACAGGCTCCAGGTTGAGTTGCGGCTGAGGATGTCGACCTTGCGGCTCTGCAATTCCTTGAAGCGGTCGGTGGCGTCGAGTGGCACGAAACGCACCTTGTTGGGGTCGTTGAAGATCGCGGCGGCGACCGCGCGGCAGAAATCGACATCGAAGCCGGCCCAGTTGCCCTTGTCGTCCGGCGTCGAGAAGCCCGGCAACCCGGTATTGACGCCGCACAGCACGGCATCGCGGCGAAGCGTGCGCTTCAGCGTCTTGGTGTCGTAGCGTTCATAGGTAATGGCGGCGGCGGCAATGCCGACAGCCACAACGAGGCCGATGGCAAGGCCGGTCGCAAAGGTTCGCTTCATCCACATGGGTTTACTCACCGGCAATCGGAGAAAGGTGGGAAGATCGGGGCGGGTGTTACAGTTCGGGCCTCTGGCGCACGATCACCTTGGTGCCGACCGGGATCCGGTCGTACAGATCGGCGACGTCGGAATTGACCAGCCGGAAGCAGCCCGATGACACGGCGGTGCCGATGGTGTCGGGCCGGTTGGTGCCGTGGATGCGATAGACGGTGGCGCCGAGATACAGCGCGCGGGCGCCGAGCGGGTTGCCGGGGCCGCCGGCCATGAAGCGCGGCAGATAGGGCTGGCGCTCGATCATCTCCGGAGGCGGCGTCCAGTCCGGCCATTCCGCCTTGCGCGAGATCTTCAGCAGACCCTGCCAGGTGAAACCGTCGCGGCCGACGCCGATGCCATAGCGCAACGCGCGGCCATTGCCCTGCACCAGATAAAGATGGCGTTCGGCGGTGGCGATGATGATGGTGCCGGGCGCTTCGGTGGTACGGTACAGCACCATCTTCTTCTGGAACTCCGGCTCCAGTTCCACGGTGTCGTCGGCGATCAGGCCGGGCTCGTCGCCGACATCGGGCTGCGCCGCGAACCCCGTCGATGCCCAAAGCAGCACGCCGGCGGCGAGCGCGAATTGAAGCCAGATGGCACGTCGAACCTGAATCATCGCAGGGGCTCCGGTGAACTTTTGTCGTTATGTATCACAACCGCGTTAACTGAACCAGTAAACGTCGGGGGCCCGTGACCGGCTTACTTCGCCGCGATCCATAGCCGCAGACCATAGGCAACGAGTGTCACGCTGCCCACGCCGCCAGCCCACAGCGCGATGAACCACAACAGGCGTTGCCACAAAGGCCGCGGCGTCTCAACAGGCGGTGGCATCAATGGTAGCCCGCGCCGGCCCGGACCTTGCCGCGGAAGACGTAATAGGCCCAGCCGGTATAACCGAGGATCAGCGGCACCAGCACGACAACGCCGTAGCTCATGAACACCAGGCTGTTGTCGGGGGCGGCGGCCTGCCAGATGGTGATGCTGCGCGGCACGATGTAGGGCCACATACTGATGCCCAGACCCGCATAGGACAATGCGAACAGCAACAGCGACAGGAAAAACGGCCGATAGTCCTGCTGGGCCTTGAGGCTGCGCAGCAGTACGATGGTCACGGCGACGACCGCGACAGGCACCGGCGCGGTACCGAGGATGTTCGGCCAGGCCAACCAGCGCGTGGCATATTCGTGATCGAGGAACGGCGTCGCGAGGCTAACCGCGGCGATGGCGCCGAGCATGGCGAACAGCAGCCAGCGGCTGAGCCGACCGGCACGATCGCGCAGTTGGCCCTCGGTCTTCATCACCAGCCAGGTCGCGCCGAGCAGGCCATAGCCTGCGATCAGCGCCAGCCCGGTCAGCACGCTGAACGGCGTCAGCCAGTCCCACCAGCCGCCGCCATATTGCCGGCCGGAGACGCTGACGCCCTGCAGGATGGCGCCAAGCGCCACGCCCTGCGCCAAGGTCGCCAGCAGGGAGCCGCCGGCAAAGGCGATATCCCACAGATTGCGCTCACGCGTCGTGCGCCAACGGAATTCGAAGGCGACGCCGCGAAACACCAGTCCGAGCAGCATCACGATCATCGGCGTGTACAGAGCCGGCATCAGCACCGCATAGGCCAGCGGAAACGCCGCCATCAGCCCGCCGCCGCCGAGCACCAGCCAGGTTTCATTGCCGTCCCACACCGGCGCGACGGTGTTCATCATCGTGTCGCGGTCGGCCTTTTCCGGAAACAGCGGAAACAACATGCCGATGCCGAGGTCGAAGCCGTCCATCACCACATAGACGAACACGGCAAAGGCGATGATGAAGGCCCACACGGTAGCAATGTCGATCATGACGATTGTCCTGGCGCGGACATTGCCGGGACGGGCGTGAGGCCGGCGGCACGCACCGGGCCGTCCTCGCCGCGCGGGCCTTCCTCGCCATGGTGCGGCGGGGCCGCCATCAGCCGTGCCAGATAGATGCCGCCGGCGGCATAGACCAGGAAATACACGATGCCGAACGCGATCAGCGACGACGCCACCGCCGGTGCCGCCAGCGGCGACACGGAATCGGCGGTGCGCAGCAGTCCGAACACCGTGAAGGGCTGTCGCCCGACCTCGGTGGTTACCCAGCCGGCCAGCACCGCGACAAACCCCGCCGGTCCCATCGCCATGGCGAAGACCAGCATCGAGCGTGACTGATAGAGCTGGCCGCGGAAACGCATCACCAGGCTGACCAGCCCGAGCGCCAGCATCAGGAAGCCGATCCCGACCATGATGCGGAACGACCAGAAGGTGACCGGCACCGGCGGCCAGTCCTGTCGCGGAATGGTATCTAGGCCGGCGAGCGGCGCGTTGAGGTCATGCTTGAGGATCAGCGACGACAGCTTCGGCACTTCGATGGCATAATCTACCCGGGCTTCCTTCTGGTTCGGCAGTCCGAACAGGATCAGTGGCGCGCCGTCGGGATGGCTCTGGTAATGGCCTTCCATCGCCATCACCTTGGCCGGCTGATGTTGCAGCGTGTTGACGCCGTGCTGGTCGCCGGCGAAAATCTGCAGTGGCGCCACGATGGTGGCCATCCACATTGCCATCGAGAACATCACGCGCGGGCCGGGCAGCCGGGAATCCTTGAACAGATGGAACGCGCCGACCGCGCCGACTACCAGTGCGGTCGTCAGATACGCCGCCAGCACCATATGGACCAGGCGATAGGGAAAAGACGGATTGAAGATCACCTTCCACCAGTCGATGGCGACGAACTGCCCGGCGGCGTTGATGGCATAGCCGGCCGGCGTCTGCATCCAGGAATTCGCCGACAGGATCCAGAACGCCGAGAACAACGTACCGATCGCCACCATCAGCGTCGCGAGGAAATGCAGCCGGTGCCCAACCCTTTCGAGCCCGAACAGCATGACACCGAGAAAACCGGCCTCGAGGAAGAACGCTGTCAGTACCTCATAGGCCATCATCGGCCCGATCACCGGGCCGACCTTGTCGGCGAAGGCCGACCAGTTGGTGCCGAACTGGTAGGACATCACGATGCCCGAGACGACGCCCATGCCGAAGGCGATGGCAAAGATCTTCAGCCAGTAATTGAACAGGTTGATGAAGACGTCACGCCCGGTCCACAGCCACAGTGCTTCCAGTACCGCGAGATAGCTCGCCAGCCCGATCGAGAACGCCGGAAAGATGATGTGAAATGACATAGTGAAGGCGAATTGCGCCCGCGCCAAAACGATCGCATCCCAGCCTTCGAACATCGGGTCATCCAATATGATATGGTCCCGAACAGTATCACAGCGGCCGCTGCGATACCATGCCGCGGCCGCCACCTCGCTTAGCTGCCAGTCTTCAACAAGCTGCTGACAGCATGGTCGATTTGCTCATATTGGCCTTCGCCATCATGGTGGTAGACAATTTGTCCACTTTGATCGACGATGTATTGCGCCGGCCAGAAGCGGTTGCCGAAGGCATTCCAGGTCTTCGACTCATTGTCCTGCGCCACCGGGTAGGTAATGCCGTGACGCTTCAGCGCGGCCTGGACATTGCCGGACGATCTTTCAAACGGGAACTCCGGGGTGTGGATGCCGATCACCACGAAACCCTGGTTCTTGTATTTCGCATAAAGCGCGGTGAGGTGCGGCAGCGTGTTGACGCAGTTGACGCAGCCATAGGTCCAGAAATTCACCAGAACGACCTTGCCGCGCAAGTCGGCGATCCGGAGCGGCGCTGAATTGAACCAGTTGCCGAGCCCGACGAAGTCGGGTGCCGCGTCCCGCGCGGCGGCGATCTGTACCGGTACCGCCTCGGCGGCGAATGCCGGCGCCGCGGCGCCGCTCAGGCAAAGACCGATAACGGAGGCCGAGGTCGCAAGCGATCGAAGAGTCATGGCAAGCTCCAGTACGAGGGTATCAAAGGCCGATCTGGCCGGTGGGATAAAATCCTGTCAGCCACGCTACGATCAGCGTGTCGTACTGAAAGTAGGAGGCGACCGCGAAGCCGATCACGACGACGCCGAAGCCCAGCCGCAGCCGCGGCGAAATCCGCGCCACGCTGCGCACGTGGCGGGTGACCGCCTGTCCGCCATAGGCAATCGCCAGCATCGGGATCGCCGCGCCGATGGCGTAAGCGACCATCAGTATGCTGGCTCGGGTAATGTCTCGCGAGGTCGCCACGATGGTCAGGATCGAGCCGAGCACGGGCCCCGCGCATGGCGTCCAGATCAGGCCCAGCGTCGTGCCGAGAACGAAGCCGCCAAGATTGCTGCGGTCGGGGGTGGCCACGCCGCCGGAGAATCCGCCGAGATGGCTGGACAACCGTTCAAACGGCGCTGGAAATATCATCAGCAGGCCGAACCCCAACAGAAGTACGGCGGCCGCCATGCGAAGCACATTCGGATCGAACGCGAAAATCTGCGTCAGTCCGCCGAGCAGCAGCGCCACGGATGAAAACGACACGACAAACCCGGCAGCGATCAGGGCGGGCCGGGCTCGGCTGGTTTGTCCGAGGGATGAACCGAGCAGTATCGGTAACACAGGCAACGTGCAGGGGGTGACGATGGTCACGATGCCGGCCAGCAAAGCGAGAGCGAGATTAAACATTGGCCGCATCCATGGGTCCTACCTGTCAGGCCGTATGGCATGACAGACGCTTGATGGTGCTTCGCCGCCGGGGGGGCCGTCGTTACCTCGCGCGCGTCACGTGTTCGTGAGAGCGGTCTGCGCCGTTATCGCCGCGGCATTTCGTACCGGACAGAAAACGACCCGGAAGGGGGCATCCCGTCCGGGTCGTGGAGGTTGAGAGGTTGAACTAAAATCCGGAAAAGCCTCGCGGATCACGCCGCGAGGCTATCGATGCCGGCGCTTTTCAGGAGCCCGGCCAGTTGCTTGCGGGCATAGAACATCCGCGTCTTCACCGTGGAGGCCGGAATGCCGATCAATGCTGCGACCTCTTCGACCGATTTCTCATGATAGTAGACGAGGTTGACGATCTCGCGATGCGCCGGCGACAGTTTGGCGACGCAAGCGCGCAGGATGGCACTGGTGCGGCGGCGGTCGAGCGAGGCTTCGGGGGTGTCGCCCTGGTCGGCGATCTCCAGGACATCGTCCTGGTCGATGTCCTCGTGCTTGCGCTGGCGCAGCGCGGTCAACGCCTTGAAGCGGGCGATCGACAGCAGCCAGGTCGAAACCTGCGAGCGGCCCTCGAACTGGCCGGCGGTGCGCCAGACGTCGAGGAACACCTGGCTGACCAGGTCCTCGGCAAGGCTGGCGTCGCGCAGCATCCGCAGCACGAAGCGATAGACCCGGACGTTGTGGCGCGCATACAGCGTGTGCATCGCGTGCCGGTCGCCGCCGGCGATGTTTTCCAGCAGCATTTCATCCGAAGTGGCGCGGGCGGCAATGATGCCCTGCTGGCCGGCGGCGTTGATGGCGATGACGTTCTGCATGATCGGCTCCCGTGAGGCAACGCAATGGCGGCTTCGTTGGGAGGAGTGTTAAGGAAAGCGGGTTTCAGGACGTCGTCGCGACAAGCGGAAAATGGTTTCATGTCACCATTGAATGTGTTGTTCGCTCCGGTGCGACGACATATTCGAGTGTGAAAGCTCAATGATTTGAATGGGGGAGTGCCGTCGTTCCGGGGCCCACACGGGTGGCGCAGCCGACCGCGTGCGAACCCGGAACCTCGAAGTGTTGGGTTGACCGTCTCTGGTGCAGAACATCTCCA
>NZ_JANXTC010000281.1:0-10548 GCF_025356345.1 Tardiphaga sp.
CGAACCCGGAATCCCGCAATGATTGCGCGCCGAACAGTTCGGGATTCCGGATTTGCTCGGGCTGCGCCCTCGCGCCCCGGAGTTGCCAGGGCTGGAGCTATTATTTCGGCGCGTTGGCACAGGCCGCCAGGATTCGCGCCCAGGAGCGGATGCCCTTCTGGAAGCTCTTCAGATCATATTTTTCATTCGGCGAATGGATGTTGTCGTCATCGAGCCCGAAGCCGACCATCACGGTGTCGAGGCCGAGCGTGCGCTTGAAATCGGCCACGATCGGGATCGAGGCACCGGAAGCGATCAGCAAAGCCTCCTTGCCCCACTCGTCGGTCAGGGCAGCCCTGGCGGCGGCGAGCGGCTTCATGTTCCAGTCGAGCGCAATCGCCGGCGCGTTGGAATGATCGAGGAATTGCGCCGTGCAGTCGCCTGGCAGACGCGCAGTGACATAGGCGCGAAAGGCGTCGCGGATGCGGCCGGGGTCCTGGCCCTCGACGATGCGAAACGAGACCTTGGCCGAAGCATGCGAAGCGATCACCGTCTTGGAGCCCTCGCCGGTGTAGCCGCCGAAAATGCCGTTAATGTCGCAGGTCGGTCGCGACGAGATCTGCTCGATCAGCGCACGGTCGTTTTCGCCGGCCGGAATCGACAACCCGATCGGCTTCAGAAAGGTCTCGGCGGTGAGGCCGAGCTTGTTCCACTGCGCCAAAATGTCGGGCGGCAGGTCCTTCACGCCGTCATAGAAGCCGGGAATGGTGATGCGGCCATGGTCGTCATGCAGGCCGCCAAGAATTTTCGTCAGCACCCGGATCGGATTTTGCGCGCCGCCGCCATAGATGCCGGAATGCAGATCGCGGTTGGCGGCGGTGATCTTCACTTCCTCATAGACCAGGCCACGCAGCGCGGTGGTGATCGCCGGGGTGTCGGAATCCCACATCCCGGTGTCGCAGACCACCGCGAAGTCGGCGGCGAGGTCGGCCTTGTTGGCCTCGAGGAAGGCGACAAAATTCTTCGAACCGACCTCCTCTTCGCCCTCGATGCAGATGGTGAGGTCGATCGGCAGCGAACCGGTGACCTTGACCCAGGCGCGGCAGGCCTCGACGAAGGTCGAGAGCTGACCCTTGTCGTCCTGCGCGCCGCGCGCCACGATGATGTCGCGGCCATCCGCGTGCTTGGTGACGACCGGCTCAAAGGGCGGGCGCGTCCATAGCTCCAGCGGATCGACCGGCTGCACGTCGTAATGGCCGTAGAACAGCACATGCGGACGCTTTCCGGTGTTGCCACGGGCGGTGGCGACGATCGCCGGGTGTCCGGCGGTCGGCCGCACCTCGGTATCGAAGCCGAGCGTCGCGATGTCCGCCGCCAGATGCGCCGCGGCCTTCTGGCAGTCGTCCGCGAAGGCCGGATCGGCGGAAATCGACTTGATCCGCAGCAGCGCGAACAGCCGCTCCAGCGCGTGGTCGAACTCCGCGTCGATGTGATCGAGAACCGGCTGGAGCTGCGGGGTACTGGACATGCGCGAAATCCTTGAGCGAGAGAGTCTGTTCAGGCGAGTTTAGCGGGAAGCCGCGGCGAAACCAGCGACGCCGGTGGATGGTGCATATGCCAGATCAGCCCGCCGGCGAGGATCGCGGTAGCCAGCAGATTATTGCCCCACGCCTGCAGCATGCTCGGAAACACCGGCAACGACAGCAGCATCAGCGCGCCGACGATGCCGAGCAACGTCCACGTTGCCTTGCAAACGGCTGGACGCTCATCGAACGCCGCGCGATGCATCAGCACGGTGAGCGGCAGGAACAGCCACATGAAGTAATATTGCCGCGCCAATGGCGACGCCACCGTCATCAGGCAGAACAGGATGCCCAGTTCCTCGGCGGTCGAGCGTGGCGTCATTTTCGACCGGGCGGGAATCGCCCAGATGAATCCGAGGCCGATCAGACCTGACACCGCGAGCACGATCCAGTTCGCGGTTTTGTAATCGACGCTCACCAGATTCATATATTGCGCCGGCTTCCGCGGCTCGTCGAGATGGTAATTGATCGGACGCACCAGACGGTGGGTCACGGCGATCACCGACTGATTGACCCACGACCAGTTCTGCTCGTCGCGCTGGCCGAACCCCTTCTCCGAGCTGGACCCGACCATCGCCGAGAACCAGGTCTTCACTTCCGCGATGTTGCGCTGATAGCCGCGGATCGGTGCCGGCAGCACGAACAACAGCAGCAGCGTGCAGGCGATCATGCTGGCGGAGGCCGCCCAGCGTCGTCGCCATAGCAGATAGGGCAGCACTGCCACCGGGAACACCTTGATCGCGGTGGCCAACGCGAACATGCCGCCGCCAAGCCATGGCCGATCCTTCTGCATGAACCAGAAGCCGAGCAACATCATCGCCAGCAGCACCAGATTGGGCTGGCCGAGATCGTACATGTCGAACACGAAGGTAATAGTGGCGAAGCCCGGCAGCGCCGCCAGCCACGGCGCCGGAATTTTTTCCGAGCCGGTCATCGCATTGCTGAGCTGGCTGGTCAGCGCCCACGCCACCGAATTCAGGACCGACAGCACGACATAGAGCGGAATCTTGCCAAACAAGGCCGGGATCGCCAGCAGGATCGCCGGCGGCGGCGGATAGATGAAATCCAGCATGCCATTGGTCGTGCGCGCATAAAGATCGCTGCCATTCAGCACCTGCTGCCCGGCCCAGAACCACAGCGCATAATCCTTGGTCTTGCCATGGCCCCAGATTTCGGGAACCAGCACATCCGCGGTCAGCAGCAGGCAGGTCAGCAGAAACAGCACATCGAGCGGCTGCCGCAGGGAGGGCCATCTCAGCACTAGCGGATCTCACAATTCAGGCGGGCGACAGGTCGGCGCTTGGTAACAGCATTGGAAATCGGCTGCAAACTCGCCTTGTCGTGCATTACCGCCTCACTGCGGCCAAATCTCGACTATCCGGGCCTGGGTCTTATCCGGGATTGCGGCATGCAAAACCAGCCGCAGGTTCGGCTTGCGGGCGGCCAGTACCGCGAGTTCCGCCGGCGTCAGCAGCGCCCATGCCGCCGCCGTCAATTGTTCGATGTCCGTCAGCGGCATGATGCGAATGGGCGCCGCGAGATAGGCCAGGATATTCAGATTGGTTGCTGCCGGGCTGACATACAGCATTCCCGGCCGCAGCGCGCGGACAGCCTCGATGGTCTGCGCGGCGATACGGGTCTGGCGAAACCCATCGGGCGCCAGCGGCATCGCCACCCATCCAAGCAGAACCAGATAGACTGAAATGCTGATGGCCACCGTATTGCCGGCGCCGATCAGCCACCCACGGCTGCTCCACCAGCGGTCGAACAGAACTCCCGCCAGCACGGCCAGCGCAAGACTGGCCGGCATCGCGTAACGGGTGGCGACGCCGCCGGGCCATACCAGCAGGACCAGCGAGCCGGCGACCGCGTACAGCACGACGGCGAGCAACAGATCATTGTCGCGGAAAGCTTCCCGACGCCACAGCGCAACGATCGCCGGGCCAAGCAGCAGCGAGCCTGGCAACCATTCGACAAAAAGACTGGCGGTGAAATCAAGATGATCGCGGAGCCACTGCGCGGCTGACATGCCATCCGCCAGACGCGAATGGTTCTTCCACCCCTGCAGATCGCCTGGCTGCGAGACAGCCAGATACCAGGCGCCGACGATCACCACGGCGATCGCGTTGGCGACAAGTAAACCCGGCAGATCGCGCCAGCGTCGCCGCAGCAGCAGATAGGCGCCGACGCCCAGCGTGAAATAGGCAATCGGTTGCGGCCCCTTGGTCAGCCCAGCGACGCCCAGCAGCAAGCCGACCGCCAGCCAGCGCGACAGAGCGACATCCCCCCGCTCTGCGCCTTTCCACCACACGCCAAAAGCGCTGAACAGCAGCACCGACAGGGTAACGTCCGGCTCCGCCGTGATGAATTTCTGCGCGACCATCGAACAGGTGAACCAGCACAGCGCGCCGAACACCGCCGGCGCGGTTCGGGTGATCGGCCGCACCAGGTGAAATACCATCAGGCCGCCCGCCAGCAAGAACAACAGATGCGGCAGCCGCGCCGACCAGACATTGACACCACCGAACAGCTTGCCGATCGCCGCCGCGATCCATGACAGCAACACCGGACGCTCGACAAAGCGGTTGCCGTAAAGATCCGGCGCCAGCCAGTGGCCATCCTCGAGCGCGCCGCGCGCCAGACCGATTACCGTGCCTTCTTCATAATGCGTGCCGCGCAGCCCGACGGCGGGAAAGGCGAAGATCCCCCATAGCAAGACCACCCATACCCAGCCCGGCACGTCCATCGCACGCAAGCGCGCGACCCATGCCATGCAACTGCTGAATACACGATCGGTAATAGCCGAGCTTGCGGCTGCGGCTGATTCATGATTAGCCTTTTTGGAGCTGCTTGACGGCCATCGTAGACGCAATCGGCGATTCGTACGCCGTCGCAGATATCCAGCATTGTCCGCTCCGCGACTCGCGGAAACGGCGGTGGCACCATCGCCTCGAATTTTGCCAACTTGGAATCACGACAGCGCTCCGCCATTTTCGCCAACCCGATCGGCCTCTTCTCGATGTCTCCTGAATCTCTCCGCCGCCACTGGCCGTGGATCGTGCTTGGCTTGCTCGCATGCTATTTTTTGGCATGGCCGATCTGGCGGGCGCAATTCCTGCTGGAAATCTGGCCGACGGAAGGCTGGAATGCCTACCTGCAGGACGCGGCGGCCGAGGGCCGCCCCCTCTACCCGCCTCTCGACGCGCTGACGGCGAATAATTATCCGCCGCTTTCCTTCTATGCGGTCGGGGCACTCGGCAAGATTTTCGGCGATAATCTGTTTGTCGGACGCGCCGTGTCCATCGCGGGACTGCTCTGCGTCGCCATCGAAATCTTTTACGCGGTCCGGATCTTGACCGGCAGCCCGACCGGCGGCCTGTTCGGTGCGGCGTGGTACGTCGCCATCATGGCCCGCAATTCCACGACCTATATCGCAACCAACGATCCGCAGCTTGCCGGCGAGGCCATCATGGGCGCCGCCTTGGTATGGTTTCTGGCGCGGGACAAGGCTGGCATGTCCCGCTGTGGGCCGCTGCTGTTGATGGTCGTCGGCGGTTTCTGGAAACACAATCTGGTCGCCATTCCGATCACCGCGGTCGCCTGGCTCATCCTCACCACGGGCCGGCGGGCCGCGCGGCCGATCTTGCTGAGCGGTTTCGCTTGCCTCGCCGGCCTCGGCCTGTGCGTTGCCAGTTTCGGCAACGACTTCATCGGCAACATGCTCGCCAACCGCCAATACGCCTTCGCCAACGTCCTGACCAATATCGGCCACCTGCAATGGTCGGCGCTGGCACTGGTGATCTGGGCCGGCTGGGCACTCTACAATCCCGATCTTCGCGCGGCCCGATTTACCGCGTTGCATATCGCCTCCGGGCTGCTGGCCTGCATTCTGCAATGGTTCGGCCACGGCGTCAGCGGAAACGCGGAATTCGATCTAATCCTCGCACTTGGAATCGGCATCGGGGTGACCTTCGCCGACGTCGAAATGTCGTGGCTTGGCCGGCGCATCGGGGCTGCCGGAACGCGCGACCTGATGACGATCGTCCTCGTGCTTCGTCTCGTCATCGCCGAACGGCAGGAAACCGCGCTGCTGATCATCAGCCCTGATTTCAGAGCGACGGTCTGGCAAGCGCAGCGGATCGCGCAACAGGACATCACTGTGGTCCTGGCCATCGACGGCGATGTCGCCTGTTCGAACAAGGTGGTCTGCCGCGCCGCGGGTAAACGATTTGTCGTCGATGAATTCAAGATGGAAGAACTTGTCATGACGGGAAAGGCGACTGACGCCGATATCTCCGCTCTGATCAAAAGCCGCGGCATCACGAATTTCACCAACAATCCGAAGGCAGGCGACAGTTGGAACACCTCGTTGTCGCAGGCTCTGCGCAGCCCGTAGCCCCTCTCACCTCTTCAGAATTCCGCCAAGCGCGCCGCGCACGATCGAGCGGCCGAACGAACTGCCAAGCGATCCGCCCATCGACTTGCCGAGATCGGCGACCATGCCGCCGATCACCTTGTTGGTCACCGAGCGGGTGACGTCGCGCGCGATCACCTGACCGGTTGTGAGCCTGCCGCGTCCGGTATTGGTGCCGAAGATGGTGCCGACGATGCCGCCCAATTGTCCCAGCCAGCCGCTACCGCTTGCGCCTGGCGCATCGGCCGTCGCCGCGGTGCTGGCCACCCGGTGCCGCAGCATTTCAAACGCGGATTCGCGGTCCACCATGGTATCGTATTTGCCCTTGAACGGGCTGGCATTGATGATCGCCGCCCGCTCTTCCGGCGTCAGCGGCCCGATCCGTGCCGAGGGCGGCCGCACCATCACGCGCTCGACCATCGCCGGCGTGCCGTTGCCTTCGAGGAACGAGACCAGCGCCTCGCCCTTGCCGAGCTGGGTGATGACGCTGGCGGTATCGAGTTTCGGATTGGGCCGGAAGGTCTGGGCCGCGGCGGCAACCGCCTTCTGGTCGCGCGGCGTGAAAGCACGCAGCGCGTGCTGCACGCGGTTGCCAAGCTGCGCCAGCACCTTGTCGGGCACGTCGATCGGATTTTGCGTGACGAAATAGACGCCGACGCCCTTGGAGCGGATCAGACGCACTACCTGTTCGATCTTGTCCATCAGCGCCTTTGGCGCATCATTGAACAGCAGATGCGCTTCGTCGAAGAAGAAGACCAGCTTCGGCTTCGGCGGATCGCCGGCCTCGGGCAATTGCTCGAACAATTCCGACAGCATCCACAACAGGAAGGTGGCGTACAGCTTCGGGCTCTGCATCAATTTGTCGGCGACGAGGATGTTGACCATGCCGCGGCCGTCGCGGTCGGTGCGCATGAAATCCTTGATGTCGAGCGCGGGCTCGCCAAAGAATTTTTCCCCGCCCTGGTTTTCCAGCACCAGCAGCTGGCGCTGGATGGTGCCGACGGTCTGCTTGGTCACGTTGCCGAATTTTTGCGCTGCCTCGCGGATCGGCGCCAGATGGTCCTCCGCGTCGTCATCGGATTTTTTTCCGGTCTTCGGCACGATCGCGTCGAGGATAGCGCGCAGGTCCTTCATGTCGAGCAGGGCCATGCCGTTGTCGTCGGCGACGCGGAAGGCGACGTTCAGCACGCCTTCCTGCACGTCGTTGAGATCGAGCATGCGCGACAGCAGCAGCGGTCCCATTTCCGACACGGTGGCGCGTACCGGATGGCCCTGCTCGCCGAACACGTCCCAGAACACCGTCGAGAACTGGTCGGGCTGGAAGGTCAGCGCCATCTCCTTGGCGCGTTGCAGGATAAAATCCTTGGCTTCGCCGACTTCGGCGATCCCCGAAAGGTCGCCCTTGATGTCGGCGGCGAACACCGGCACGCCGGCGCGCGCAAATCCTTCAGCCATCACTTGCAGCGACACCGTCTTGCCCGTTCCGGTCGCACCGGTGACAAGGCCGTGGCGATTGGCAAGGCCAAGCGTCAACCACGCAAGTTCTTCGCCCTTGCCGATGAAAATCCGCGTATCGGTATCGCCAGACTTTGTCGCGCTCGTCGCCATCGCATCGCCTCTATACGCACAGAATGAATTTCATCGCGGCTCGTTATGATCTTATCGCATCTTGCCGACCGATTGAAACGTTCGCCGCGTCGCGCTGAACCAGAGCTACACCGCCCCGCGCGGTCGTGCGTCATTGTTCCCTTCCGACAATGGGAACAAACACGCCGCGGCAGAGCATTGACAAAAATTTCACGTTTTCACTTGCATTGATGCAACACTCACCGCGTGATCCAATTGAATCGCGCGTGGACAGCCGGCGATGCTTGTAATTCGAATCACGCCGGCTCAATATAAATTGGGCAATGAGGGCGCCGGCGTTTCGCCGGTCAGAGGCGGGGCGTTATGGACGAATTGGTTGATCAGCTGGCCGTCAAGGTTGGCATTGACAAGGCTGTGGCCGAAAAGACGGTCGGTATGATTCTTGGCTTTTTGCGCACTGAGGGACCGTCCGAGCAGGTCAGCGCGCTGATCGAGAAGATCCCCGGAGCCGAAGCGGCGATCGCGTCCACCAGTGGCGGCGGCGGCTTTGCAAGCCTGATGGGCGGCGGGCTGATGGCGCTGGGCTCCAAGCTGATGGGACTAGGCCTCGGCATGAATGACATACAGGAAGTGGCGCGCGAACTGTTCAAGTTTGGCCGCACAAAAATTGGCGCCGATGATATGGAAAAGATCATCGCCGGCACCCCCGGCCTCAGCCAGTTCGCCTGACCGTCTGTTGCGTCAGCGCCGTGTGCGTTTGCCTTGCGTAAGCGTCAAGCACCTTCATACGTTTCGAGTATCATGACATATCCAATCTCCAAGATTGACGGCCTGACGGCTTTCGCCGCGACCAAGCTTAAAAAAGCTGGCATCCGAACCATGGAGAGCCTGCTGGAAGCCGCCCACTCAGCCAAATGCCGCAAGGAACTCGCCGCCAAGACCGGCTTCAGCGAGCAGCAATTGCTGGAATGGGCCAACCTCGCCGATTACCTGCGGATTCCCGGCATGGGCAAGGCCAAGGCCGAACTGTTGCGCGCCTCCGGCGTCAACACCGTGCGCGAACTGACCCACCGCAACCCGGCCCGGCTGGCCCAGGCGATGCGCGACGCCAATGACAAGCGCCGACTGGTCCAGGTGATGCCGTCGGAAAAATCCGTCGAACAGCTGATCGAGAAAGCACGCCAGCTGCCGCTCAGGATCACGTATTGATCAAGCTGTCGTTCCGGGGCGCGAGCGGCTTGCCGCGAGCGAACCCGTAATCTCGGCGAGTCGAGAACATCTCGGGATTCCAGATTAGCGCTTCCTCCGACTGAAACGCGCCCCGGAATGACGAAGCGACAATCTTGACTCTCCGCATACCGTCGCGCAAAGCGACGGCATGAGCCTTGGCCCCGCACATCCCGTGTCAACCCACCCGGTGCTGGCGGCGCTGCTGTCGCGTCCGTGCGCCGCGGTAATGGGAATCCTCAACGTCACGCCGGATTCTTTTTCCGACGGTGGCCAGTTCATTTCGCCGGACGCGGCGCAGGCGCAGGCGCTTCGGATGGTCGCCGACGGCGCCGACATCATCGATATCGGCGCGGAATCGACCCGCCCCTACGGCGCGCAGCCGATCACCGCCGAACAGGAATGGCAGCGCCTGAGCCCTGTTCTCGCCGGTATCGTGGCGCTCGGCACCGCGGTCTCGATCGACAGCATGAAGGCGGCCGTGGTGGCACGGGCGCTTGGCGCCGGCGTCAGCATCGCCAACGATGTATGGGGCCTGCAGCGCGATCCCGAGATGGCGCGCGTCATCGCCGATTACGATGCGCCGGTCATCGTGATGCACAATCGCGAGACGATCGATGCCACCATCGATATCGTCGAGGACATCAAGAGCTTTTTTGACCGCTCGCTTGCCATCGCGGCCAGAGCGGGCGTCGCCGCGCGCAACCTGGTGCTCGATCCGGGCATCGGCTTCGGCAAGACGCCAGAGCAAAGCATGGCGGCGCTGGCGCGGCTGACCGAGTTGCACGGCTTTGGCCTGCCGATACTGGTCGGCGCATCCCGCAAGAAATTCATTTCGACGGTCGTGGCTTCCGAACCGCCGCGGCGCCTTGGCGGCTCGATCGCCGCGCATTTGCTGGCGGCGCAACGTGGCGCCGGCATCATCCGCGCGCATGATGTGCTAGAGACGGTGCAGGCGCTGCGCGTGATGGCGGCCATCGAGGACAACAAATGAGCGACACGATCTTCATCACTGGCGTTTCGATCCACGCCCACCACGGCGCGCTCGATCACGAAGGCCATGTTGGCCAGCGTTTCATCATCGATCTCGAATTGACCGCGGACATCTCCGAAGCCTCGCGCAGTGATCGGCTGTCCGATACGGTTTCCTATGCCAATGTGGTGGCCACCGCGACCGCAGCCTTCAAGGACGCCAATTACAAGCTGGTGGAGCGCGCGGCCGGCGCCGTCGCCGAAGCGGTGCTCGCCGCGTTCCCGAAGATCAGCATCATCAAGGTCACCGTCCACAAGCCGCACGCGCCGATCGCCGCCATCTTCGACGATGTCGGCGTGATCCTGACGCGAGCCCGGGCCTAGAACATGGCCAGCATCATCCTCTCGCTGGGCGGCAATGTCGGCGACGTCCGCGAAACCTTTCGCAAGGCGATCTCGAATATTTGCGGCATGACCCAGGCCGCGCTGATCGCGCGCTCGTCGGATTACGTGACGCCCCCGGTCGGCGGTGTGCCGCAGGACGATTACATCAACGCCGTGGTCGAGATCGAGACCGAGCTTGATCCACATGCGCTGCTGTTCACGCTGCACCGGATCGAACAGAAATTCGGCCGCAGCCGCGCCAACGAAATCCTGTGGGGGCCGCGACCGCTCGATATCGATATCATCGCCTATGATGACGTCGAGATTGCCAAGCCGGAACTGATGCTGCCCCACCCCCGCGCCACCGAGCGCGCCTTCGTCATGATGCCGCTGGCCGAAATC
>NZ_JANXTC010000316.1:0-3589 GCF_025356345.1 Tardiphaga sp.
CGACGCCGGCAACGATTTCAGCGCCGCGTCGATCAGCTGCTGGTCATTGAGATTGGCGAAGGCCAGCGCGTCGGAGCCGGCGATCAGCCAGTTCAGCACACCGTGCTTGCCGACGTCGTGGCGCGCGCCTTCATTGTACACGCAGCAGCCGCCGAAGGCTTCCGACATGAACCAGGCGCCGGGGATCTGGTCGCCCCAGAACGGCGTATCGAACAGAATCGAGTCCCGCAAATAATGCGCTGGCCGGTCGAAATAGGAGACATGCTTGACCATCGACTTGCGCAGCTGCTCGCCGTCCCAACGCATCGTCGCCAGCCACGAATGCGGCAGGCACATCACCACCAGGTCGAAGTCGCGGGTTTCCGCGCCCTTGCCGTTCATCATGTCGAGCTGGTAGCGGCCGGCCTCGGTCTTGCCCACCTTGAGGACGCGGTGGTTGAGCTGGATGTCGGCATCGACTTCCGACTGCAGGCACGTGATCAACTGCTCGTTGCCGTTCTGGATCGAATACAGGCCGATATAGCCGTCGACATCCATCACGAAGTTCTTCAGCGCGTTGAGCCCATTGGTGTTGTGGCTCTCGGTCGCGATATCGGAGCGCGCCATCACCTTGAGAAATCGCTTCGCGGTGGGGTCCGAGACTTCCTTGTCGAGCAATTCCTCGCAGGTGATGTATGCCCAGGGATGCTCGTTGTCGTGGGCCCCGACGCCTTCGTAATATTCCACCGGCGACACCATGCCGGCGCAGCGCTTGCGGAACGCCACAATGGCGTCCGCGGTCTTGTTGCCGTATTTTTTTCGCATGCCCGGCACGTCGTCGAGCAGTTCGCCGTCCAGCATCACCTGCTCGGCGTCCATCGGAATCGTCTGCAGGCCGAAATGCTGGATCAGTTCGCGCAGCGGGTCGGGTCCGGTCATCGAGTAATCATAGATCTCGGCAACACCGGCCTCGTACATCGCCGGCGCGCTGTCGAATTTCTTGGTCAGGATCTTGCCGCCGACGCGATCCGACGCCTCATAGATGGTGACCCGGCAGAGATCGCCGAGCTTCTTCTTGAGATACCAGGCGCTCATCAGGCCGCCCGGACCACCACCCACAATTGCAAGATCAAGCATCGGTCTCTTTCAGGCGCCGTGTCAGCCATGGACGGCCACATCGGGCAACAATCGATGTAGCGCGTTTGCGCGCCTAACGGAACGCGACTGGCGCGAGGCTGGCACCCCGCCTGGCAGGTTACGCTAAGCCACTCTAGATAAGATCATTTTTCATCTGAAGGGAAGATGAACAGAAAGGCGGCATGATCCCGCAGCACACGCCAGACGCGAAAAAGGCCGGCTTGCGCCGGCCTTTTCCAATCTTGTGCAACGCGGCCGCTTACTCGGCGGGCGGCAGCATCAGCGTTTCGCCTTCCGGAGCGTCCGGCACGATCGTCGCCTGCCGCTCGCGCTCGTCGAGGATCATCTTGTCGCGCTTGACCGCGACTTCGCGAATCTTCGCCATCGAGGCGCCGGTGCCTGCCGGGATCAACCGGCCGACAATGACGTTTTCCTTGAGGCCTTCGAGCGGATCCACCTTGCCGTTGACGGCGGCTTCGGTGAGCACACGCGTGGTCTCCTGGAACGACGCCGCCGAGAAGAACGAACGGGTCTGCAGACTGGCCTTGGTGATGCCGAGCAGCACCGGCGTTCCGGTCGCCATCGCCTTGCCTTCTTCCTTGGCGCGGGCATTGAGCTGGTCGAATTCGATCTTGTCGATCTGTTCGCCCGAGATCATGTCGGTATCGCCCTGGTCGGTGATCTCGACCTTCTGCAGCATCTGACGAACAATCACTTCGATGTGCTTGTCGTTGATGAGCACGCCCTGCAACCGGTAAACTTCCTGGATTTCGTTGACCAGATAGGCAGCGAGTTCCTCGATGCCCTTGATCGCCAGAATGTCGTGCGGCGCGGGATTGCCTTCGACGATGTAATCGCCCTTTTCGACGATGTCGCCGTCCTGCAGATGGATCTGCTTGCCCTTCGGAATGAGGTACTCGCGAGTCTCCTCGTTCTTGTCGATCGGCTCGATCGAGATCCGGCGCTTGTTCTTGTAGTCGCGTCCGAAGCGGATGGTGCCGCCGATTTCCGCGATGATCGCCGCGTCCTTCGGCTTGCGGGCCTCGAACAGTTCGGCCACCCGCGGCAGACCGCCGGTGATGTCACGCGTCTTCGCGCTTTCCATGGAGACGCGGGCGAGAATGTCGCCGGTCTTCACCTTGGCGCCGGTGTCGACCGACAGAATGGCGTCGACCGACAGCATGTAGCGGGCTTCACCACCACGGGCGAGCTTCAGGATCTTGCCATCCTTGCCCTTGATGACGATCGCCGGCCGCAGATCCGCGCCGCCGCGGGACGAACGCCAGTCGGTAACCACGCGCTTGGCGATACCGGTGGATTCGTCGAGCGTCTCGGCGATCGACTGGCCGTCGATCAGATCCTCGAAGCCGATCACGCCTTCAACCTCGGTCAGCAACGGACGGGAATACGGATCCCATTCCGCGATGCGCTGACCGCGCTTGATGGTGTCGCCCTCGGCCACGTGCACGCGGGCACCGTACTGAATACGATGCGTCGCACGCTCGGTGCCATCGGAGTCGCTGATGGCGATGACCATGTTGCGGACCATGGCGACCATGTGGCCTTCGCCGTTCTTGGCGATGGCTTCGTTCTTGATCGTCACCTTGCCGTCGAAGTTCGATTCGATGACCGACTGCTCGTTGATCTGCGCGGCGCCACCGATGTGGAACGTACGCATGGTCAGCTGGGTGCCGGGTTCACCGATCGACTGTGCCGCGATGACGCCGACGGCCTCACCGTGGTTGACGGGGGTGCCGCGGGCCAGATCGCGGCCGTAGCACATGCCGCAGATGCCGTTGACCAGTTCGCAGGTCAGGGCCGAGCGGATCTTCACTTCCTGAACGCCAGCCTGCTGGATGGCATCGACGTCGATTTCCTCCATCAGCGTGTTGCGCTTGATGATGACCTTGTTGGTCAAGGGATCGCGGATGTCGTCGCAGGCCGAACGGCCGAGAATGCGCGACGCCAGCGACGCAACCACCGAACCGGAGTCGATGATGGCGCGCATCTTGATGCCGAGCTTGGTGTCACAATCGCTCTGCGTGATGATGCAATCCTGCGCCACGTCGACCAGACGACGGGTGAGGTAACCGGAGTTCGCGGTCTTCAACGCGGTATCGGCGAGACCCTTGCGGGCGCCGTGGGTCGAGTTGAAGTATTCGAGAACCGACAGGCCCTCCTTGAAGTTCGAGATGATCGGCGTCTCGATGATCTCACCCGACGGCTTGGCCATCAGGCCGCGCATGCCGGCAAGCTGGCGCATCTGGGCCGGCGAACCGCGGGCACCGGAATGCGACATCATGTAGATCGAGTTGATCTGGGTTTCTTCGCCCTTGGAGTTCTTCTTGACCGAAGAAATCTCCTTCATCATTTCCTTGGCGACTTCTTCGCCGGCCTTCGACCAGGCGTCGACGACCTTGTTGTATTTCTCGCCGTGGGTGATGAGACCGTCATTGTACTGCTGCTCGAAATC
>NZ_JANXTC010000323.1:0-22865 GCF_025356345.1 Tardiphaga sp.
GCGCTCGGAGCACTGGTATCCGCCGGTACTGACCTATTCGGCGCTGGCCGGCACCGGCATCGCCGAACTCTGGCAGAAGATCCTTGATCATCGAACCGCCATGAATGCCTCCGGCGACTTTGCCCAGCGCCGGCGCGAACAGCAGGTGAAGTGGATGTGGACCATCCTGGAGCAGCGGCTGATGGCGCGGCTGCGCGCCGATCCGGCGATCCGTGCCAGCGTCAAACTCACGGAGAGAGAAGTCGCCGAAGGCCGGATCGCACCGGCGGTGGCGGCCGAGCAGATCGCCGTGCTGCTGAAAGAGTGAGATGGTCGAGGCCCTTCGTATCCTGATCACAGGCTTCGGCCCGTTTCCCGGCGCTCCGGTCAATCCGACGCAGCCGCTGGTCGCGCGTCTGGCCAAACGGCGTCGCCCGGCGTTCAGCGATGTCGAACGCATTCCGCATATTTTCCCGGTCAGCTACAGCGCCGTCGATCGCGAATTGCCGGCATTGCTGGCACGGCACCGGCCCGATGCGCTGCTGATGTTCGGGCTGGCGTCGCGAACGCCCTTCATCCGTGTCGAGACCCGCGCCCGCAATGCGGTGACGATGCTGTGGCCAGACGCCGAGCACACAAAAGTGCGGCAGGCATGCATTGAACCGGGAGCCGATGCGCGGATATTTGGCGCCCATACCGCCCGGCTGCTGCTGGCCGCGCGGCGAACCGGCGTCGACGCCCGGCTCTCGCGCAATGCCGGGAGCTATCTGTGCAACTATCTGTCATGGCGCGGCATCGCCGCCGCACAGGCCCCGGGCGGGCCCCGCCCCGCCACCTTCATCCATGTCCCGCTGCTGGCGCGGGACCCCGCCTCGCGGCGGATGACGCTGGATCAACTGGTCGGGGCCGGCGAAGCCCTGTTGTTGGAAACCATCCGGCTGGCCCGGGCGAGCCGGATCGCGCGCCGGTTGTGATCCCTGCTCCGCGAGCATGACCGCGCGCACCTTAATACCGTTTTGCCGACTTTTCGATGACGGTGAATAGATCCCGTTCTGCGAAGCAGCCATGCCGAAAGCCTGCTTGTGCAGCGCAACATCACCGGCATATCTGGCGCTGCACCATAAGGACGCCATTTGTGACCGACATCAACGCCGACGCCTGGATTTCATCCACCCACCGCCCGATGAAGTTCCCCGAATTCGTGCTGGTGATCGCATCGATCATGGCGCTGAATCCGCTGGCGATGGACATCATGCTGCCGTCGCTGCCGGACATCGGCGTGGCCTACAGGATCGCTGACGCCAACCGCCTGCAGACGGTGCTGTCGACCTTCCTGCTCGGCTTCGGCTTTGGTCAGTTCATCATCGGCCCGCTGTCCGACCGCTTTGGTCGCCGCCCGATCCTGCTGCTCGGGATGGGCCTGTATTGCGTGGCCAGCCTGCTGGCGATCATGGCGCCCTCGTTCGAGACCCTGCTGCTGGCGCGGGCCCTGCAAGGACTTGGCACGTCCGCGACGCGCGTTATCGCCACCTCGATCGTGCGCGACTGCTATGCCGGCCGCCGCATGGCCAGCGTGATGTCGCTGGTGATGATGGTGTTTATCGCTGTGCCCGTGGTGGCGCCGTCGATCGGCCAGGCCATCATGCTGATGGCGCAGTGGCGCGGCGTGTTCGTCGTGCTCACCGTCTATGGCTTCCTGGCGCTGATCTGGAGCGCGTGGCGGTTGCCGGAAACCCTGCCGCCCTCGGAACGCAAATCGCTGGCGATCCGGGATGTGCTTGGCGCCTACTGGCAGACCATCAGCAACCGCCAGACGCTCGGCTACGCGGTTGCCGCCGGCGGCGTCATCGGCACGCTGTTCGGCTTCGTCTTCACCGCGCAGCAGGTGTTCACCGAAATCTTCCACCTCGGACATTATTTCCCGCTGGCCTTTGCCGCGATCGCCATCGGGGTGGCGCTTGCCGGGTTCCTGAACTCTCGCTTCGTGGGCCGGCTTGGCATGCGGGTGATTTCCCACGGCGCGCTGGTCGGCTATGTCGCGGTCGCGGCCATCATGCTGGCGGCGGTGAAGTTCGACGTGCTGTCCCTGCCGCTGTTCATGGCGCTGGCGGCGCTGATGATGTTCGGCTTCGGCCTGGTGTTCGCCAACTTCACCGCGTTGGCGATGGAGCCGCAGGGCCACATCGCCGGTACCGCCTCCTCGCTCTACGGCACCATCACGACGCTGGTCGGGATCGGCATCGGCTACAGCATCGGCCAGGATTACGACGGCACGCTGCTGCCTTTCGCGACCGGTTTCTTTCTCTGCACGCTCGCTTCGCTTTGCGTCGTGGCTCTGGTCGAGAAAGGCCGCCTGTTCAGGCCGCACAGGATGGCCGGTTGATCGTCGGCGCGGCAAGCGCGGCACGGCGCCGACCATTTTGGAAACGGCCGGCCTGAACCCGACGCCATTTGAAACATTATGTATTTTTACCGGAGCGATCCGATGCCCTACGCGCTGTTCTGCGATGATGCGAAACTGAGCAATACCTACCCCACGGAAGCCGACGTCTGGAAACTCGCAACCGACAGCGGGCTGGTCACAGACGTCGAAATCAGGGGCAACCAGCCGACGCCGCGGCGAGTGCTGGACAACGACTATGAGATTCGTCCGTGCGAGACCGAACCGGGCGAAGATCCTCACAAGAACAAAGTCGATGCCCGTGAACAGAAGGACTTTCAGATCAACCGGAAGGCCCTGGCAGCGGAAACGGACGATGCTCCTCCGCGCCGGAAATCTGACTGACGCGGCGATTATCCGCCGCGTCAGTCAGCGACTTTCCGATCAGCTTTTTGTCTTCAGTGAAGCCATGTCGATCACGAAGCGATATTTCACGTCGTTACGGATCAAGCGCTCATAAGCCTCATTGATGTCCTGCATCCGGATCATCTCGCAGTCGGGCAGCACGTTATGCTCGGCGCAAAAATCGAGCATTTCCTGGGTCTCCTTGATACCGCCGATCAGCGAACCGGCGATGGTCTTGCGCAGTCCGACCAGCGACGCCGCGTTGAAGCCCGGCATCGGCTCGATGGCACCGACCAGCACGAGGTCGCCGTCGCGCTTCAGCAGCGCCACCAGCGGATCGAGCGGATGCGCCGAGGGCACGGTATCGAGGATGAAGTCGAACTGATTGGCGGAGGCCGCCACGGCGTCCTTGTCGTTCGAAAGCAGGAAATGATGCGCGCCGAGCCGCCGTGCGTCGGCTTCCTTGCCGGTCGAGGTGCTGATCATGGTCACCTCGGCGCCGAACGCGTGCGCCAACTTGAGCGCCATGTGGCCGAGACCGCCGAGGCCGACGACGCCGACCTTGCTGCCCGGACCGACGTTCCAGTGGCGCAGCGGCGAATAGGTGGTGATGCCGGCACAGACCAGCGGTGCGACGCGGCTGATATCGAGGTTGGCCGGAATCCGCAGCACGAAATGCTCGGTAACCACCACGCTTTCTGAATAGCCGCCCTTGGTGATGGAGCCGTCGACACGGTCTTTCGAATTGTAGGTCTGGGTCATGCCGCTCTCGCAGAACTGCTCAAGATCCTCCTTGCAGGACGCACATGTCATGCAGCTGTCGACCATGCAGCCGACCGCGACCAGGTCACCCTGCTTGAAGGTCTTGACGTGACCGCCGACCTCCGAAACGCGACCGACGATCTCGTGGCCGGGCACGGTCGGGTAGATGGTGTTGTGCCATTCATCGCGGACGACGTGGAGATCGCTGTGGCAGATGCCGCAATACAGGATGTCGATGCGCACATCATGCGGCCGCAGATCGCGCCGCTCGATGGAAACCGGCGCCAGCGGCCGGTCGGATGCTGGCGTACCATAGCCCATAACGGTGGTCATAATTGATGCTTTCAGAAGATTGGAGGAAACGCGCGCGTCCCGCGCGGAAACCGACGACGCGAAGGCGACGCGTCGTCCACAGGTCGCGGAAGACGCGTGCGTTACAGCGGCGCGTCAGCCTTCAGGTAACGCACCAGCTTCTTGTTGACGAAGGCCTGGATTCCGATGTCACCGAGTTCGCGGCCATAGCCCGAATCCTTGATGCCGCCGAACGGCAGTTCGGCGTCGGTCCACGACAGGTTGTTGACGAACATCATCCCGGTCTCGACCCGGCTCGCCACCCGCTTGCCGCGCGCGATGTCTTTGGTGAACACCGAGCCGCCGAGACCAAAGTCGGAATCATTGGCCAGCGCGATCGCGGCCTCCTCGTCCTTGACGCGGAAGAACATCGCCACCGGCCCGAAGAATTCATCGCGAAAAGCCGGGTTGCCTGGCTTCACATCGGCCAGGATGGTCGGCTGCATGTAGGCGCCAACTCTGTCGACGCGCTTGCCGCCCGTCACCAGCCTGGCGCCGTTGGACACCGCCTGCTCGACCTGACCGAGCAACTGCACCAGAGCCCCCTCCGAAGACAGCGGACCCAGCGTGGTCTTCTCATCCAGCGGATCGCCGGCTGCCAGCGCGTCGAACGCCAGCGTGAATTTCTCGAGGAACTTGTCGGCGACGCTGTCGACGACAATAAACCGCTTGGCGGCGCAGCAGGTCTGGCCGCCATTGTACATGCGACCCCACACCGCCCATGGCATGGTGTGCTCGAGGTCGGCATCGTCAAGAACGATAAAGGCATCGCTGCCGCCGAGCTCCATCGACGATGGTTTGAGATTTTGTCCGGCGCGCGCGGCGACGCTGCGGCCGGCGGCGACGCTGCCGGTCAGCGCCACGCCCTTGATGCGGGGGTCGTCGATGACGCTGTCCGACTGCTCATGGGAGATGAACAGGTTGGTATAGAGCCCGGCCGGGGCGCCAGCGTCGGTCAGCAGCTTTTCAAAGGCCAACGCGCATTGCGGCACGTTGCCGGCATGCTTCACCACCAGCACATTGCCGGCCATCAGCTGCGGACCGACGACGCGGGCCAACTGGTAATACGGAAAATTCCATGGTTCGACGGCAAAGATCACGCCGATCGGGCTGCTTTCCATATGGGCTTCGCCAGCGATCGGGTTGAGTGGCTGCGGCGCCAGGAAGCGCTCGGCGTTCCTGGCATAATAAGCGAGGATGCTCGAACTATACTCGACCTCGCCGCGCGCCTCGCTGATGCGCTTGCCCATCTCCAGCGTCATGGTTCGCGCAAACGTTTCGACCTGTTCGTGCAGCAGCTTCGCCGCCTTCGCCAGAATCACCGCGCGCTCGGCATAGGTTTTGTGGCGCCAGGTCTCGTAGCAGCGCGCCGCCACCGCCAGTCTGTCCTCGAGTTGTTGCTTGGTTAGCGGCTCGAACGTCTTGAGCAGTTTCCCGGTGGCGGGATTGACACTCTGATAGGCCATGATCGTTCTCATTATTGATGTCGTGCCACAGGGATTGGCGGCGCGGCGGGAACCACGCGGGCACAAAGGTCGCAATGTCAGGAAGCGCGAAAGCCGACGGCAACTCGATCTGCGAGAATTCCGCAGAATACGACCGTCCTGATGAGCAAAGCCGCTGCGCTCGCCATGGTTCCCAATTAATGTCCGATTCCCGACAATAAATCGCGAGCCAGCGAATGTGGCATCCCTGGGCCGCGGGGTTAACCGTACCGCCAACAATGCTCTGCCTGCGCTGTCGCCACTAGGAGTACGGCACGGCATGGTGGCATCGTGGGTGACGCAACCCGGCGCCATCAGGAGAGCCATGCCATGGACGTCAATCGCCGCCATCTGCTCAGTACCGGCGCCGCGGGCCTGACCGCCGGCGCGTTCGCGGCCGATGCCGACGCGGCCCGCGCGGCGCCGCTGACATCCACACTCGGGCGGGACGCGACACAGTATGGCGTGCGGCCTAACAGCCCGGACGATCAGACCCGCGCCCTGCAGCGGGCCATCGACGATGCCGCCCGCACGCAAGTGCCACTGGCGCTGCCACCAGGGCGGTACCGCACTGGCCAGTTGAAGCTGCCGGGCGGCTCGCAACTAATCGGCATACGCGGCGCCAGCACACTTGTATTCACCGGCGGCGCCTCGCTGCTGTCGAGCGAAGGAGGCGAACACGTCTCCTTGATCGGTCTGACGCTGGACGGCGGCGGCCTGCCGCTGCCGACCCGGCGCGGCCTGGTACACTGTCTGCAGGCCCTCGATCTGCGCGTCACCGATTGCAACATCTCCAACAGCGGCAATAACGGGATCTGGCTGGAGAATGCCGCGGGCATCATCTCCGGCAACACCTTCGGCACCATCTCCGGCACGGCGGTCGTCTCGTTCGATGCGCGTGGCCTAGTGGTCTCGCAAAACACCATCACCGGCACCAGCGACAATGGCATCGAAATCCTGCGCACCACGATCGGCGACGACGGCACGCAGGTGATCGATAACCGGATCGAGGATATCAAGGCCGGTCCCGGCGGCTCCGGCCAGCATGGCAATGCCATCAACGCGTTCCGCGCCGGCAATGTGATTGTGTCGGGCAACCGCATCCGCAATTGCGACTACTCCGCGGTGCGCGGCAATTCAGCGTCGAACATCCAGATTTCCGGCAACAGCGTCAGCGACGTCCGCGAGGTCGCGCTGTATTCGGAATTCGCCTTCGAGGGCGCGGTGATCGCCAACAACAGCGTCGACGGCGCCGCGGTCGGCGTCTCCGTGTGCAATTTCAACGAGGGTGGCCGCCTCGCGGTCGTGCAGGGCAATATCATCCGCAATCTCAGGCCGAAACGGCCGATCGGCACCGCGCCGGACGACGACGCCGGCATTGGCATCTATGTCGAGGCCGACGCCACGGTGACCGGCAATGTGGTGGAAAATGCACCCTCGTTCGGGATGATGGCCGGCTGGGGAAAATATCTGCGCGACGTCGCCATCACCGGCAATGTAATCCGCAATGCTTTCATCGGGATTGGGGTGTCGGTCATGCCCGGCGCCGGCACCGCGCTGGTCGGCAACAACATCATCTCGGGAGCGCCGCGTGGCGCGGTGGTCGGGCTCGATCATGCCAGGCCGGTAACGCCCGACCTCACGGCCGATGGTGCACAACATTATCCGCAGCTGGCGCTATCGGGAAATGCCGTGAGATAGGGCCGGCACCGGTCGGCACGCTTGGGTACCGACTTGCCCGGACATGCCAATCAGATCGACGCTGCCCGCAGCATCGGATAGCGCTCGCTTAGTACCGCAGGATCGAGGGCGCGCTTCCAGTCCAGTTCGGCCGGCGTGACCGCCGCGGTACGTGGAGGCGTATCCACGCGTTGGCTGAGGGAAGACACGACGAGTTGCAACGGTACCGCCTCGACGGCCACCGCTCGCTTCTTGCGCGGCTCCTGGTACAGGACTGATCCGGCATAGGCCGGTACCTGGTCGGGGCGATCGAGCCAGCACCAGGTCACCGGCAGATTTTCGATGGTGACTTGCTGCCTGGCCAGCGTCTGCCAGCGCTCCACCGCCGCCTTGGCTTCCTGGATATTTTCCAGGAATTCCAGCTCGGTATGATAGCGACGCCAGCGGCCGCTCTCGAACAATTCGGTCAGATAGTCCAGCCGACGCTCGGCGAGCGCCTGCCAGCGTTGGATCAACTGACGGCCGCTGCCGGCCTGAAGGTGCAGTGACATGGCAATGTCCGCGAGAGGAAAACGGACGCAAAGCAACAAGCGAATCGAACCCTGGTGCTTGCGATGATCTGGGGAAAAGTTCCCGGGGTCTAGCAAAATGTGTTCAAAATTGGACACATCCAGGCGCTTACCACTGGAAATCCCTGCAGATGCCGCAACATGCGAGTCAATCCGTAGCGCTAGGATGGCTGGGAAACCGTCAACATATGGTTAACGAAAGACCCGCCCGGGGGGACAGCCGGACGGGTCGGGCGCGATCCGACGCTGGGATTGTGGGCGCAGGCGCCGGATGGGCCTTGCTGGGGAGTGATATTCGCTCCCTCTTCCATAGGTCGTAGGGACGCTACGGAGGTTCAACGCGGTCCAGACATAAGTGGAAGATCAGCGGCGCAACCAGGATTTGTCCAACGCGTTCGGCGCCATGACGGCATCAGGCGGAGTTGGTGCCTCGGCCGAGTCCACCATGTCGGGGGACGCGGCGGCCACCGGCAGCACCGCTCGCACCGCCGATACCGCTCCGAAGGCATCCGCCACGCCGGCGCCGAACAGGTCGTCACGGCCAGGTGCACCGAGGTCCCGCGCGGTCCTCATCAGGATGTCGCGCAGTTCGCGCGGTAGCAGTCGCGGATTGCGCTCAAGCATCAGGGCTGCCAGCCCGCTGACATAGGCGGCGGAAAAGGAGGTGCCCGAGGCCATTTGGTACTTATTGTCCGGTGCCGGCAGGAAGATGTTGACACCGGGCGCGGCCACCGCGATATGGCCGCCGCGGCTAGAGGCCTGAAACAGCCGATCGGAGGAATCGGTCGCGCTCACGGCGATGACGTTGGGATTGGCGGCCGGATATGCCGGCGGCGATCCCGGCCCGGCATTTCCGGAGGCCGCCACCAGCACGATGCCGCGCGTGGTCGCCGCCGCGACGCCGCGCTCAAGCAGTGGATCCAGCGGCCCTGCGAAGCTCATATTGATTACCTGCGCACCATGCGACGCGGCATGATCGAGACCCTTCATGATCACGAAGGATGTGCTCTCGGCGCCATTTGGCGCGTCCCCGAAAGCGCGGATAGCCAGAATGCGCGCGCCCGGCGCGCTACCCATCAGTCGCGCATGTGACACGATGGCGCCGGCAATGCCGGTGCCATGGAGATGCGGGGGCCCGCGGCCACCGAGCGCATCGAACGAGCCGGCAAAAGCATCGGTCAACTCGGGATGCGCGATGTCGATGCCGGAATCGATCACGGCGATGATGATGTCGTTGCCATGGGCCAGCCGGTGCGCTTCCGGCAGGCGCAGCTTGGCAAGCGCATATTGCGCGGGGTCCCCCTCGCCCGGGGCTGGCGTCGTGTTCTGATCCTGCAGCAGATAGCGGAAGTTGGGCTGGGCGGCGCGCACGCTGGACTCCGCGCGCAATTGTGACCGCAGGGCATCCACCGCGCGGCCGTCGGTGATGCGGAACAGGCTCAGCGTGCTGCCGACCAGCGGCAGGTCCTGGACCGCGATCCGCGCCAGACCATAGCGCCGCGAAAACACGGCGAGTTGGGCATCGGTCAGCATGTTCTCCAGTTCGACGACGATCTGACCGGGAACATAGCGATCGCGGGATGCCGCCGCGACGGTACCGCGCGAGCCGCGACCTGCGTTCTGGGCGCGCGCCGGCGGGCCCCCGAAACCGGCGCCGCCGGGATCGCGTGGCCCGCGGCGACCGGTCCGCGCGGCGGCGAAGCGAGGGCCGGCATCCCCCGCCTTGCGTCCGACCAGCGCTGGGCCGGCGAAATCCGGACGGGGCCGCGGCGCGGCCGTCAGGCCGATGCCAGGCATCCGCGCGCCCATTTGCAGGCCCGGCGACCGCATTCGATTCTGCGCCCGCGCCACCGGGACACCGGGCAGCGACGCCACGATCAGAACCGCGATGACGCTCAACCAGAGCGATCCGTGGCCGCCAGCACGATCAAGGCTCATGGACACGCTCCCCGTCTGCCGCGCGATGCGCCGGCGCTTCCCCGCCTATTGCGCGGGGACTGCCATGCTGACGATCTTTTCGTTCTCCAGCCGACGGACCAGGCCGGCGATCTGATCCCCGGTCATCGGTTTGTTACCGAATTGCAGCCGGAACATGCCGTCCTTGCCGCCGTTTAAAATAGTGCCTTGATAGGCCTCCAGCAGCGCCGTGATGTCAGACATCAGGGCGGTCGGCGCGAACCGGACATAGGCACGTGGACCGGCATCGGCCGCCCCGATCGAACGCGTAACGGGGGTTGTGCCGCCGGGGGGTGGCGCAGGCTGATAGGACGCGGTCTGAAACGCGGCTGGCGGATGATTCACCAGCACCGCGCCGATCAGGCCAGCCTGCAGCAACAGCGCCAGCGCGCCAATCGCGGCGGCCGCGGCCATCGTACGCGGCGAACGCCGTGCGAAAAAGCCGATGATCCGGACTGAGATATTGAACGAAGCGTAAGTATCACGCGCCGGTTCGGCATCGATCGCGGCAAACAGCTTCTGCATGGCCCGCGACGACGGCGCGCCCAGACTCTCATTGAGCAGGATGGTCTCGGCGTATTCCTCCTGGATCGCGGCGTATTGCCGGGCCAGCTCCGGATCGTTGGCCAGGGCCTCATCGACGCGGCGGCTGTCGCGGGTGTTAAGCGTGCCGGCGGCGTGCCAGGGCAACAACGCCTCGATCTCGCCAGGCTCCTGATCCCGCACCTTCTCCCTCATCGCCATCATGGCCAGCCTCGCTCCACGCCGGCTGCCTTCAGCAGATCGGCCAGTTTCTTGCGCGCATAAAACAGCCGCGTCTTCACGGTGTTCTCGGGAATCCCGACAATCCCGGCCACCTCTTCCACGGATTTCTCGTGGTAATAAACGAGATCGACGATCTCCCGATGCTCCGGCGAAAGCGAGCCCAGGCACTTCCGCAACGCGACACCGGTATCGATTTTCTGGAACGCAACCTCGGGATCGTCGGACGTGTCCTCGATCGCGTTGGCCGTCTCATCATCCAGTTCGGCATCCTTGCGCTTGCGCAGCGCCGACAACGCCTTGAACCGGGTGATCGCCAGCAGCCAGGTCGACACGGCGGAGCGGCCCTCGAACTTTCCCGCCTGTCGCCAGACATCGAGGAATACCTCGCTGATCAGGTCCTCCGCGATCTGCTCGTCCCGAACCAGCCTGAGCCCGAAACGAAACACCCTCACATGGTGCCTCCCATACAGCACCTGCATCGCCAACCGATCGCCTTGTGCGATCCGGGCGATCAGGATGTCGTCCGAAGTCGCATGCACCACGCTCAATGACCGCCTCGTTGGGTTTGTCGGGACGGGACCGTAAGAGGTTCGACTGACACGGCGATTCTTCTCAAAATATCCAGGAATACCAGCGGGCGGCGGGGCCTAAGACACTCGGCAGCATCACGCAGGAACCTTACCAAGTCGCTGCCCGCCTCGCAGCCCATTTGGGAAGAAGTCTGCCACCGACCGTCCGGACGGTGCTGTGAGCAGATTATTTCACCGTGCCGTGAAACCGTCACCCAATTTTACCGTAATTGTAGGCGGCGGATCCCTGCCACATCAAATCAACTCGGGCCCCGGCGTTCACCACGTCGGGGTTCTTTTTGCCTGACCCAACGGTAGCCTACGGCCTCAAAAACCACGATAATACCGCAATCCACGTCCGCCTGGCACGGAGGATTAATAATTCTCCCGGTAGTCGCCCGGGCGTGACGTCGCAAAATACACCAAAACGAAAGGCTTTGCTCGCTACGGTTCCATCTTCCTATTCCGGCGATAGCGAGATCATGACCGCGGCCTTCTCAACCATTCAAAATCCGGCGAACGGCGATTTTGAAGCCGTTGAGGGCGAACTGGGGCACGAAATGCTGACCCGGCGCCTGAAGCGTCGGCGCCAGGTCCTGGTGCTCGCGGCTGCCAGCCATCTCATCAATATCGCCCTGCTCGTCACCTTCGCGGCCGCCGGAACGGTATCTCCCGCGATGGTGGCGGCTTTCACACTCGCAGCCACGGCTTTCATCGGGTTCTTCCTGGTGCTTTCCGAGAGTGGCGTGACCGATCGCTGGCAGGATCATCACTTCACCCTGCCCTATACGGTGACCAGTGCCGGCCTGTTGCTGGCCTTCATCTGCCTCGCGCCCGGCGTCGGCATCGTCTTCCTGTGCGCGCTGTTTCTGGTGGCCAATGTCATTTCGCTGCGCGCAACACCGCGCCAAGGCCTGATCTGCTGGGCGGCGCTGACCATCAGCGTGGCCGCCGTCTATCTGCTGGCAGACCTGCCGATGCAGGTGCCGTTTGCGACGCCGGCGGAACGGCTCGCGACTCTTCTCACTTTCTCATTGACCATCGCGCGCAGCATGTTCATCGGCATCTTCGCGAACATACTCCGCGAAGTACTGCACCGGCGCCGCATCGAACTGGAGATCGCCTATAAGCGCATCGAAGAGCTTGCCGAGCTTGATGAGCTCACCGGGTCGTTCAACCGCCGCTGCATCATGCGCATGCTGGACGACGAAATTCTTCGTACCCATCGCGGCAAGACCGAATGCACCGTCGCGCTGATTGATCTCGACTGGTTCAAGCGCATCAACGACAATTTCGGTCATCCCACCGGGGACGAAGTGCTGCGCACCTTTGCGATCACCATGTTCGCCAACATTCGCAGCATCGATAAATTCGGCCGCTACGGTGGCGAGGAGTTCATGCTGGTGCTGCCGGACACGCCGCACGACATGGCCGTTCAAATGCTTGACCGGTTACGCCTGATCATAGCCGCGCTGGACTGGAGTGCCTTCTCGGATGGGTTGAGCGTTACGATTTCGGCCGGCGTGGCTACCCTCGTTTCCGACGAAACCGCCGAAATGTTCCTGGCACGCGCCGACAGCGCGCTGTACGCGGCCAAGCACGGCGGTCGAAACCGGATTGCGAGCGCCTGAAATTTTTAACTAGCCTGGCGACCCGGAATTTATCTTCGTTGCGTATTGCAAGCTCCCACATAGGTCCACGGTTTTGAAAACAGCGATATCGACCAATCTGCTGGATGAGCTTCAAACGACGCTCGCGCACGGTAACGTGGCGCGGCGCGTCGAGACTTTGCGCCGCGTCACCGACCTGTTCCTCAACAACGCGGTCGATTACACGGGCGAACAGATCGCCGTGTTCGACGACGTCTTTACTTGCCTGATCGAGACGATGGAAACATCCGCGAAGCAATTGCTGGCGCAGCGGCTAGGGCCCGCCGCCAACGCGCCTCCCCGCATCGTGCGCGCCCTCGCCTTTGACGATCTGATCGAGGTCGCCTCCCCGGTGCTGTCGCAGTCCGAATGCCTCGACGATCCCACGCTGATCGAAAATGCCCGCACCAAGAGCCAGTCGCATCTACTGGCGATTTCGGTGCGAAAAACCCTGAGCAACGCCGTCACCGATGTGCTGGTCGAGCACGGCGACGGAGAAGTGGTCAAGAGCACGGCCAGCAATCCCGGCGCGGAGTTCTCGGAACATGGCTACACGACGCTGTTGTCTCGCGCCCGGCACGACGACAGTATCGCGACCTGCCTCGGCATGCGCACGTCGATTCCGCGGCACCATTATCTGAAGCTGATCTCGAAGGCTTCCGCGGCCGTGCGGGCCAGGCTCGAGACCGCCAACCCGCAATTCGCCGCCGATGTCTCGGTCGCGGTTCAGGAGGCGACAAGGCGCGCCCGATCGTCGCCCGCCGCTGTGAACCGCCAGACCATCATTGCTCACGGCCTGGTCCGCTCGTTGTTCGAAGACGGCCGCCTCGACGAGGACCAGGTCGTAGCCTTCGCCGACGCCAGCAAGTTCGATGAGGCCAACGCGGCGATTTCGTGCCTTGCCAATGTCCCTGTGGCCGTTGCCGAAACCATGATGGTGGAGTCACGCACCGAAGGCATTTTCATTCTGGCCAAGGTGGCGAATTTCTCATGGTCGACGGTCAAGGCCATCATCAACATGCGTGAGAAATTGTCCGGCGCGACCCTGTCCGAAAGTGGCGCCGACCGCGCCACCTACGAACGCCTGCGTCCGTCAACGGCGCAGCAGGTGCTGCGCTTCCACCGCATGCAGCAGGTCGCATCGCTGTCCGGCGGCTGATCGGGGGCCGCTTACGACGATTTTCCCGAAGGCCGGCGCCGCTAACCGCGCCCCGCCGCATAGCCGCAATCACATTAGCGCTGATCAGCTATCCGCTGACGGGCATCGACTTGTGGCCTTCCCCGCCGATAGTGGAGGAAAGCATCGCGCAGATGATGCGGCAGGCTACATCAGGTGGGGTATTGGGATGCGAGTGTTGGTTACAGGCGCCGGTGGCTTCATCGGGACCGTGCTGGTTGACGCCCTGCTGCGACACGACCAGCTGCTCGGCCGCGGCGGCGAAGCCGTGAGAATAAAAGAAATCTTGCTGCTCGACAACGTGCTTCCCAACCTGACCGACCCACGACTGACGCCGCTGCGGGCCAATATCTCCGACCAGGACACGCGGCTCAGGATCGCTCGATGGAAACCAGACAGCGTGTTTCATCTCGCGGCCGTGCTGACCAGCGCGGCCGAACAGGATCCGGCGCGCGCGCTGGCCGTCAACGTATCCGCGCTGGCGGGGCTCATCGACAGCATCGGCAACCCGCAGGCGCCGCCACGGCTGATCTTCCCGAGTTCGATCGCCGTGTTTGGCGGCCTGCTGCCCGACCATGTCGACGACGACCACCTGCAGCGCCCGCAAACCTCCTACGGCACCCACAAGGCAATCGCCGAGCTGATGCTGGCCGACGCAACCCGGCACGGGCTGATCGACGGACGCACGCTGCGGCTGCCGATCGTGCTGGTGCATCCGGGTCCGCCAACGCAATCGGTGTCCGACCGAATCGCGGGCCTGGTCCGCGACGGCATTGCCGGCACGCCCACAATATGTCCGCTGCGTCCCGACACCAGGGTGCCGGTGGTCTCGGTTGATACCGTGGTGCACAATCTGATCATGCTGCACAACGCCGATCCCGCCAGACTGCGCGGCAACCGCGCTCTGAACCAGCCGGCGCTGACGGTCAGCATGGAGGACATCGTCGCCGCCATCGCCCGCGTGATGGATGCGGCTCCGGAAGTGAGTTTCGTACCCGATACCGACCTGAAAAAGATTGTCGACAGCTGGCCGAAGGGATTTATATCGACCCGGGCCCCATTGGTCGGCGTCATCGCCGACAAGAGCTTCGACGAGATCATCATCCATTATCTGACCCACATCGAGGCTGGAAAATCCACGGCATGACCGAAATCCCGGCTGACATCTGCATCATCGGCGCCGGCTCGTCGGGCATCGCCGTCGCCAAGGCGCTGGGCGACAAGGGCCTGCGCTTCGACGTCTATGAAAAGGGCTCCGACCTCGGCGGCATGTGGCGCTATGGCAATGACAACGGCCTGTCCTGCGCCTATCGCAGCCTGCATATCGACACCAGCCGCGACAATCTCGGCTATTCCGATTTTCCGATTGCCTCCGACCAGCCGGATTTCCTCTCCCATCAGCAGCTGCTGCTTTATCTCGAATCCTACGCCGACCGGTTTGGCGTGCGGCCATCCATCCGGTTCAACCGCGAAGTGACCGCGGTGACCCGGGACGCGGACGGCTGGCGCGTTACCACGGCGGACGGTACGCGGCATTATCGCGCGGTGGTCGTCGCCAATGGTCATTTATGGGATCCGCGTTGGCCCTCCTTTCCCGGCCAGTTCAACGGCGCCGCGATTCATTCCAGCGAATACCGCACCGCGCAACCGTTCGAGGACAAGAAGGTGCTGGTGGTCGGCATCGGCAATTCGGCGGTCGATATCGCCGTCGATCTCTGCAAGCGCGCCAGCCACGTCGCACTGTCGACGCGCACCGGCGCCCACATCATGCCGAAATATCTGATGGGGATTCCCGTCGACCGCTGGTCGGCCTTCTTCGCGCGAAAACTGAAATTTCCGACCCTGCTGACGCGCAGGATCATGGCGCGGCTGATCTATCTCGCGGTCGGCGACCAGACCCGCTTCGGCGTGCCGAAGCCAAAGCATCCGATGTGGCGCGAACATGCGACGCTGAGCCAGGAACTGCTGCCCTATATCGGCCATGGCTGGATCGGCATCCGGCCGAACGTCGCCTCGCTGGAAGGCGACACCATCGCCTTCGCCGACGGCTCGCAGGAAAATTTCGACGCGGTGATCTATGCCACCGGCTACAAGACCAGCTTCCCGTTTCTGGCGCCGGAGATTTTCGCGGTGCCGGAAGGCGGCGGCATGGTCGACCTGTACCGGCGGATCACCCCGCCGAACCAGCCCGGCCTGTTCTTCGCCGGTCTGGTACAGCCGATCGGCCCGACGATTCCGCTGGTCGAAATCCAGGCCCGCTGGATCGCCGCGGTGCTGGCCGGCAAGGTGGCACTGGCCTCGCCGTCCGACATGGCAATCGAGGTCCGTGCTTTTCACCAGACCAAGCAGCGCACCTGGCTAAACTCGGCGCGCTACACGCTGGAAGTGGATTTCAAGGATTATGCCCGCGAGCTGAACGGCGATATTTCCCGCGCCGCCAGCGGACGCCCCGCAGCGGCGACCGCTGCTACGTTCTAATATCGCAGCCACTTCGCCCCGGCCAACGCGCCGACCGCCGTCACCAGCGCGGTAGCCAGCGTGTACCAGGTCGCGACGAACAGCGGCGAGTCGTCGACGCAATGCGCCGCATAGAGCGTGCCGGCGAGGCCGGCCGACAGCAAGCCGGCGATCGCACCGGCGACGGCCGGACGCGCCGGCGCGCCGCGCCGCAGCGCGTAAAGGACCGCACCGAGGATCGGCATCGACAGCACCGGAATGGTGCTCAGGCACAGCATCGAATTGCGGCCCATCAAACGCACCATCATCGGCGTCCGCTGCGGCATCGCCATTTCGAAGATCAGCGCCACGACAAGAATGAACGGCGACAGCAACAACAGCCAGATCCCGCGCCCGAGCGCCGCCTCGGGCCGCGACAGATGCAGGCTGATCACGATGGCTGGAATGGCGAGGGCGAGCGTCACCAGAAATTTGGCATCGAAAAACGGATTACGCATCGCGGCCATGAAATCCGGCCGGATGCCAAGCGTGACCAGCAGCAGCGCCGCCGTCACCGGCAACGCCACCAGCAGCGCCGTTGCCAGCACGGTACCGACGGGGCGGCCGTGCTGATCATTGTCCGCGGCAAGGGTCCGGATCAGGCGATCGGTATCCATCATCAGTCGCTCCGCATCTTCGCCGCCAGGCTGGCCAGCCCACGGTGCAGCGCCACGCGCACCGCGCCTTCGCTCATCGATAGTTTGGCGGCCGTCGCCTTGATCGAGGCACTGTCCACCGCGATCGACTGCAATACGTCGCGCTGCCGCGCCGGCAAATCCGCGAGATGCCCGACAATCTCACCGGTCGGCACGGTTTCGGCCGGCGGCTCGCTTGGAATCGTCTCGGCGAAATCGTCGATGTTGACGAATACCCGCCGGCCGCGCCGGCGCAGCGCGTCGATCAGCTTGTTGCGCGCGATCGCGAACAGCCACGGCGCGAACGGCGCCGTCTGGTCCCAAGTATTGCGTTTTAGATGCACCGCCAACAAAATATCCTGCACAATGTCCTCGGCCTGATCGACCGGCTGCGCGGCCCGCGCCAGGCCCCGCCGTGCGCCAGCGCGCAGCACCGGCGCGATGCCCTTGAGCAGCCGATGATACGCGACACTGTCACCCGCATTGGCCGACCGCATCAGATCGGTCCATTCGTCGTCACGTCCGCGCACCTGCGCTCCTGCAATTAAATTCGGATCGAATTCCAATTTGTTACGGCGGCACCGCCAATAATGCACGCCGGTAGTTGATATCCCCGGCAAATAGCTGCCGGCACCGCCGCGGTTTCGCCAGGATTGCCGCAAAATTCCGTTTTTTGGCCGTGGTGTGGACACGGCCAGGGGTTTCCTTGCGCCGTAGGGGACTGGCATGCGGGGAGATTGCCATGAAGATCAAATTTGACGGACACGGCACAACCATGGTCGCAGCGGCGCTATGGCTGTGTCTGGCAGGACCGATGCGGGCGACGGAAAGCGACGCACGCGCGCCGGAACCCGCGGCGGAATCCAGCGACGCGGCCGAGGCGCCAGCCCCGGCGGTCAAGGCTGCCCGGCACCGGGTCGACAAGAAGACCGAAGCCAGATCGCGAAAACCGGACAAGAATGCGGCACGGCCGATCGCCAAGGCGGACGATCATGCTGGCAACAAGGCGGACGATAAGGCCACGATTCCCGACACGGTCGCCAATGCCAATGCCCAGTACCGCAAGGATGCGCCGACGGACATGGGCAGCATGTCGGCACAGGCTGACGCCATGCTGAAACTGATGGGCAGCAAGCCGGCTACCGTCGAACCGGCCCCTGCGACACAGGAAGCACCCGCAATAGCGGTTTCGGCGGATCAGCTCAACGAAATGGATCGCGCGCTGACGCCGGAAAAGCCGGTCGTGCGCGTCGCCAGACCCACGGCCGAAGCGCGGGTGGTCATCGCCAGCGACCATTCCGTCTGGACCGAAACCTCGCTGATCGGCAAGGTCTTCATGGCCTTTGGCGGGCTGCTCACCATGGCCTCCGCGGTGCGGATGTTCGTGGCGTAATCGCTGCTTGAACCGCGTCCCTTCCGCGCGCAGATTGCGCGCGGTCGCCGGCCCCGGCGACCGCTACAAATTCCGCGGGATGAAACATGAGCAGCTTCGAACACATCATCGTCGAGCGCCAAGGCGCCGTTGGCATTCTCCGCCTCAACCGCCCGAAGATGCTCAACGCGTTGTCGTTCGGCGTGTTCAGCGAGATCAAGCTCGCGATAGATGAGCTCGAAGCGGATGACGGCGTCGGATGCATCATCGTCACCGGCAGCGAGAAGGCCTTTGCCGCCGGCGCGGACATCAAGGAGATGCAGCCGAAGAACTTCATCGACATGTTCAGCAGCGACTTCACCCAGATCGGCGGCGACCGCGTCGCGACCTGCAGCAAGCCGACCATCGCCGCCGTCTCCGGCTACGCGCTCGGCGGCGGCTGCGAGCTGGCGATGATGTGCGACATCATCATCGCCTCCGACACCGCCAAATTCGGCCAGCCCGAGATCACGCTGGGCACCATCCCCGGCATCGGCGGCACCCAGCGCCTGACCCGTGCGATCGGCAAATCCAAGGCGATGGACCTCTGCCTCACCGGGCGGATGATGGACGCCGCGGAGGCCGAGCGCGCCGGACTGGTCAGCCGCATCGTGCCGGCCGACAAATTGATGGAAGAAGCGATCGCGATGGCCGAGAAGATCGCGGCGATGTCGCGCCCGGTGGCGACGATGGCCAAGAGCGCCGTCAACCGCGCGTTCGAGACGCCGCTGAGCGAAGGCCTCAAGGTCGAGCGCGATCTGTTTCACGCGACCTTCGCGCTGGAAGACCGTGCCGAGGGCATGGCGGCGTTCATCGACAAGCGCAAGCCGGTCAACAAGAACAGGTAGATCGCACCCGGATTTGCGATGCGGCATCAAGAATGCCGCATCGCGTCCGGGAAACGGGATCACGCTTTTGTTCTCGCCAGCGCGGCGCTGACCAGCGCGCGGTAGGCGCGCTCCGCGAGAGTTGAGGGCTTGTCGAGGCCGAGCCGGGAAAGGCATGCCTGATCAGAGGGATGCGGCGAAGTCGTGAGACCCTGCCACAATAACGCCGCAAGACCTGTCGGCGCGTGCGCGTTCGCACTCAGGATCTGCAGCGCCGGGATCAGCCGCTGCTCGACCTCGGTGAAATCGCTGCCGAACGGAAAGTTCGGCAGCAGCCCGGCGTCGCGCGCCGGTTGCAGCGCGGCCGCGATTCGCTCCGGCGCATTGTCGCGATGCGCGTCGGCAATCTGGAAGTTCTTCGGCAGCTTGCCGGCATGCTTGGCCTGCCGCATCAACTCGGGCTGAAAACGCGAATCCGAAATCGCCAGCATCGCCGCGATCACGTCGGCATCCGACTTGCCGCGGAGATCGGCGACGCCATATTCGGTGACGACGATGTCGCGCAGATGCCGCGGGATGGTGGTGTGGCCATAGCTCCAGCGAATGTTGGAAGCGGGCTTGCGGCCCGCCCGTACCGCTTCCACCGTCAGCACCGAGCGCGCGCCCTCGAGTGCGAACGCCTGCGCGACGAAATTGTACTGGCCGCCAACGCCACTCACCACCTGGCCATTGTCGAGGCCGTCGGAAATCGCGGCGCCCATCAGCGTCGCCATCATCGCATTATTGACGAAGCGGGCATCGACGCGGGCGCGGCGTTTGGCGGCTTCATCGCCGTAGAGTTCGTTGGTGAACGACACCGGCACCATCTGGATTTTGGCCAGCGCCCGCGGCGCCATTTGGCGCAGCTTCTGGTAAAATGCCTTGGGTCCGAGAAAAAACGCGCCATGCAGAATGGTGCCATCGACCTCGCGTTTGATGATGCCGGCGTCGATCAGCGCCAGAAACGCCTCGAACAGCATCTCGCTGACACCATAGAGTCCGCGTTCGAAAGTGCTGCTCTCGACCGGCACCGCCGGCGACAATCGACCCATGATCTGACGAAACGCCGCGTTGTCGTGATGGCGCACGACCAACCCCTGCGCCAGCGCATCGCCGATCTGACCGATGCCGATCTGCAGCGTGCCACCGTCGCGGACCAGCCCGGCGGCATGCAGGCCGATCGCGTATTTGGTGTCCGAGATCGGCTCCGATGGCGGTGCGAACAGCGCAAATTCCGTTGCGTCGCTTTGCAGCACGGCGCTGAATTCGGAACCCGCGAGATCGCCCTGCCCCGGCATGAACGGTAGTTCGGCATTGACCTGGCCGATCAGCCGGAACGCGGCGCGGCCCTCGGCGCGGGCACGCATCAGATCCAGCGTGGTGTCGGTATTGCAGCTCAGGCTGTAGCGCGCCACGCCGTCGATCACCCGTTTGGCGACCAGTTGGGTAATGACATTGAGCCCCCGCGCCAGCAGATAGGACGCGGCATGGGTGTAGTTGGCCGAAATATAGCGCTGCTGCGCATAGGGCACGCGCAGCCATTTACCGGCGAGGAAGAAAAACTCGATGACCTCGATATTATCCGGCAGAGCGCCGTCACGCAGCGCCTGCGCGTAATCGAGATCGGGATAGTTGCCGAACAGCCGCTCGATCACCGGCGCGATGAATCGCTTTTCCAGTTCACCCGACGGTTTTGGCTTTTCCAGCGTCAGCGCCGAGAACAGCGTCAGCCGGATGCGCCGATCGGCGACCGCGCGCCGGTAAAGCGCATTGATGATGTGGTTGGCCTTGCCGAGGCCAAGCGGCAGGCCGACCACCAGCGTCTGGCCAACCTCGCGGATGATATCCTCCGCGATAGCGTCGGGGTCGGAGAATAATTTCGGCATGATGGTCCCGGCTGAGAAATACGGACGGTAGCCGCGCGGCCACGCGAATTCGCCGGATGCTGTTACCATTGTTTAGGGGAAGTTCAGAAATGTCCCCGGCGTGCAACACACGCATACGTGTGCAGGAGGGTTTAATGTCGCATTCCCGGTCGCAACTTTTGCCGCTAGGACATTGGAAAAACTAGCAAACAGAGGCATGAAAATGCCCTGTGGGGAACACGCCAAAGCCAGATGGTTCTGCGTCGGAAGGTTTGCCTGCGATGGCAACGCCCTCTAAACATACAGGTGACGTCGGCGGATGCGGACGTCCAACTACGGCTTTGGGATACAATGAATCACCATCATGGGAGACTCGGCCTCGCCGCCAGGCGCGCGCTGCTCAATGGCACGGCGCTAGGCATCATCGGCTGCAGCGCTTTCGCTGTGGTCGGCGCGCGCGCCGAGTCCGTCCCGGAGGCGCTGGTCAAGGCCTACCAGTCCAACCCGCAATTGAACGCCGAGCGGGCGCGGCAGCGCGCTACCGACGAGAACGTGCCGCAGGCGATGGCCGGCTACCGCCCGCAGGTCAACGCCACGCTGAGTTATGGCTTGCAGGCCGTACGCAACCTGCTGGTGGACAACACCATCGCTGGCGCGACGCTGAAGCCGTGGACGATCGGCGTCACCGTGACGCAAACCCTCTATAACGGCAACAAGACCGCGAACAGCGTTCGCGTCGCCGAATTGCAGGTCAAGTCCGGCCGCGAGGCGCTGCGCAATGTCGGCCAGGGCGTGCTGCTCGACGCTGTGATCGCCTATACCAATGTGCTGGCCAACCAGTCGCTGGTCGAAGCGCAGCGCGCCAACGTCACCTCGCTGAAGGAGACGCTGGGCATCGCCCAGAAGCGGCTCAATGCCGGCGACGTCACGCCGACCGATACGTCGCAGGCCGAAGCCCGCCTCGCGCGCGGCCAGGCCGATCTCAACGCCGCCGAAGTCAATTACGCCATCAGCCAGGCCACCTACGCCCAGGTGATCGGCAACGCGCCGTCGCGCCTGAGCCCGGCCGAGCCGATGGACCGGCTGCTGCCGCGCAGCCGCGACGAGGCGCTCAACCAGGCTTTTCGCGCGCATCCCGCCGTGATCGCCGCCAGCTTCGACGTCGATGTCGCCACCACCACCATCAAGGTCACCGAAAGCACGCTGCTGCCGACCATTACCCTGCAGGGCAGCGCCAGCCGCTCCAAGGACAATGATCCGACGCTGGGGACTTTCGGCACCGACCAGGCCTCGATCATCGGCCAGTTGAACGCGCCGATCTATGATGGCGGCCTCGCCGCGGCGCAGACGCGGCAGGCCAAGGAACTGTCCTCGGTGAGCCGGCTGGTGCTGGACCAGGTGCGCACCCAGGCCCGCACGGCTGCGACCGGCGCGTGGGTGTCCAACGAAGGCGCCAAGACCGCGGTGACCGCCGCCGAGGCCGAAGTCCGCTCCGCCGGCGTGGCGTTGGCCGGCGTGCAACGCGAAGCCGCCGGTGGCCAGCGCACCACGGTCGACGTGCTGAACGCACAGCAGGATCTGGTATCCGCGAAAGCCCGGCTGATCGGCGCGCAGCGCGACCGCGTCATCGCCTCCTATGCGCTGCTCAGCGCGGTCGGCAAGCTCGACGTGCAGACGCTCGGGCTGAACACCCCGGACTATCTGCCGGAAGTGCATTATCACCAGGTCCGCGACGCTTGGCACGGCCTGCGCACGCCGTCGGGGCAATAGCCAGCTGATATCCAGATATGAATGAAACGCCGCCCGGCACGCAAGGCTTGCGCCGGGCGCTTAGCTGTTCGACGCGGATGGTTCGCGGCTTCGTGA
>NZ_JANXTC010000327.1:0-10815 GCF_025356345.1 Tardiphaga sp.
TGTCATCGTAGCGCTGATCCTGATCGGTATCGGCGGTTACGGCCTGTCGCGGGTGCCGACCGGCTTTATTCCGATCGAGGATCAGGGTTACTTGCTGGTGGCCGTGCAGTTGCCCGACGGCGCGGCGCTCGACCGCACCCAGCATGTGCTCGATCAGGTCAGCGAAATGTCCGGCAAGACCCCCGGGGTCGAACAGGTGATCAGTATCGCCGGCATATCGGCGCTCGACAACAGTTCGAGCCTCGCCAATGCCGGGGTCGCCTATCTGATCCTGAAGGAATGGAGCGAGCGCGGCCCCGGACAGGATCTGCGCTCGCTGTTCGTAGGGCTGAACGAGCGACTGGGCGCAATTGAGGAAGCGCGCATCCTGGTTATCCCGCCGCCGCCGATCCAGGGCATCGGCAATGCCGCCGGCTTCGCCATGCAGGTGGAGCTGCGCGATGGCAATGCCGACTACGGCAAGCTGCAGGCCGTCACCGCGGCGATCACCGCCAACGCGCAGAGCCAGAGCTCGCTGCAGCGGGTCAGTTCGCCGTTCCGCGCGATGGTGCCGCAGTTCGACGTCGAGATCGACCGCATCAAGACCCAGACGTTGCACGTCACCACCGACCAGGTCTTCTCGACCCTGTCGTCCTATCTCGGCGCGTCCTACGTCAACCAGTTCAACCGCTTCGGCCGCACTTTCCAGGTCTACGCCCAGGCCGATGCCAAATTCCGTCTCACCGTGCGCGACATCGAGAGCCTGATGGTGCGCAACCAGCAGGGCGACATGATCCCGCTCGGTACCGTGGCGAAGATCACGCCGGCGGTGGGGCCGTCGCTGATCAGTCTCTACAACCTCTATCCGGCGGCGACGGTGATCGGCCTGCCGGCGCAGGGCTACAGCTCCGGCCAGTCGATGGCGCTGATGGAGGAGATCGCCGCCAAGACCCTGCCGCCGGGCACCGGATTCGAATGGACCGCCATGTCGTATCAGGAGAAGATTGTCGGCAACCAGCTCTATTACGCGTTCGGGCTGGCGCTGTTGCTGGTCTATCTCGTGCTCGCCGGACAATATGAAAGCTGGTACGCGCCGATTTCGGTCATCCTGGCGGTGCCGCTGTCATTGCTCGGTCCGGTGGCGGTGCTCACGGCGCTGCGGATCGAAAACAACCTCTACACCCAGATCGGAATCATTCTGCTGATCGCGCTGTCGGCGAAGAACGCGATCCTTATTGTCGAGGTAGCGCTCGAACTGCATGGGCGGGAATGCAGGCCGTTGCTGGACTCCGCGGTCGCGGCGGCCCGCTCGCGCTTCCGGCCGATCCTGATGACGTCGTTCGCCTTCATTCTCGGCGTGCTGCCGCTGGTGCTGGCGTCCGGCGCCGGCGCCAATGCGCGCAAGTCGATCGGCATCACCGTGTTCTCCGGCATGATGGCCTCGACCTGTCTGGCGGTCCTGTTCGTGCCGACCTTCTTCGTGGTGGTGCAGGGGTTCGAAAACTGGCGTGCGGCCAGAAAGGCAGGGAAGTCGGCCGCACCCACCACCGGCGGCGAACAGTCCGGTTCGCCTGCCGGATGATGCGAGGCGGACCGTTTGCGCGCGTGCGGCGCTCGATCGGTCGATCATTTCTGTTCAGGCAAAGGCAGGGGAGATCGGTCGCGACGTCGCTGGTATCGATCGCGGTGTCGATCCGCTAGGCCAGAATGGATCTGACCAACTCCCGCTCCAGAAGAATGAAGTCGAAGAAGGCCGCGATGCGCGGCGCATGTCTGAGGTCGGGATGCGTCAGCAGGCGCCAGCTGCGCGACAATTCTGCAATCGGCCCGAGCACACGGACGAGATCGGGCTCGGCATCGCCCAGCGATGCGGGGAGGGGCCCGATGCCTAATCCCGACTTCACGGCGTAGATCAGGCCCAGCACACTGTTGGTACGTGCCGTCAATTTCGACTCCGGTGCCACGGCCTGAAGCCAGACCGATGCGCGGTGCGCGCTGAGCGACTGGTCGAATCCCACAAGGTGATGGTTCGGCAGGTCGTTCACGGTCGCCGGCTTGCCGTGCAGGTCGATGTAACCCTGGCTGGCGTAAACAGCCCAGATCGAGTCGGCGACCTTGCGCCCGACAAGGTCGTCGTCGGTATCGCCGGATCGGAAGGCGACGTCGGCCTCGCCCTTCGACAAGTCGAGGTATCGGTCGCTGGTCACGAACTCGATCCGGAGCCCAGGATGCAGGGTCTGGAAGCGTTCGACCAGAGCGGACTTGGTCATGCGGCCAATAACCGGCTCGGGGCAGGTCACCCGGATGACGCCGGTCAGATCGTGCGCCTCGTCGTTGACCCGACGCTGGAAGTCGGTCACCGCGGCTTCGATGCGCTCGGCGAGAGGCAGCAACTCTTCGCCGAATTGTGTCAGGCGATAGCCCGACGGATGCCGCTGCACCAGTGGCCGCCCGATCGCTCGTTCCAGTTCGGCCAGCCGTCTCTGAACCGTCGACTGACTGAGCCGCAGCGATTTTCCCGCAGCGATCGTGCTGCGATGCCGCGCGACGGCCAGAAAGTATTTCAGGTCGTTCCAGTCGAACATGACCCGATCATGCACTTCCGCAGCGGGGTAGCGCAATCCCGCGGCTTACGAAGACGGTGACGGGCTTCTAGGTTCGACGCGCCGCCACCTGTGAGTTGGTGGCCTGCCGGTTTCCGGAGACAGAGATGAACACCTTCCAACGAAGATTGATATTCGCGCTGTGCACGATGCTATTCGCGTTGTCGGCGATCGCGCAGCCCGTCAGGGCCGAATGCCCGCAAGCTGTGAGGATCATTGTGTCCTATCCGCCCGGTTCGGCGGACGACGTGATCGCGCGACTGCTGGCGCAAAAGCTTTCCGAAGCCGGCGGACGGTTCTATGTGGAGAACCTTCCCGGTGCCGGCGGAATGATCGGCACCGCGGCGGCGGCCCGGGCGCTGCCTGACGGCTGCACGATGGTCATCGTCAACCAGAACTTCGTCGTTCAGTCGGCCGTCGGCGAGAAGCTTTCCTATCAGGTTCCCGACAGCTTCGTGCCGGTCACGCTTCTGGTTGCGGCCCCGGAAACGATCTCGGTCAACCCGGCCGTTCCTGCAACCAGCATCAGGGAACTTGTCGAACTGGTGAAGGCAAATCCCGGCAAGTACAATTACGCCTCGCCCGGCCATGGATCGTCGCCCCACCTGGCAAGCGAGCGGCTGTTCAGACAGACGCTTGGGCTCGACGTGGTGCACGTCCCGTTCCAGGGCGGGCCTCCGGCCGTGACGTCGACGGTTGCCGGCCATACCCAGATCCTGCATCTCACACTTCCCATTGTCGCGCCGCTGGTGCGCGACGGCAGGCTTCGTCTGCTGGCCGTTGCCGGCAAGACGCGTGCTGCGGAATTTCCCGATGTTCCGACGCTGGAAGAGGCCGGCATCCCGGACCACGAGGTCGAATTCTGGAACGGGATCATGCTGCCCGGCGGGACCCCCGACGATATGATCGATACCAGGCACCGGCAGATCGAACATGTCATGGCGCTGCCGGCGATAAGGGATCGGCTGGCAACGCTGGGTTACACGCCGGTCAATGTGACGCGGAACGCATTCGCGGTTCAACTTCAGAGCGAACTGGGCAAGTGGAAAGCGATCGTTCGCGACGGCCACGTCAAACCGGAGTGATGCTCCCCGACAGTCGTTCGAAAGGGCCTGCCATGAATCGCCGATCTTCCATCGACAACGACAGCGCGACCGTCGCCATGCAGGCGCAGTGGGACAACGCTGCCCGGGGCTGGCGTGACTCCGGCGCGATCATTCGGCCCTGGCTGCGGCAGGCGACGCGGGCGATGCTTGAAATGGCCGGGGTGAAGCCGGGCTGCCACGTCCTCGATGTGGCCGCCGGCGCCGGCGACCAGACCCTGGATATCGCCGAGCGGGTCGGCCCCCAGGGCCATGTGCTGGCCACCGATCTGTCGCCTGAAATTCTCGGCTTCGCCGCGCGGGAAATCGCCGCCGCAGGGCATCGCCATGTCGAGACCCGCATCTCCGACGGCCAGGCGCTGCAGGTCGAGGACGCGCGGTTCGACGCGGTGGTCTGCCGGCTTGGGCTGATGTTGTTCGGCGATCCCTTGCAAGGGCTGCGCGAGATGGCGCGCGTGCTGAAGCCTGGCGGCGGCGTCTGTACGATGGTGTTCGGGGCGCCGCAAGCCAATCCCTGTGTGACGACGCTGATGTCGACGGCGCTTAGCCACGCCGGCCTGCCACCGCGGGATCCGTTTCAGCCCGGCGGCCTGCTCAGTCTTGGCAAGCCCGGCCTGATCGATGACCTGTTCAAGCGGGCAGGATTCAGCGAAGTCGCGACGGCCAGGATCGCCGCGCCGTTCCTGCTTCCCTCCGTCAGGGACTACATGACGTTCATCCGGACTTCGGCGGGACCGATCTTGCAAATTGTGAATGGCCTTGACGCAGGGCAAGCAGAAGCCGCATGGGCCGATATGGAGCGAGCGCTTGGCCGCTATCAAACGCAGGATGGCTGGGAAGGACCCAATGAGCTGTTGTTGACGGCAGCGAGGAAGCCGCTGCGGCGGGACAATTGAGTTGGTCAATCGGACGCGGTGCGGATTCATCGCGTCCTGTTGGACGACGGCACGGTGTCGCAGTTTCGCGCCGTAGGGCTGCTACCTATTTCGACGGTCCGAAATCCAGCGCCGGCATTTCGATCTGCGGGATTTCGATCTTCACATTGCTGGTGTCGACGGCGGTGGTGTCGATCCAGTAGGTGACCAGCCCCGGCCACCAGATCACGATTACCACCAGGATGATCTGCATGAACACCCAGGGCATCGCGCCCCAGTAGATGTCCGAGCTCTTCACCGACGGTGGCGCGATGCCGCGCAGATAGAACAGCGCGAAGCCGAATGGCGGGTGCATGAACGAGGTCTGCATGTTGACGCAGAGCAGCACGCCGAACCACACCAGATCGATGCCGAGCTTGCTGGCGACCGGCGCCAGCAGCGGGATGATAATGAAGGCGATCTCGAAGAAGTCGAGGAAGAACGCCAGGAAGAACACGAAGATGTTGACGAAGATCAGGAAGCCGAGCGCGCCGCCGGGCAGCCCGGTCAGCAGGTGCTCGATCCAGCGCGCCCCGTCCATGCCCTGGAACACGAGGCTGAAACAGGTCGAGCCGATCAGGATGAACACCACCATCGAGGTCAGGCGCATCGTCGAGGTCATCGCCTGCTCGACCAGCGGCCAGGTCAGGCGGCGGTGCAGGGCGGCCAGCACCATGGCGCCGACCGCGCCCATCGCGCCGGCTTCGGTGGGGGTGGCCAGGCCCATGCCGATGGTGCCGAGCACCAGGAAGATCAGCACGATCGACGGGATCATGCCCCACAGCACGCGGCTGACCAGCTTCCAGTTCAGCGGCTCACGGACGTCGGCCGGCAGCGGCGGCATCGCGTTCGGACGCATGATCGACAGCACCACGATGTACAGGATGAAGATCACCACCTGCAGGATCGAGGGGCCGATGGCGCCGAGATACATGTCGCCGACGGAGCGGCCGAGCTGGTCGGCCAGCACGATCAGCACCAGAGAGGGCGGGATCAGCTGGGTGATGGTGCCGGACGCCGCGATCACGCCGGTGGCGACCCGCATGTCGTAGCCGTAACGGATCATGATCGGCAGCGAGATCACGCCCATAGCGATCACCGAGGCCGCGACGGTGCCGGTGATGGCGCCGAGCACGGCGCCGACGATGATCACGGCGTAAGCGAGGCCGCCGGGGATCTTGCCGAACAGCTGGCCGGTACCTTCGAGCAGGTCCTCGGCGAGGCCGCAGCGCTCGAGGATGGCGCCCATGAAGGTGAAGAACGGGATCGACAACAACAGGTCATTGGAGATGGTGCCGTAAAAACGGAACGGCAGCGCCTGCAGGAACACCGAGTCGAAGTGACCGGTGAGAATACCGACGATGCCGAAAAACAGACCGACGGCGGCGAGCGAAAACGCCACCGGGAATCCGATCAGCATGAACGAGATCATGGTGCCGAACATCAGCGGGGGCATTACGCCAAAGGAAAACATCGGTTAGTCCTGACTGATCAATTGGCGGCTATTGCAGCGGCGCTTCATAATGGGTGTCGAGCTTGACCACACCGGCGAGCGCGGCGATTCGCTTGGCGAGTTCGGCCAGGCCCTGCAACAGCAGCAGCAGAAATCCGAGTGGCAGCACGCCTTTGATGGGCCACAGGATCAGGCCGCCGGCATTGCTGGAGACCTCCTGCAGGCGCCACGAATTCAGGAAGAACGGCGTGGTGAGATACAGCAGGAAGGTCATCGCGGGCAGCAGGAACAGCACGAAACCGACAATATCGATCCACAGCCGCGCGCGATCGGACACCGCCGAATAGACCAGATCGACGCGGACATGCTCATTGAGGCGAAGCGTCTGCGAAGCGCCGAGGAAAACGATGCCGCCGAACATGTACCACTGGATTTCCAGCCAGCCGTTCGAACTGTAGTTGAAGAGATAACGGATCGTGGCGTTGCCCGCGCTGATCAGGCAGGCAAGCAACACCAGCCATTTGGCAATGAAACCAAACAGGTCGCTCAGACCATCGATCGCACGTGTGATTTTAAGGACGTCCACCGCTCTCCCCTTGAACCCGTCTCCATCCCGCTGACTTGTTTTTCCTCACCGGAAAAAGCAGCTAATTGCTGGGGGCGACGTGGCGCGGCGGCACCATTTCAGCGCGCCAAGTCGCCGTCAATTGGTAATTTGACAGATTGACGCAGGGCTTTGGCCGGGGAATCGGCCTTTACAGGTCGCGCAGCGCAGCTATCAGCCGCCGGTGACGCTCATATGCCGGCTGACACTTGGCCGGTTGTGGCGACGGTCAATGATGAAGTCGTGGCCCTTCGGTTTCAGTCCGATGGCGCGGTCGATCGTCTGGCTGAGCAGGGTGTCGGCGGAGGAGGCGCGCAGCGGCGCGCGTAGATCCGAAGCGTCCTCATGGCCGAGGCAGGTGTGGATTGTGCCGGTACAGGTGATACGGACGCGGTTGCAGGATTCGCAGAAATTATGCGTCATCGGGGTAATGAAGCCGAGCTTGCCGCCGGTCTCGGCGATGCGAACGTAGCGGGCAGGGCCACCGGTATCGTCGGGCAAATCGGTCAATGTGAACTTGCTGGCCAGTCGGGCGCGCAGCAGCGACAGCGGCACGTATTGGTCAATACGGCCTTCCCCGATATCGCCCATCGGCATCACCTCGATCAGCGTTAGTGCCATTTCGCGGGCATGGCACCATTGCATCAGATCGGGGATTTCGTCTTCGTTCATGCCCTTCAAGGCCACCGCGTTGATCTTGACGGCCAGACCGGCGGCCTGCGCGGCATCGATTCCGGCCAGAACCTTGCCGAGATCGCCCCATCGGGTGATGGCGCGGAATTTTTCGGGGTCGAGCGTGTCCATCGACACGTTGATGCGGCGGACGCCGCAATCGGCCAGTTCCTGGGCATATTTAGCCAACAGCGAACCGTTGGTGGTCAGGGTCAACTCATGCAGCGCGCCGGTCTTGAGATGGCGCGACAGCGACCGCACCAGCGACATCAGGTTGCGCCGGACCAGCGGTTCGCCGCCGGTGAGCCGCAGCTTGGTGACGCCCTTGGCGATGAAGGTCGAGCACAACCGGTCGAGTTCTTCCAGCGTCAGCAGGTCGGCCTTGGGCAGGAAGGTCATGTCTTCCGACATGCAATAGAAGCAGCGCAGGTCGCAACGATCGGTCACCGACACGCGCAGATAGCTGATGGTCCTGCCGAACGGGTCGATCATCGCGGACGTGGTCAGATCAGGCACTAACGCGGATACGGTCATTCAAAACGCCTTGGCTGCAGAGGACTGACGTCATAGCGGACGGCATCGATCGCCGTCTTCTTAATGTAGTCACGCAGCACGGGCGGCACAATCGGTGCGGAAACTATTCCGACCGTTGAAGTTCAATCTATCGGGTAGGGGCCGGAAACGGGGTTCCGGTAGCCGGCGCGGCGGTCGACCGCTTCTTGGCTGCCGCCTTGCGCGCGGCCCGTCGCGGCGGTGCCATCGGCTGCAGTTCCGCCATCACCGGGCTGGGATCAACCACTGTGGTCGCTGGGCTGGTAAAGTCGCCCGCTGTACGTGTCACGGTAACGGGGACCGTCATCGGCTGGAACTTGGCAAGGGTGAAGGTCGCGCTGAAACCGGTCTCGGTCGCCAGCGGGATTGAGCAGGGCGTTTTGCAGCTTGGCCCGATCGAGGTCACGACATCCGCGCCGGGCGGAATAGAATCAAACTGTACGGTGACGGGAGTCGGCGCCGGGCGCAACGAATCCATCGAAAAAGACGCACAGCCAGCCAGACTCAGTCCGACCGCTGTCAATACAATTACTCTACGCATGGCGTATCCGTCACTTTGCGCGGCGAACCGCAATTTCCATTCCAACATAGAAGTGCAGACAATTCGACGCAACCACCGGGGCAGCGGCTGTTAATTGATGGTTAACAGGTTTTCGGATGGAACCGAAATTCTCAGTGTTGCGAAGCCATTAGCGGGCTTTCTTCGCCAATAGATGCTCAACTGCGGGTAGTAATTCACGGAAGTGGGCAATCAAACGATCCGGCTTGAGATCAGCAATCGGGACGTCGGTATAACCGAATTCGACCCCGATCACCGGTATCCCGGCACGGCGAGCCACGCCGATATCCGGACCAGCGTCGCCCACCATGACCACCGCCGACATCACACCGCCGGCCTGTGCGACGGTCTGCTGCAGGATCACTGGATCGGGCTTGGAAATCCCGAATGTGTCCGCGCCGCAGATCGCCCGAAACCGCGATGTGAGGCCGAGTTGCCCGAGCAACAGCTTTGACAGCCATTCCAGCTTGTTGGTGCAGACCGCGAAGCGATAGCCAGCGGATTCAAGTTCGTCGAGCGCTTCGGTGAGGCCGTCGAATGGCCGGGAGGCGTCGGCGATGTGCGCGGCATAATAGTCGATGAAGTCGGTGGTGAGGCGGGTGACGTCTGCCATGCCCATCTCGCGGCCTTCCAGTTCGAGGCCGCGCTCGATCAGGCGCCGCGCGCCCTGGCCGATCATCTTGCGCGCGGATTCCAACGGCACTGGCGCCAGACCCTCGCGGTCCAGCACCCAGTTCAGCGCGCTGATCAGGTCGGGCGCGGTGTCCACCAGCGTGCCGTCGAGATCGAATACAACAAGGGGAAAATGCGTCATGGCGGATGGCTACCGACCGATCGTCGATCGTGCAAGTGGCCGCGGTGTGATTTTGACCGGTGTGTGATCGCCCGGCGGGGCTGTATGCCCCTGTTCCTTGCCGGCAAACGTCGCTAGATAAGCCTGCGCTTCCCGCCCGCGGGACCGATCGAAACGTCAAGGACCCCGGCCACGATGACGATGGATGAACTGAAACGGCAAGCCGCCGCCCAGGCGCTGGAGCATGTCCGTGACGGGATGAAATTGGGCCTGGGAACGGGATCGACGGCAAAACATTTCGTCGAACTGTTGGGCGAGCGGGTCCAGGGGGGCCTCAAGGTGATCGGCGTGCCGACTTCGGAGGCGACCCGCGCCGACGCGGTGCGCTGCGGCGTTCCGCTCACCACCCTGGATGAGATCGATCGGCTCGACCTGACGGTGGATGGCGCCGACGAGATCGACGCCGCGTTGAACCTGATCAAGGGCGGCGGCGGGGCGTTGCTGCGGGAAAAGATCGTCGCCGCGGCCTCCGACCGCATGATCGTCATCGCCGATGATTCCAAATGGGTGGCGACCCTCGGTCGCTTTCCGCTGCCGATCGAGGTGATCCCGTTTGGTCTGGGCGCCACGCAGCGTGCCATCGTCCGGGCCTTCGAGCTATGCGGCCTATCCGGAAAAATGACGGTACGGGCAGGCCCGGACGGCCATGCTTTCGTCACCGATGGCGGTCACTGGATCATCGATGCTCATCTCGGGCAGATTACCGATGTGCCCCGTCTGGCCGGGCTTCTCAATTCGATCCCGGGCGTCGTTGAGCACGGGCTTTTCATCGGACTCGCCAGCATCGCCATGTTGGCGGGCCCCGCCGGTATTCGCGTTTTCGAGCGGCCCTGACGCCGCAACCTAAGGAGAATAAGGATGAAGAATAGCTCAACGATCGTGCTGGCCGCCGGGCTGATGCTCGGCCTCGCAGCCTCGGCGCTGCCGGCGTGGGCGCAGGTGCCGTCGCCGCAAGGCCAGACCCGGCCGATCAAGCCGGCATCGGCGGCCGCGATCGGCTATGCCAAGGAAATTCTGGCGATGAAGAACGCCGGCGCGATGTATGCCAACGCCATTCCGAACATGGTCCAGCGGGTCAAGGATTCGTTGCTGCAGAGCAATCTGAACTATCAGAAGGACCTTAACGAGGTCGCGCTGGTCGTGGCGCAGGCGATGGCCGGTCGCGACAAGGAAATCGGCGAGCAGATGGCGCGAATCTACGCCAGCGATTTCACCGAGCCGGAGTTGAAGGACCTCGCGGCGTTCTACAAGTCGCCGCTTGGCCAGAAGCTGCTGGCGCAGGAACCGCAGTCGATCTCCGCCAGCATGAACTATATGCAGCAGTGGGCGCAGGCTTTCTCGGAAGAGGTCAATGGCCAGTTCCGTGCCGAGATGCGCAAGCGCGGCAAGGAAATCTAGCAAATCCGGGAAGTCATCTCGTGTGATCTCCCCACCGCGTGAGGCAAGAAATGGCTGACTTCGACGTCGATCTGTTCGTAATTGGTGGTGGTTCGGGCGGCGTACGCGCCGCGCGGATCGCCGCC
>NZ_JANXTC010000361.1:0-17708 GCF_025356345.1 Tardiphaga sp.
CCACGGTGTTGGTGCGCGGCCTCGACTGTCTCGATGAAACGCCGCTTCTGGATCTGAAGCCCGACCGCTGCGAGTTCACACCGCGGGCGCCGCCACAGCCCGGCGATTTCCAGACGGAATAATTTGTAGGATGGGTTGAGCCCTTCGCGAACCCCATCACCCGCGGATGATGGGGTTCGCGAAGGCGCTCGACCCATCCTACGGTTTAAAACGCCTGCAGCGCCGCGATCAGCTTGGTCGCATGGTCTTCCAGCACCTTGGGGTCTTCCTTGCGCGACGTCGGCGGCAGCAGCGCAACATCGTCGTGGCGCGGCATCACATGCATATGCAGGTGAAACACCACCTGGCCGCCGGATGCTTCGCTGAATTGCCCGATGGTCATGCCGTCAGCCTTGAAGGCCGTCTTGGCGGCGGCGGCAATCTTGTGTGCGCCGCGGGCGACGTGGCCGTAATCCTCGGCGGTGATGTCGAAAATATTGCGTGCCGGCGCCTTGGGAATCACCAGTGTGTGGCCGGTCGAGCGCGGCATGATGTCGAGGAAGGCCAAAACATGGTCGTCCTCATAAACCTTGTAACAGGGAAATTCGCCACGCAAAATCTTGGCGAAGATGTTGTTGGGGTCGTAAGCGGTCATGGGGCCTCCCGGAATTTCGGCGACTGTCGCCGCGCGGCGCGAAGCGGTCAAGCGTGGCTCAGTCGGGCTCTTCATGGGTGCTGTGGATGTCGCCCTTGCGGAACGGGCCGGCCTCGGTCAGTTCGCGCACCGCCGCGGCGACATGGGCGCGCTCATGCGTGAGATAATCGGCCACCGCGCGGCGAAAGCCGGGGTCGGCGATGTAATGCGCGGAGTAGGTGGTCTGCGGCAGGTAGCCACGGGCGATCTTGTGCTCGCCCTGCGCGCCGGCCTCGACCGTCTTCAGGCCGCGCGCGATCGCAAAATCGATCGCCTGATAATAGCAGACCTCGAAATGCAGGAACGGATGGTGCTCGATGGCGCCCCAGTGCCGGCCGAACAGCGTATCTGATCCGATGAAATTGATGGCGCCAGCGATCCATTTGCCGTCGCGCTTAGCCATGATCAAGGCCACGTCCTTCGCCATGGTCTCGCCGATCAGCGAATAGAACGCGCGGGTCAGATACGGCCGGCCCCATTTCCGCGAGCCGGTCTCCATGTAGAATTCGTAGAACGCCTCCCACGCATCTTCGGTGATGTCGGCGCCGGTGAGCGCGTGGATGGTGATGCCGTTGGCCAGCGCATCGCGGCGCTCGCGCTTGATCGCCTTGCGGTGCCGCGAGTTCAGGGTGGCGAGAAAGTCGTCGAAGGTCCGGTAGCCCGCATTGTGGAAATGGAACTGCTGGTCGGTGCGCTCCAGAAAACCGCGCCCGGCCAGGAAATTCCACTCTCTTTCCTTTGCAAAAGTGACATGCACCGAGGAGGCGTTGGTGGCGTCGCAAAGCCCCACCAGGCCGCCGGCTAGCGCCGCGCCGATGCGCCCAGTATCGCTGCTGTCGCGGATCAGCAATCGCGGACCGGTCGCCGGTGTGAAGGGAACCGAGGCCTGCAGCTTGGGATAATATTGCCCGCCGGCGCGCTCATAGGCATCGGCCCAACCGCGGTCGAACACGTATTCGCCCTGCGAATGCGACTTGAGATAACAGGGCACGATGCCGACGACACCGCCATGCTGCCGGGCAACCAGGTGCCGCGGGCCCCAGCCGGTGCGCGCGCAGGCCGAGTTTGATTTCTCGAGCGCGGAGAAAAAAGCGTGCGAAACGAATGGGTTGTAGGTTGTTACCGAGGTGGAGCAGGGGGGCTGTGGCTGGCGCGCGGCGGCCAGCGTGTCAAGTTCCTGGAGGTCTCCCGGATCGGCCCTGGAAGTGGCGCAGGCATCCCAGTCTGCGGCCGCGATCTGGCTGATGGAGGAGACGGCTTCGAGCGTTATGTCGGACGATGTCATCAATCAGTTGAACCGGTCGTTAGCGATCAGCCGTCGCGGCGACCGACTGTAGAATTGTGCATCGCGCTGATGACTTCAAGGGTCAGGTGTCCGGCCGGAATCCTTCAAAGATCATCTGGTCGGCGTGGGCGGCTGCGATGGCGCGCTGTTCCGGCGTGCGCACGGTCCAGGTCAGCAGGGCGCAGCCGAACAAATGGCGCGCGATCCACGGTGCCGGCGCCGGCAGCTGGTTGACCGAATAGGCGACGAAATGCGGCCGGGTGGAAAAGGCATGGCGGAGTTGCAGCATGCCGCGGCGCTGCGCCGGGGTGAGGGTCAACCATTCGCCGTCATCATAGCGGCGCTGCGCGACGATGCCGCGCGGCAGTTCCGGCATCATCTCCCGCAACGCCAGTACCTTGTCGGGATCGAACGACATCACCGCCGCCGGGCCGCGATAGGATTTCAGGATCTCGATCGTGCGGGCCACGACCCTGCGGTCGCCGTCGAAGTGGCTTTTCAGTTCGATCACCAGCGCCACCCGGCCGCCGACCAGCGCGCAGAGGTCGCCGAGCGTCATCATCCGCTCGTCGGTATCCTTGAAGCGGACCTGTTTCAACTCGGCGGCGGTCTTGTCGAGCAGGGCGCCTTCGCCAATGGTCAAGCGCCCCAGCCTGTGGTCGTGATGCACCATGGCTTCGCCGTCGGCAGAAAGCTGCAGGTCGACCTCGATGCTGAAATTACCGGCGACGGCGGCGCTGATCGCACCCGGCATGTTTTCGATCACGCCATGGGCGCGATCGTGCAGACCACGATGCGCGACAGGGCGCGCGGTAAGCCAGTCAGGTGCGCGCATCATCGAATTCCGGACTCAGGCGACTTCGAACACGGCTTCGACCTCGACCGCGGCGTCCGCGGGCAGGGAGGCGACGCCGACTGTGGTGCGGGCGTGGCGGCCTTTGTCGCCGAACGCGGCGACCATCAGGTCCGAAGCGCCATTCAGCACCTTGGGCCCGTCGACGAAATCCGGCGCCGAATTGACGAAGCCGCCGAGGCGGACGACGCGCGCGACCTTGTCGAGATCGCCAAGCGCAGCCTTGACCTGGGACAGCAGATTGATCGCGCAGCCACGCGCGGCGGCGTGGCCCTGCTCGATGGAGACGCCGGCGCCGAGCTTGCCCTTGGCCAGTAACTGACCCTCAGGGCTGACGCAGACCTGGCCGGACACGAACAGCAGATTACCGGTGCGGACAAAGCCGACATAATTGGCGACGGGACTGCTGGGTTCATGCAGCGTCACGCCCAGTGTCGCGAGTTTTTGCTCGACCGTTCCTGCCATCATGTTCCCCGATTGCTCGATGTTTCGCCCGAACAGATCTGACCAAACCGTTCCGGCGAAGCCTGTTTCCCGCATCACGCTGATCGATGCAAGGGACCGTACGAGATCGTCGGCGGCGTCGGGAGACGGCCCGCTTCCCCCCGGGGGGGCACCGATAGCCGCGACTGATTGCATCTCCGCAATTTGCGCAGTTTCGCGCCGCACCGCCCCAGTTGCGGCGCAATAGCGCGGTCTCTATGTTGCAACTTCGCCAATCTAGGGAAATTCCATGCGTCGCACCCATCCGATTTCGCGTCTTCAGGCCGCCACCCTGCGGATAGGCGTTGCTGCCGGCCTGACGGTTGCGCTGGCGGCGGGATTCGGCAGCATGGCGCAGGCCGCCACGGCCACGCCGTTCATGGCGCATCAGGCGCTGTATGAGCTGAAGCTGCAAAAATCCCGTGGTAATGCCAGCATCAACAGCGCCAGCGGTCGCATCCTCTATAATTTTACCGGCAGCGCCTGCGAGGGATATACGTCGGATTTTCGTCAGGTGTCTGAACTGAGCAGCGGCGATGACAAGAACACGTTGAGTGATTTGCGCTCGACCAGCTGGGAAGACGGCGCCGGCAAGAGTTACCGCTTCAAGATCGACACCCGCATGAACGATGGCGACCCCACGGCCATCGACGGCATGGCGGAGCGCGATGCCGACCACATCACCGTCAAGCTGAAGCAGCCGGTGGTGAAGACCTTCACGCTGCCCGCCGCGACCGTGTTTCCGACCGAGCAGATCCACCGCATCATCGAGGCGGCGCGCGCCGGCAAGTCGGTGCTCGAACTCAGCGTCTATGACGGCTCCGACACCGGCGAAAAGGTCTACAACACGCTGACGATCATCGGCCAGCCGATCCCCGGCGACCGCAAAATCGCGGAGCCGGATCCTTCGACCTCCAGCGCTGCGATGAAGACCCTGACACGCTGGCCGGTGACCGTCAGCTATTTCGACCAGGGCGCCAAGACCGAGGGCGGCGAGCAGACGCCGGTCTATGCGATGTCGTTCGAATTGTATGAGAACGGCGTGTCGCGCGCGCTGGTGCTGGACTACAACGACTTTGTCATTGCCGGCACGATGGGCCAGTTCAACGTCAAGGACAGCAAGCCCTGCAAGTGAGCAGGTCGTTGTAATCATACTTGTCCCGGACGCGGTGCAGCGTGAAACGCTGCTCCGCGGAGCCGGGACCGTCGCAAGTACCGGCGTTTGAGACGGCCCCGGCTCAGCGAAGCAACATTTCGTGTTGCATCGTGTCCGGGGCACGAGACAGATTACTCCCGCACCTTCTCCGGCCCGTCATAGGCGATGCCGCGGATCACCGCCGCGTCGCCGAACTTCTTCCGCAGATCATCCATCGCGCGTTCGGCATGCGCCGAGCGGCGATCGATCATGTCGGTGTCGCCGGCCTCCGAGCCGGGCTTCAGCGCGCTGACGCCGGTGCCGATCAGGCGGAAGACAGTACCGTCGGTCTCCCTGGCCAGCATTTCGCGGCTGATCGAGAAGATCTTTGCCGCCAGCTGGGTGGGCGCGTGGATCGATTGTGATCTGGTGCGCTGGCGGAAATCCGCGGTCTTCAGCTTCAGCGTGACGGTGGTGCCGGCCAGTTCGCCGCTCTTCAGCCGCGATGATACTTTTTCCGACAAGCGCCACAGGATTTTTTCCAGAGTCGCAAAATCGCGGATGTCGTCGTTGAACGTGGTCTCGTTCGATATCGTCTTGGCGCCGCGGTCCGGCACCACGTCGCGGTCGTCGATGCCGCGGGCGAGACGCCAGAGACGGCGACCCTCGCCGCCGAATTGTCGCATCAGGTCGATCTCGTCGGCCTTCTGCAGGTCGGCAATCCGGCGAAAGCCCTTTTGCGACAGCCGTTCGGCCGTGGCGGGCCCGACGCCGTAGATGAAGCCGACCGGTCGGTCGGCCAGCATCGCGCGGGCATCGTCCTGGTCCAGCGTGGCGAAGCCGCGTGGCTTGTCGAGATCGGAGGCGATCTTGGCCAGAAACTTGTTCACCGACAGGCCGACCGACACGGTGATCCCGACCTCGCGTTCGATCTGGCTGGCAAACCGCGCCAGTACCTTGGCGGGGATCATGCCGTGGACGCGCTCGGTGCCCGACAGGTCGAGAAATGCCTCATCGATCGACAGCGGCTCGACCAAGGGCGTCAGCGCCTGCATGGCATGGCGCACTTCCCTACCGACCCTGACATATTTGGCCATGTCCGGCCGCACCACCGCGGCCGATGGACACAGCTCCAGTGCCTTGAACATCGGCATCGCCGAGCGCACGCCGAAGGTGCGCGCGATGTAGCAGGCCGCCGACACCACGCCGCGCTTGCCGCCGCCGATGATCACCGGACGGTCAGCCAACTCCGGATTATCGCGCTTTTCCACCGTAGCGTAGAAGGCGTCGCAGTCGATATGGGCCAGCGTCAGTTGCGGTAGCGCATGGTGCCGCACCAGCCGTGGCGAGCCGCAGGCGCTGCAGCGCCTGGCCGTGACGTTCTGATCGGCAAGGCAATCCCGGCAGAATCCGCGCGGTCCGCTCGGCTCTGTCGGCGAGGCCGTCACGGGATGTCGCGCTCGATATGGGGATCGCCCAGCGCCTGCCGGGCGGCGGCGATGGTCGTGGGATGCAGCTGCGAGGATGCCGAAAAGGCCTGTACCGTTTCGTCGTCGCGCAGCACAAAGTCGAGAACGCTGACCAGAAATTGCGGGTCCTTGGCGGCTGAACGCAGGGTTTCCGGGCCGATTCCGCTTTCGGACAGAAAAAGGCCGAGACGCTCGGGTTCGCCGGCGACGAAAGAAAGCGCCTGAATTGCAACGATTTCAGCCACTTGGCTCGGGTTGTGTGGACGCTTTTTCAGCATGCCTGTTTGCCTTTCCGTAACTTATCGTCTCTATTTTGACTCATCATGCCCGAGTCACCGGGGTGTTTCCAGCTACTGGAAGCGCGGCCACGGCAAGGGCGCTCTGGTGGGGTGACCAGAGCGACGTCGGACCACTCGCCTGCGACATTTATGGATACCGCGGGGCAATCAGGCCCGGCGCAAAAGAGAACGTTGACGTTCGGGATTGGAGGCGGGATGGCTAAAACCGTCCTCATCGTGGAAGACAACGAGCTCAATATGAAGCTCTTTCGCGATTTGCTGGAAGCTCACGGCTATCTGACCGTGGGCACCAGCAATGGATTCGAGGCGCTCGACCTCGTCAAGAAGCTGCGCCCCGATCTGATCCTGATGGACATTCAGCTGCCACAGGTCTCCGGCCTTGAAGTCACGGGCTGGATCAAGAGCGACCCGGAATTGCGCATGATCCCCGTCGTCGCCGTTACCGCCTTCGCCATGAAGGGCGACGAAGAACGCATCCGTGAAGGCGGTTGTGAAGCCTATTTGTCCAAACCCATCTCGGTTGGAAAGTTTATCGAGACCGTCCGTCGGTTTATCGGTTGAGGAGTTCACGATGTCCGCACGCATTCTGGTCGTCGACGACATCCCCGCCAACGTAAAGCTGCTGGAAGCCCGCCTGTCGGCGGAATATTTCGATGTCATCACCGCGTCGAACGGTGCGCAGGCGCTCGAGATCTGTACCCGCTCGGAATGCGACCTGATCCTGCTCGACGTCATGATGCCCGACATGGATGGCTTCGAGGTCTGCCGCCGCCTGAAAGCCAATCCGAAAACGCATTTCATTCCCGTGGTGATGGTGACCGCGCTGGATTCGCCGGCTGACCGCGTGCGTGGCCTGGAAGCGGGCGCCGATGACTTTCTTACCAAGCCGGTCGCGGACGCCGTGCTGATTGCGCGGGTGCGCTCGCTGACGCGGTTGAAGATGATGACCGATGAGCTGCGGATGCGCGCCATCACCTCCCTGGAAATCGGCGTGCAGGCGCCGGAGCGCAGCGCGGTGGCTGATCTCGGCCTTGGTGGACGCATTCTGCTGATCGACGACCGGCCGTCATCCTACGAGCGACTGGCGCCCGTGCTGAGCGCCGAACATACGGTAGACGTTGAATCCAATCCCGCCGAAGCGCTGTTTCACGCAGCCGAGGGCAATTACGATTTGCTGATCGTGTCGCTGGGTCTGGAGAATTTCGACGGATTGCGACTGTGCAGCCAGGCGCGTTCGCTGGAGCGCACCCGGCAGGTGCCAATCCTGGCGATCGCCGATGCCGACAATAATGCGCGGCTGCTTCGCGGACTTGAAATCGGCGTCAACGACTATCTGATACGTCCGGTCGATAAGAATGAATTGCTGGCGCGGGCGCGCACCCAGATTCGCCGTCGCCGCTACACCGATCATCTGCGCGACAATGTGCAGCATTCGATCGAGGCCGCGATCACCGACGGACTCACCGGACTTCATAACCGCCGCTACATGGAAAGCCATTTGGAAGCCTTGGCCGAGCAGGCCGGGGTGCGCGGCAAGCCGCTGGCCCTGATGATGCTCGACATCGACTTTTTCAAGTCGATCAATGACACCTATGGCCATGACGCCGGCGACGACGTGCTGCGCGAATTCGCGGTGCGGATCCGCAAGTCGATTCGCGGCATCGATCTGGCGTGCCGTTACGGTGGCGAGGAGTTCGTTATCGTGATGCCGGAGACCGATGTGCATGTGGCGGGCATGGTGGCCGAGCGGCTGCGCCGCTCGATCGCCGGGGAACCATTTTCCATCGACAAGGGCAACAAGCGCATCGAGGTCACGATCTCGATCGGCCTGTCGACGCTGGAGAAGAAGAGCGAGCCGATTACCGACGTGCTCAAGCGTGCCGACGTCGCGCTGTATCGCGCCAAGCATGACGGCCGCAATCGCGTTGTCTCCGCTGCGGCCTGAGTCGATCCCCTCGCCAGATCAATCGTTCCAGGGCTGCGCGAGGCCGCGGCTCGTACTGCGCGGCGTCGGTGGTAGTCGCCGGGTTCCAACGGAAAACGGGGCCTGAAAGGCCCCGTTCAATCCGTCAGCAGCTGACAGCAGCGATTACTTGATCTTGGATTCCTTGAACTCGACGTGCTTGCGCGCGACGGGGTCGTACTTTTTCTTGACCATCTTGTCGGTCATGGTGCGCGAATTCTTCTTGGCGACATAATAGAAGCCGGTATCCGCGGTGGAGACGAGCTTGATCTTGATGGTGACCGCTTTGGCCATGGTAGAACCTCTGATGTCAGGAATCGATGACAGCCAGAGCACTGGCCGCGTTGGGGCGCAAACTAGCCTCGAACGCCCCAAAGTCAAGGTTTTCCGGATCGAATAAGCCCGGGAATCCGGTCCGTTAGCCTGGAAAGAAGCGGTTTTCCGGCCGCGGCAGGCCCAGATTCTCCCGCAGCGTGGTGCCTTCGTACTGGGTGCGGAAGATTCCGCGTTCTTGCAGCTCTGGAACGACCTTGTCGACGAAGTCGTCGAGGCCCTCGGGCAGGAACGGGAACATGATGTTGAAGCCATCGCAGCCCTCGGAGACCAGCCATTCCTCCATCTCGTCGGCGATGGTTTGCGGCGTGCCGACAAAGGCCGAGCCACCATAGCCGCCAAGCCGCTGCGCCAATTCGCGCACCGTGAGGTTCTCCCGCGCGGCCAGATCGATCACGCGCTGGCGCCCGCTCTTGCTGGCATTGGTTTCCGGGATTTCGGGCAGGGGGCCATCGGGATCGAAACCGGAAGCATCAGAGCCGATCATGATCGACAGCGAAGCAATGGCGTTGGCGTAGTGCACCTTGCTGTCCAGCAGAGCGCGTTTCTCTTTTGCCTGCTCGAGGCTGTCGCCAACCACGACGAACGCACCGGGCAGGATCTTGAGGTGGTCGCGGTTGCGGCCAAGCCTGTCCATGCGGCCCTTGATGTCGGCATAGAGCTTTCGCGCATCGGACAGCGCGCCGCCGCCGGTGAACACGGCTTCGGCGGTTTCGGCGGCGAGTTGCCGGCCATCGTCGGAGGCGCCGGCCTGTACGATTACCGGCCAGCCCTGCACCGGGCGGGCGATGTTGAGCGGCCCGCGAACCTTGAAATATTTTCCGTTGTGATCGAGCACATGCATCCTGTCGGGATCCATGTAGAGGCCGCTCTCCACGTCGCGCACAAACGCGTCGTCGGCAAAGGAATCCCACAGGCCCGTCACGACGTCGTAGAATTCACGGGCGCGCCTGTAACGCTCGGCGTGCTCCATGTGATCGTCGAGGCCGAAGTTGAGCGCGGCATCCGGATTCGAGGTGGTGACGATATTCCAGCCGGCGCGGCCATTGCTGATGTGGTCCAGCGAGGCGAAGCGGCGGGCGACGTGATAGGGCTCGTCGAAGGTGGTGGAGCCGGTGGCGATCAGCCCGATGTTCTCGGTGACCGCCGCGAGCGCCGACAATAGCGTGAACGGTTCGAAGGAGGTCACGGTGTGGCTGCGCTTCAGCGCCTCGATCGGCATGTTGAGCACGGCCAGATGGTCAGCCATGAAGAAGGCGTCGAACTTGCCGGCTTCCAGTTTTTGAATGAGCTGCTTTAGCACCGGGAAGTTGAAATTGGCATCGGGCACCGCGCCCGGATAGCGCCAGGCGCCGGTGTGAATGCTGACGGGCCGCATAAAGGCCCCGAGCCGCAATTGACGCTTCGCCATATGGTCCCCGCTTTGATGACCATGAAGAGATAGGAACGGCGCGCGCGGAAGGCATCACGGATCGCGAGAAGATTATTGCGATTTATCGCGGTGGTACGATGGTTTTCTACCAGGGCGTCGCGTTCTGGACGGATCGATGGCCATAGCCGGGCGATGCTATCACTTCAGAAGGCGCGGGCCATGGAACGGGATTCGCTGGCCAGAAGCTCTTCGTTTTCCGCCAGTTGGATCCATGACAACGCGAGATCAAGAAACACGCGCACCTTGTCGATGTCGTCTTCCATACTGGCCTTTCGCCCAAGCGATGCCGCCGCCTGCCGGTATTCCAAAGACGCCGTCGTGAACGTCGAAAAACCAACATCCTCCTCGAAACGGTGCATCTGCCCCATCGTCTGAACTCCTCGCACTGGAGAGGTGGTATCTATCCACTATTGTCGAGGATTGAGTTAAGAAAATTGTGAAAATAAGGCCGAGTTCAAGCTTCGTTCAGATTAGTCGGTCGGCAAAAAGTCGAGTTGCATTTTACCGCCGCACCAATGGAAGAAGGGCAGCGGTGCGTCGTGCCGCAGCGGGCCGGTGGCCAGTCGCTTCTGCAACTGATTAAGTACGTTCTTGGTCATTGCGTGGGCGTCGGCCAGATGCTCGGAGCCGAGTTCGACCCAGACCAGTTCGACCAGTTCAGCATCGGCATGGATGACGCCCTCGATGCGATGGGCGATGGCGGAGGCATCAGCCGTGAAGAACCTGGTATCGAAACGCTTGATCCGACCGGGCGGGGTGATGGCGCGGGCGATCAGAAACAGGCCGGAGGGATCCGGCAACAACCCCGCATCGCTGAACGCCGCCCACGGTCCCGGCAATGGCCTGGTGGCACCGTCGGCCTTGCGGCCGAGGCACAGCCCGGTCTCTTCGCAGGCCTCCCGGATCGCGGCGACCGCCAGTGAGCGCGCGCGTGACGGCGCCGTCTTCGGACTGCCCTTGGCAAGGTTGGCCTCCAACTCGGGCGGCAGCGGCGCGGCGATCGGGATCTTGTTGTCGGTCTTGTCGACGCTGCCACCGGGAAACACGAACTTGCCGGGCATGAAGACCACATTGGCGTGACGCTTGCCGACCAGCACCTTGGGGATCGGGCCGGAACGATCCACCAGCATCAATGTCGCCGCATCGCGGGGGCGCTTGTAGGGATGGTGATCCGCTTCCTTGCCGATCTGTATTTCGCTCATGGCGCCCTCGAACTTTTCTTGTTTTTACTTGCGATGGACGGCCAGCGTATCAGTCGTGGTCGCCGTCGCCAAATCCATGCATCCGGAATGCCCATTGCAGGCCGACCACGGCTCCCTTGACCGGTTGCAGCAAGGCTAGCGACGCGAACAGGGTGAACGGCAGATATACCGCCAGTTGCAGCCATATCGCCGGCGCATAGTCGGTCTCGATCCACAGGATCATCGGTACCAGCAGATGGCCGACAATGACGATCACGAGATAGGCGGGCAGATCGTCGGCGCGATGCGCCGAAAAGTCCTGGCTGCAGACCGAGCAGTGATCGTCGACTTTCAGGAAGGCGCGAAACAGTTTGCCTTCGCCGCAATTCGGGCAGCGCCCGACGAAGCCGCGCTTCATCGCGGTCCAGACATCGCGCTTGGCAACGGGATCGAGTGCAGCCGGCCAGGTGTTGGTCTTGCCAGCTAAGGACTTGGCGGTTGTGTCTGTCGTCACGACGATCTCCCCTTGTTCGGCTTTGGAGCGCTTTTCTCGCCCGCAGTGCCTGAAGCGGCCTTGGCTTTCAATCGGGCATTCCGTCCAAGCTTGACCTTTTTCGGCGGCCTGGCAGGCTTCTTGTCGAGTTTCTTATCGAGTTTCTTGGCGATCTTGACCGACTTGCTGCCCGGATGCCGTCCAATACCGGCTGCGCCATCGCCTCGGGCATCGCGGCGTTGACCTTTGCGTTCAACGTGGCCTTCGGAAAGAAGTTCAAAACGTAATGCGCCCGCCACCGGCGCGGCTTCGACCAGCCGCACATCGACCACGTCGCCCAATCGGTGCATCGCACCGCTGCGCGTTCCGACCAGCGCGTGGCGGGCTTCATCATAGTTGAAGTATTCGGTGCCGAGCGTGCGGATCGGAATCAACCCGTCGGCGCCGGTATCACTCAGCTTCACGAACAGTCCGGCGCGGGTGACACCGGAGATGCGGCCCTGGAATGTCGCGCCGATGCGGTCGGCCAGGAAGTGGGCGATCAACCGGTCAGAAGTTTCACGCTCCGCCTTCATGGCGCGGCGTTCGGTGACCGAAATCTGCGCTGCGACTTCCGCCAGCGTTTCCATCGTCTCCGTTTCCGGCAAGGCGCCTTCACCAAGTCCAAGCCCGCGGATCAGCGCGCGATGCACGACCAGATCGGCGTAGCGCCGGATCGGCGAGGTGAAATGCGCATAGCGGCGCAGGTTCAGACCGAAATGTCCGTAGTTTTCCGAGGCGTATTCAGCCTGGGCTTGCGATCGCAACACCACTTCGTTCACCAGCGGTTCGGAATCGTGACCCTTCACTTTTGCGAGCACGCCGTTGAACAGCGAAGGTCGCAACGCACCGGTCTTGGCAAACGGCAGATCGAGGGTCTTGAGGAATTCCTGCAGATTATGGACCTTCTCCTGCGAAGGCTCGTCGTGCACCCTGTAGATAAGCGGTAGCGCCCTTTTTTCAAGCATCTCCGCCGCGGCGACATTGGCGAGGATCATGAACTCCTCGATCAATTTATGCGCATCGAGGCGCTCCGGTACGATCACACGATCTACCGTGCCATCGGGCTTCAGCAGGATTTTTCGCTCGGGAATGTCGAGGTCGAGCGGGTCCCGTTCGTCGCGGGCGAGTTTTACCAGCGCATAGGCGTCGTACAGCGGCTGCAGGATCGCTTCGAGAATCGGGCCGGTGGTATCGTCGGGGCGGCCGTCGATCGCGGCTTGCGCCTGCGCGTAGCTCAGCTTGGCCGCCGAGCGCATCAGGATGCGGTGGAAGGTGTGAGAGCGCTTGCGGCCGTCGGCGCCGATCACCATGCGCACGGCCAGCGCGCCGCGCGCCTCGCCTGGAACCAGCGAGCACAGATTGTTGGAGATCCGCTCCGGCAACATCGGCACGACGCGGTCGGGAAAATACACCGAGTTGCCACGCGTCAGCGCATCGCGGTCCAGCGCCGAGCCGGGTCGCACATAGAACGCAACGTCGGCGATCGCGACGGTAACGATGTAGCCGCCCTTATTGTCGGGATCGGGCCGCGCATAGACCGCGTCATCATGGTCCTTGGCGTCCGGCGGATCGATGGTGACCAGCGGTACATCGCGCCAGTCCTCGCGGCCCGCCAGCGTCGCCGGCTGGGCCGCCTCGGATTCCTCGATAGCAGCCGATGAGAAGGCCTGCGGAATTTCGTGGGAGTGGATGGCGATCAGGCTGACCGCCTTTTCGCTCGATAGCGAGCCGAGCCGTTCCTTGACCTTGCCGGAAGCCAGCCCATAGCCGCGGGTATGGATCAGGTCGACGCTGACCAGGTCGCCATCCTCGGCGCCGTTGCTGTCATTGGCCGAGATGTTGAGTTCGCCGCGACCGGCCTGTTTCTTGTCGACCGGGACCAGCCGTCCGCCGCCACCGGGCAACGCGCGATAGATTCCGAGCAGCCGCGCCTTGGCCTTGTCGACCAGCTTGATGACCCGGCCGCGATAGGCAACGGACTCTCCTTCCGTCTCGATCTTCTCGATGCGTAGCATCGCGCGATCGCCGATCCCGGCGGCGGTACCGGGCAGGGGGCGTCGTGCCACGTGGATGCGGATCTTTGGCGTGGCGCCGTTGGCGACTTCATCCCACTCGGTGGGAGTCGCGATCAGCTCGCCGTCGCGGTCGCGGCCGGTGATGTCGACCAGCACGGTCGGGGGCAGCGCCGCGGGCTCGCGGATCGCCTTGCCCTGCTTGGCGATCACGCCCTCATGGGCGAGCTCGCGCAAAATCTGCTTCAATTCGATACGGGCGGCGTTCTTGAGGCCAAACTCCCGCGCGATTTCGCGGGTACCTATCTTGCCAGGATTCGTGCGGACGAACGCCACGATCGCATCCCGGCTTGGAAACCCACTATCCCGTTTCTTGCTCACAATTATCCGTTCTTGCCCGCGCTCTTCTTCGCGGCAGGTTTTTTCGCGGCCTTCTTGGCCGGCGACGTTTTGGCCTTCACGGGCGCGCGGGCCTTGCTGGCAGCGGCACCTTCGGCCTTCGGCTTGGCGGCGGCTTTTTTCGCAACCGCCTTCTTGGCAACTGCTTTCTTGGCCGGCTTCTTCTCGGCGGCATCCGCCTTGGCGGTGACCTTGGCGGCGGCCTTCTTCGCCGGGGTCTTTTTGGCACCACGCTTCGGCTTGCCGCCGCCCTTGGCGGCGCGTTCGTCGATCAGCGCGATGGCTTCTTCCAGCGTGATGGTTTCCTGCGTCTTGTCGCTGGGGATCGTCGCATTGACGCCGCCGGCGGTGACATAGGCGCCGTAGCGCCCGCCCTTGACGGCAACGCCGCCCAGCGTCGGATGCTCGCCCAGCGGCTTGCCGGGATCGGCGCCGAACTTGCGGCCGCTCGGGCCCTTCAGGATCTTTTCGGCAATCAGCGTCACCGCGCGATTGAGCCCGATGTCGAACACCTCGTCGCCGGCCTCGAGGCTGGCATAGGTCTTCTCATGACGGACGAACGGCCCGAACCTGCCGAGGCCGGCGGTGATCGGTTCGCCGCTCTCCGGATGCTTGCCGATCTCGCGCGGCAATGACAGCAGCTTGAGCGCCAGGTCGAGCTCGACATCGCTCGGCGAGGTGTTTTTCGGAATGCCGGCGCGCTTCGGTTTTTCGCCTTCGGCGTAGTCCTTGACGTCGCCGAGCTGGATGTACGGCCCGAACCGGCCGGCCTTTACCGCCACGTCACGGTCGGTCAGCGGGTCCTTGCCGAGCACGCGGTCGGCATTGGCGCCGCTGTCCGCGGCCAGCGGACGCGTGTAGCGGCATTCCGGATAGTTCGAGCAGCCGACGAAGGCGCCGAACTTGCCAGCCTTGAGGTTGAGCTTGCCGGTGCCACAGGTCGGGCACTGCCGGGGATCACCGCCATCTTCGCGCGGCGCGTAGATGTGCGGGCCGAGCATGTCGTCGAGGGCGTCGAGCACTTCGGTGACGCGAAGATCCTTGATCTCGTTGACGGCACCGATGAAGTCGGTCCAGAAATCGCGCAATACCTGCTGCCAGGAGATCTCGTTGTTGGAGACGCGATCAAGCTTCTCCTCCAGTGCCGCGGTGAAGTCGTACTCCACATAGCGGGCGAAGAAGTTCTCCAGGAACGCGACGACGACGCGGCCCTTGTCCTCACCATAGAGGCGCTTCTTTTCGAGCCGTACATAGCCTCGGTCTTTCAACACCTGCAGGATCGAGGCGTAGGTCGAGGGCCGGCCGATGCTCAGCTCTTCCATCCGCTTCACGAGTGAAGCTTCCGAGAAGCGCGGCGGCGGCTCGGTAAAATGCTGGGTGACGGCGAGGTTCTCTTTCTTCAGCGCCTCGCCTTCGCTCATCGCGGGCAGGCGGCGTGAATCCTCGTCGTCGGCGTCGTCATCCTTGCCTTCCTGGTAGACCGCGAGGAAGCCGTCGAACTTCACGACCTGGCCGGTCGCGCGCAATTCCAGCACGCGGGTGCCGGCCTTGGCGGAAATGTCGACCGTGGTGCGCTCCATCTCGGCCGATTCCATCTGGCTGGCGATGGTGCGGACCCAGATCAGCTCATAGAGCTTGGCCTGATCGGTATCGAGCCGGCCGCGCAGGCTGGCGGGGCGGCGCGACAGATCTGTCGGGCGAATCTCTTCATGCGCTTCCTGGGCGTTCTTGGCCTTTGTCGAATATTGTCGCGCGACGCCTGGGACATATTGCTTGCCGTAGTCTTCGCCGATCACTTCGCGGGCCTGGGTGATGGCCGAGCCGTCGATCTGCACGCCGTCGGTTCGCATATAGGTGATCAGACCGGTGGTCTCGCCGCCGATGTCGATGCCTTCATAGAGACGCTGCGCGATGCGCATGGTGTGCGCCGGGGCGAAGCCGAGCTTGCGGCTGGCCTCCTGTTGCAACGTCGAGGTCGTGAACGGCGCCTGCGGATTGCGGCGTGCCGGCTTGGCCTCGACGGTGGTGACTTCAAATTTGGCGGCTTCGATCGCCTGGCGGAAATCCTCGGCCTCGTCGCCGGTGCCGATGTCGAGACGCTGGATCTTCTTGCCGTCGGCGCCGATCAAGCGCGCTTCAAAGCTGTCACCGCGCGGCGTCGCCAGCGTGGTGACCAGCGACCAGTATTCACGCGGGATGAATTTTTCGATTTCGAGCTCGCGGTCGCAGACCAGCCGCAGCGCGACCGACTGCACGCGGCCGGCGGAGCGGGCGCCGGGCAGTTTTCGCCACAGCACGGGGGAGAGCGTAAAGCCGACCAGATAGTCCAGCGCGCGGCGCGCCATATAGGCATCGACCAGCGCACCATCGATCTGGCGCGGATTCTTCATCGCTTCCGTCACCGCCTGCTTGGTGATGGCGTTGAACACGACGCGTTCGATCTTGTGGTCCTTGATCGCGCGCTTTTCCTTCAGCACTTCGAGCACGTGCCAGGAAATCGCTTCCCCCTCGCGATCCGGATCGGTTGCGAGGATCAGCTTGTCGGCGCCCTTGAGCGCCCGGGCGATGTCATTGAGGCGGCCGGCCGCCTTCGGATCGATCTCCCAGATCATCTGGAAATTGGCGTCCGGATCGACCGATCCATTCTTGGCAGGAAGGTCACGAACATGGCCGAACGATGCCAGCACCTCGTAGTCGGAACCGAGGTACTTGTTGATCGTCTTGGCCTTGGATGGCGACTCGACAATGACGATATTCATGTCATTCCAATGGCTTAAGGGGAAATTCGGGCCGGTTCCGCGAGAGTCGCGTCGGCCGTTTCGCCGCGAACATGGGTGTGAAGCTGGTCCGTGTCAAATCGCCCAGCGCGAATGGGGGGCGGGATGGATAAAATGACACCAACTAAAGGTTGTATTTTACACCGAATAGTTGTGATAATTTCGTCAATGGGAGATTGCTGGCGTGGCGTCGAAAGGACCGGAAATGTCATCGGATGGAGCCCTCCACGCGCCGGATGACGAACCTCCGGGCGACGGCGGCCCTCTGGAGGCCGCGCACTTTATAATGCGTGCGCTCGAGGATCTCGGACGCCTGGCGCGACGCCATCGTCACGAGATGCTGGTCTATCTGATCGACATGACGCATCTGGAGACTGAAGAGATCTTGCGGCGCGGCAGCCGGCGCCGGCCATCAGGCGGCTGAGTCGACCAGCTTGGCGGCCGTGTCGCCAAAGCCGAGCAGCCGCCCGTCAGCGGCGTGCAGCTCGAGCGTCGAGCGCGCCACGCCGCTGAAGCGGATCGGCGAACCCGAGCATATTTCAAAGACGGTACTGTTTCTTGCCTCCGACGACGCGGCGCATATTCAAGGACAGGAACTGTTCGTCGACGGTGGCGCTACCGCATCCCCTTCCGGCGCGCCGATCTATCTCGGCTGACGTCCCTATTGTCGTTCCGGGGGGCAGGCGGCGCTAGCCGGCTGCAAACCCGGAACCTCGACATGTTCAGCGTCCCATCTCGCGATTCCGGGTTCGGTCGCAGCTATCGCTGCTCCCGCCCCGGAATGACATCGCGTTACGCGGCGCGCAGATTCGTTGCTGCCTGTAGGGCGCTGGAAATTGCTTTCTCGCGATGCTCGGGTCCCAAATTGATGCCCTCGGC
>NZ_JANXTC010000078.1:0-4571 GCF_025356345.1 Tardiphaga sp.
TTGCCTTCGACCTTCTGCATCACCTGATGGATATGGCCGTTGAGCACCGTCACCGAACCGAAGCCTTTGAGATAATCCAGTGCGCGGGCGCCGTCCTCGGTGCCCCAGCCCCATTCCGGATAAACCGTCCATAGCGGAATATGGGCGAACACCACGATCGGCGTCGATTTCGAGCGGCCGCGCAAATCGTCCTCGAGCCAGGCGAGTTGCTCGGCGCCGAGATTGCCGAGCCCGCCGGCCTTCAGATCGACCACGTTGACCAGGCCGATGAAATGCACGCCGCTGGCGTCGAAGGAATACCAGCCCGCGCCCTTGCTGCCGCGACCGTAGCGCTCCTTGTAGAGTTTGACGTCGTCATCGATCATATCGTGTTCGCCGGGCACGTAATGCACGTCGAGCCTGGCCTGCGAGATGATGCGGTCGGCGTCGTCGAATTCAGACGCCTTGGAGAGGTGGCTGATATCGCCGGTATGGATCATGAAGGAGGGCGCCACCGGCATCGTCCGGATGCGGCCGATGGCCTCTTCGAGCGTGCCGAGCGCGTTGGGATTGGCCGCCTTGTCGAACCCGACATGGCTGTCGCTGATCTGCAGAAAGGTGAGGCCCGCGGGTTCGGCGGCCTGTGCCGAGCCGATCAGGCCGAGGGCGCGCGGTACGCCGCCGGAAACGGTCCACAGCACGCCGGTGCCGGCCCAGATCATGCACTCCAGCGCCTTGCGACGGTTCAGGCGCGGGTCGTCGTTCGGATGGTCATGATCGAATGCGCTCATTGCCAATCTCCCTGCACCCTGCATTGGGTGACCGGGACTGGATCGGGCGACGCGGCGGTTTATTCCCGGAGATCGGTGTTATCGCGAATCCGTGATGATCATCGCCGCGCCCTTTTCCGCGATCATCGCGGTCGGCGTGTTGGTGTTGCCCGAGGTAATGGTCGGCATTACCGAAGCGTCGATGATGCGCAGGCCCGCGATGCCATGGAAGCGCAGCCGTTCGTCGACCACCGCCAGCGGGTCGGACGCCGTTCCCATTTTGGCGGTGCCGACGGGATGGAAGATGGTGGTGCCGATGTCGCCGGCGGCCTTGGCCAACGATTCGGCGTCGTCGCCGACTGAGGGACCCGGCGAGTATTCTTCCGGATGATAGGCAGCCAGGGCAGTCTGCTTCATTAACCGCCGCGTGGTCCGGATGGCGTCAGCGGCCACCAGGCGGTCCTCGTCGGTGGAGAGATAATGCGGTGCAATCTTCGGGGCTTCGTCGGGTTTTGCGGACCGCGCCTGGACCGTGCCGCGCGAGGTTGGCTGCAGATTGCAGGCGCTGACCGTGATCGCCGGAAAGCGGTGCAGCGGATCGCCGAATTTGTCGAGTGACAGCGGCTGCACATGGAACTGGATGTTGGCGCGCTCGCGGCGCGGGTCGGAGCGGGTGAAAATGCCAAGCTGCGACGGCGCCATGGTCAGCGGCCCCCTGCGGCGCAGCGCATAATCGAGTCCCATCCAGCCCCGGCGCAACAGGTTGTAATAGGTCTCGTTGAGCGTGCGCACGCCGGACACCTTGTAGATCGCACGCTGCTGCAGATGGTCCTGCAAATTGCGGCCGACGCCCTGGCGGTCCAGCGTCAGGTCGATGCCGGCCTGCGCCAGCCATTCGGCGGGACCGATGCCGGAACGCTGCAGCAGATGCGGCGACCCGATGGCACCGGCGCACAGGATCACTTCGCCCGTGGTCCGCGCCTCGATCATTTCGCCGTCCCGCGCAAAGCGCACGCCCACGGCGCGGCCGTTCTCGACGATCAGGCGATCGACCATCACCTTGGTTTCGAGCCGCAGATTGGCGCGGTTCAGCACCGGCTTCAAAAATCCGCGCGCGGAAGACCAGCGCCGGCCGCGCTTCTGGTTGACGTGGAAATAGCCGATGCCCTCATTGTCTCCGGTGTTGAAATCATCGGTCCGGCGAATGCCCATTTCCGACGCGGCGTCGGCGACCGCGTCGAGCACCTTCCATGACAGCCGCGGCGCCTCGATGCGCCAGCCGCCGCCGGCGCCGTGGTGTTCGCTGGCGCCGAGGAAATGGTCCTCGAGGCGCTTGAACGCGGGCAGCACGTCGTCATAGCCCCAGCCGGCCAGGCCGAGCTGGCGCCAGTGGTCGTAATCGGCGGCCTGTCCCCGCATCGAGATCATGGCGTTGATGGATGACGAGCCGCCGATCACCTTGCCGCGCGGATAGGCCAGGGAGCGGCCGTTGAGGCCGGGCTCCGGCTCGGTGCGAAACATCCAGTCCGAGCGCGGATTGCCGATCGCAAACAGATAGCCGACCGGGATGTGAAACCAGATCCAGTTGTCGTTGCCGCCGGCTTCCAGCAGCAGCACGCGCTTGCCGGGATCGGCGGACAGCCGGTTGGCGACGATGCAGCCGGCGGTGCCGGCGCCGACCACGATATAGTCGAAATCTCCCTCGAGCCGTGCCGCCATCGTCCCTCGCTTGCTCCACGGTCTCGGCGCCGTGCCCCGACGCTCTAGCTTTGTGGGCGCTCCGTGTACAGCCGGCGCCCCATGTTGGGCGGCTGGCACGCGACGTGCTAGACATAATCCAACGCCATTCCACCTCCATCCTGCGTCAATTGACCCATTCGAGACCTGATCCCATGCCCATCATCAATCGCGTCGCCGACCTGCAACCGGACATCATGGCCTGGCGCCGGGATCTCCATGCCCATCCCGAGGTGATGTATGACGTGCACCGCACCGCGGCTTTCGTCGCCGGGCAGCTGCGCGCCTTCGGTTGCGACGAGGTGGTGACCGGGATGGGGCAGACCGGCGTCGTCGGTGTCATCAGGGGCCGCAAGCCGGGTGGCAAGGGCGGCGTGATCGGGATGCGCGCCGATATGGACGCGCTGCCGATCGAGGAAGAGACCAACCTGCCTTATGCCTCGAAGACCCCCGGCAAGATGCACGCCTGCGGCCATGACGGCCACACCGCGATGCTGCTCGGCGCCGCGCAATATCTCGCGGAGACCCGCAATTTCGCCGGCGATGCCGTGGTGATCTTCCAGCCGGCGGAGGAGGGCGGCGCCGGAGCGCTGGCGATGATCAATGATGGGCTGATGGACCGGTTCAAGATCGAACAGGTCTACGGCATGCATAACGGCCCCGGCATTCCGGTCGGCTCGTTCTCGTTGCGTCCCGGCCCGATCATGGCGGCGATGGATCGTATTACGATTACCATCGAGGGCGTTGGCGGCCATGCCGCCTATCCGCACAAGACCATCGATCCGGTGCTGGTCGGGTCGCAGCTGGTGGTGGCGCTGCAGTCGATCGTGTCGCGCACCATCAACCCGCTGGAATCCGCGGTGCTGTCGATCTGCGAGTTCCACGCCGGCCACGCCAGCAATGTCATTCCAGCCTCGGCGCTACTGAAGGGCACCGTCCGCTCGCTGAAGGGCGAGGTGCGTGATCTCGTCGAGAAGCGCATGAACGAGGTCTGCGCCGGCGTCGCGCTGCAGAGCGGCGCGAAGATCGACCTCGATTACGACCGCGGCTATCCGGTGGTGGTCAACCATGTCGCCGAGACCGAGATCGCGGCGCGGGTTGCCGGCGAGATCGCAGGTGCCTCCAACGTCAACACCGACATGACCCCGATCATGGGCGCCGAGGATTTCGCCTATATGCTGGAAGCGCGCCCCGGCGCCTTCATCTTCTGCGGCAATGGCGACAGCGCCGGGTTGCATCACCCCGCCTATAATTTCAACGACGACGCCATCGTGTTCGGCACCTCGTATTGGGTGAAACTGGTCGAAACCACGCTGGCGGCCTGATCGACGCATCTGTGATAGTCACGGCGTAAGTTCGAAAGGCGAATCCGCTTCTTGAATTTTTGTGGCTGCTATCACAATCGCGGGAACAAGGTTTGTCACATCACGTTGGAGGGACGGGAAACATCCCTTACCTTCAACGGAGTGTGTCATGGCGACCAAGGACAAAGACCTCAACGACCTGTTTCTCGATACGCTGAAGGATATCTATTTCGCTGAAAAGCAGATCCTGAAGGCGCTGCCGAAGATGGCGAAGGCCGCCACTTCCGACAAGCTGCGCGCCGCCTTCGAGAAGCACCATGACGAGACCGAAGGCCAGGTCGAGCGTCTGGAGCAGGTTTTCGAATTGCTCGGCAAGCCGGCCCGCGGCAAGACCTGCGACGCCATCATGGGCATTCTCGATGAGGGCAAGGAGATCATGGACGAGTACAAGGGCACGGCAGCCCTCGACGCCGGCCTGCTGGCCGCGGCGCAGGCCGTCGAACATTACGAGATTTCCCGCTACGGCACGCTGAAGACCTGGGCCACCGAGCTCGGCCTCAAGGACGCGGCGAAGCTGCTCGACCAGACCCTGCAGCAGGAAAAGAAGACCGACGACACGCTTTCGGTGCTGGCGACCTCGGCGGTCAACCTGGCCGCGGCGGCGTAAGCGTAGCGCTGTCTTCACCTCTCCCCGCTCTGCGCGGGGAGAGGTCGACCGGCAAAGCGTAGCGAAGCCGGTCGGGTGAGGGGCACAAGTCTTCCCGCCGTCATTGCGAGGAGC
>NZ_JANXTC010000400.1:0-16426 GCF_025356345.1 Tardiphaga sp.
CCAATTGGCTTTCCCGGACCTCGCAATGACGGGGCCAGTGATTTGAACTAAACTAAATCATCCCGCTCTAGTGGAGTGATCAGGCGCCGAGCCCGGCCCGCTGCCGCAGCGTGGCGAGCGCGACATGCAAATCGGGCACGACGGCGGCGCATTTGGCCAGCGTCACGGCGCTGGGCGGCAGGATGTCCGGCACCAGGATCGGGATCGTGCCGGCGGCATGCGCCGAGGCGATGCCGGGCCCGGAATCCTCGATCGCAATGCAGGCCTGCGGCCGTATGCCGAGCCGCTGCGCGGCCAGCAGATAGAGCTCGGGGCTGGGCTTGCCGCGCGCGACATCGTCGCGCGTCAGCATGGTCTTGAAATGGCCGCGAATCCCGCCGAGCGTCAGATGCTGTTCGGCGGTGTGGCGCGACGACGACGTCACCAGCGCGATCGGGCAGGCGGCCCGGCGCAGTGCGTCGAGCAATTCGACCGCGCCCGGTTTCAGCGGCATGCCGCTGCGAAAGATCTCGTCGCGGCAGGCGATATAGGCCTCGTTCAGCGCCGGCATCGGAAAGTCGGCGCCAAAATGCTCGCGCAGGATGCTCTCGCATTCCGGGCCGGGGATGCCGATCATGGAATGACCGATGGCGGTGCCGTCGGGGTAGCCGAGCGCTTCCAGCGCGGTGTTCAGGCTCGCCAGATAAACCCGCTCGGTGTCGAGCAGTGTGCCGTCCATGTCGAGCAGCACCGCCTCGACATGCCATTTCGGGGCGGCCACGCCGGACTTCTTGCGCAGGCAGTCCCGGCACAGGCAGTCGCCCGACGTCATGGGCATCGGCAGCACGGACGTCTCCGCCGCGCACCAGCAGTCGCCGGAGAGGTCGCAGACGAATTCTGTGCCGCATTCGGCGCAAGCAAGGCGGCGGCCGGGCGGCCGCGCCGTGTCGATCTGATCTGTCATATCGTCCGTCAACCCTGGCCAGACATTCCCGCAAACCATACGCCGCCGCCGCCGCGAGGCCAACTCGATCGCCGCGCCGCGATGGCCAGCGCGATTCGGCCGTCAGTGCGGCTTCGTTTAGCCCGCGCCCTGCATATCGCTCTCGATGCCGAGCGCCGGTTTGCCGAACCGGGCGCGGTAGACCTGCAGATTCTCCAGCACGCGCTGCACATAATTGCGCGTCTCCGCGAACGGGATGCGTTCGACCCAGTCGATCACGTCGACCTCACGCCGGCGCGGGTCGCCGTAACGCGCGATCCACTGCTTGACGCGTCCGCGCCCGGCATTATAGCCGATCAAGGCCAGCACGTGGTTGCCCTCATAATCGTTCAGCAAGTTGACGATCTCGGCGGAGCCGAGCCGCAGGCTGTAGCTCGGATCATTGCTGAGCGCCTTGGCGTCGAAGGCGAAGCCCATGCGGCGGCCGAGCGTCTGGCCGGCGGCGGGAGTAACCTGCATGAAGCCGGTGGCCTTGGCGCCGGAGACGACCTGCGGGTTGAAGGCGCTTTCGGTCCGCGTGATGGCATAGACCAGGCTCTTGTCGGCCTTCGGCCCGAGCGGCGCGAACTCCGGCAGCCCGGTCGCGGGAAAAGCGTAGTTATCGAACGCCATGCCGCGGTTCACCGCCGCGCGGCCGATCGCCAGCATGGCGCCGGCGTCGTGGCGGCGCGCGGCCACCCCGGCGATCTGCACCAGTAACGCACGGTCGGCGGTGGCGCCGAGACCGGCGGCGAACGCCACCACTAGTTTGCGGTTGCCGGTCAGGTACAACAGCTCGGCGGCGCGAAGCAGGTCACGCTGCGCAATGCTGGCCTGCCGGACATCGGCCGAGGGCGGCTTGCGCAAACGGGTGTCGCGGCAGCCGAGCCGGGCGCAGGCGAGCTGGCCATAATAGGTGGTCGAATGCTCGGCCGCGACCTGGTAGTGCTGACGCGCCGACTTGGCGTTGTGACGGGCCTGCGCGGTTCGTCCCATCCAGTAATGCGCGCGCGCGACCGAGGTCGGCTGCGACGTGACCGTCAATATCCTGGCGAAGTTCTTCTCGGCGGTTGGCGGGTCGCGCAGGAAGCGCAGTGCGATCCATCCCATCATGAAGGCGCGATCGACCTGGTAGGTGTCTTTCGCGGGGGCCGCGTCCGACACGGTGCGATAGGCCAGCCGCGCATGGCCGCCGTCGAGTAGTTGCCGCGCCAGTGCGCGCCGCTCGACCCACCAGACGTCGGGATCGCGGATCGCGTCGGCGGCACGTGGCGCCGAGATCATCGTCTGCGCGGCTTGCGCGCTCTGGTCGTGGCGCCGCAGCCACTGCGCGCGCGTGAACAGAAAAGCGGGATCGCTGCGCCCGGCCGCCGGCACCGCCGCCAGCAGCGCCTTGGCCTGCGGGCTGTTGCTTCTTACGGCGATGCGGGCCGCGACGATGGCCAGTTCGGTAGCGCCGAGCCGGGCGGCGGCCCGTTTCGCGGTCGTGAGGTCATCGGCATAGAGCCGCGCCTGCATCCGGGCGCGGTGATCAGCGGAGGTAAGCTGGCGTCCGAAAGTCGCTAGAATCTCGGTTTCGAGTTTGGCCGAAAGCCCGTCGGCCTGCCACACCAGCCGCGCATAGTCAGTCGCCGCGGTGGCGTTGCCGCGCGTCCATTGCGCGCGTGCCATCGCCAGCCGGCCCAGCGTGCTGCGCGGTTGGTATTGCGCGAAGAATGCCATCACCGTGCCGGCGTCGGCCTGCTCCGTCCACAGCCGCGCCTCGGCCCGCCGCCGCAGCAGGACGATGCCCGGCCAATCCGGGTTGGCCCGTATGAACGCGGCGTAGCGCGCGAAGTCGGCGTCATTGTCGTCGGATCGCAGGATCACCCATTCAGCCAGCCGGCGCCCGAGCGGATCGCGGATCTGGTCACGCCGCGCGGTCGCGGCGGTGGCCTTGCCGCTGCGCGCGAGCTGCGTCGCCTCGCCGATCGTCCTGACATCGTCACGCGACAGGCCGTGCTCCACCGCCAGCGCCGGACTGGCGAGCAGTCCCGACAGCAGCGCCGCGCCGAACGCGAGGCGATGCAACGGGCGCATCGGACGAAAGAGCTCGAGCGCAACTGGATGTCTCATGAATCTCCGTGAGGTCGGAACGAGTGGGCTGTCGGGCGCGGCCGACGGTCGGCGCAAAACCTTCATGAAGTGCGAACACATTTTGCCGTGACCGGACGCGAACATGGCCAAACCGCGGCGGACGGCGAATTCGATCGCAAACTGGCCGCTTAAGCCGGACATTTGGTGATCGACGGCGAGCTCGCGCAGGTATCGCGTCGATATGTCCCGGGCTCCGACCGTTTCTGTACAGCCGGTTGGCCGATGCCGCGTCGAACCTTAATCGGAATCTTCATCGGCGGTTCATCGGGCTGCGCGCTATAATGCGATGCTCGATCATTGCATAAGCGCCTCCAGGGAACTTCCGATGGCCCGCGATCCGCAAGGCGCGCTTGTCGCGCTCAACCGCTTTGGCTTCGGCGCCCGTGGCGGCGCTTCCGGCGATATCCTCAATGCGGCATCGGATCCGCGCGGCTATGTGAAGGCCGAGCTTTCGCGGCCCAATGCCGTGCTGCTGGAACTGCCCGGCCTGCAATCGACGCCGGCGCTGGCGCAGGCGCTGTTCGCCTATCAGCTCGAGGTCAAGACCGCGCGCGAGGCCGCCGCCAGGGCGCCGAGCGAAGCCGCGTCCGTGATGGACGTCAAGCCCGACGCGGTGGCGATGACCGGCAACACCACCATGACGGTGCAGCCCGATGCGGCAAAGCCGGCGGCTGCGCCACCGCCGCCGCCCAATGTCGTGCAAAAAGTGTTTCGCGCGGAATCGCTGGCGCGGATCCAGCGCGCCACGCTGGCCGAAGGCGGCTTTGTCGAGCGCCTGGTGGTGTTCTGGTCGAACCATTTTTGCATCTCGGCCAATAAGGGCGAACCGGCGCGGATCTGGGCCGGCTCGTTCGAGCGCGAGGCTATCCGTCCGTTCGTGCTCGGCAAATTCAGCGACATGCTGCGCGCCGTCGAGCAGCACCCGGCGATGCTGTTCTTTCTCGACAACCAGCAGTCGATCGGCCCGGAGTCAAAGGCCGGCCAGCATGGCAAGCGCGGCCTCAACGAGAACCTCGCCCGCGAGATCATGGAGCTGCATACGCTGGGCGTTGGCGGCGGCTATGCGCAAGGCGACGTCACCGCGCTGGCACGCATCATCACCGGCTGGACCTTTGCCGGCCGCGACGGCAAGATCGGAACGCCTGGCAGTTTTGCCTTCAATGCCAATGCGCATGAGCCCGGCGCGCAGACCCTGCTCGGCAAGAGCTATGACGACAGCGGCGTGACGCAGGGCGAAGCGGCGCTGGCTGACATCGCGCGGCATCCATCGACCGCGAAATTCATCGCAACAAAGTTCGCGCAGCATTTTGTCGCCGATGCCCCGCCGCCGGCTTTGGTTGGCAAGCTAGAAGCGATGTTCAAAAAGTCCGACGGCGACCTCAAGGCGATGGCGATCGCGCTGCTCGATTCCGACGAGGCCTGGAAAGCGCGGCTGACCAAAGTGCGCACGCCCTACGAATATTTGATCGCCACCGGCCGGGTGCTGGCGCGGATTCCGGAAGATCCCGGCCGCTACATCGGCAGCCTCAACATGCTCGGCCAGCCGCTATGGACGCCGGCGGGGCCGAACGGATTTCCCGACAGCAATGCCGCCTGGGCCGTGCCGGAAGGCATGAAGCTTCGGCTCGATATCGCGGCGCAAGTATCATCGAAGATCGCCGACAGCGTCGATGCTCGTGAACTGCTCGAAATCGTCGCCGGCGACGCGGCTTCCAATGAAACTCGCCAGACCATCGCACGCGCGGAGACCCGGCAGCAGGCGCTGGCGCTGCTGCTGATGTCGCCCGAATTCCAGAGGAGATGACGATGGATTGCGAAAGCCGGACGTCGTGGCGTGCCTCGCGCCGCGCCTTGCTGCTCGGTGGCGCAGCCTTTGCCGCCTGGGCCTACATCCCCAAATTTGCCCGCGCGGCGGATGCGCGCGATCCGCGGCTGGTGGTGATCATCCTGCGCGGCGCGCTCGATGGCCTGGCCACCGTGGCGCCGATCGGCGATCCCGATTACGCCGGCCTGCACGGCTCGATCGCGCTGGCCAAAGACGGCGCGCATCCCGCTTCGATGCTGGATTCGTTTTTCGGCCTGCATCCGGCGATGCCGGAATTTGCCCGCATGTACCGCGACAAGAAAGCGGCGGTGGTGCATGCGGTCGCCACTTCCTATCGCGAGCGTTCGCATTTCGATGGCCAGGACGTGCTGGAGAGCGGCTTTGCCGGGCCCGGCCGGGTGCAGTCCGGCTGGCTCAACCGCGCCATCGAGGCGCTGCCGGCCGGCGAACGCGTCACCTCCGGTCTCGCGATAGGGCCGACCACGCCGTTGGTGCTGCGCGGCGCGGCGCCGACCGTCGGCTGGGCGCCGGTCAATCTGCCGACGGCGGCGGACGACACCGCAACCCGGCTGGTCGAGCTCTATCGGCACCGCGACCCGGCGCTGGCACAGGCGCTGTCGCAGGGCCTGCAACTCGACAAGATCGCCATCGGCGACGAGATGAAGCCGAAGTCGGGCGGCAACGCCGTCGAGGCGATGCGCCAGGTGGCGCGCGGCGCCGCTAAGCTGATGGCCGCCGATGACGGCCCGCGCGTCGCGGCTTTGGCCTTCGACGGCTGGGATACCCATGCGCAGGAGGGCGGCCCGGTCGGCCGGCTGGCGCAGTTGCTCGGCGGCCTCGATGGCGCGCTGGCGGATTTCGAAAAGGGGCTCGGTGCGCATTGGCGCGACACCGTGATCGTGGTCGCCACCGAATTCGGCCGTACCGCGAAGATCAACGGCACCGAGGGAACCGACCACGGCACCGGCACGGTGGCGCTGCTGGCTGGCGGCGCGGTCAAGGGCGGCCGGGTGATTGCGGACTGGCCGGGGCTGAAACCCGCCAATCTGTTCGAGGCCCGCGACCTCGCGCCGACCACCGATCTGCGCGCCATCCTGAAGGGCGTGCTGCATGACCATCTGGGCCTGAGCGAGCGCGTGCTGGCGGAGCGGGTATTTCCCGACAGCGGAATGGTGAAGCCCGCCAAGGGACTGGTCGGCTGAGTTCGTTCTATGCGGCGCATCGCGCACTGCGCCTTTGTGCTATCGGCCGCCATAATCGCGAAATAGTCGTCCGTCAGGAACCGAACGGATGGAAATTTATTGTGTCGCCAGCGGCAATTGCGCCGCCTTGGGAGAGACGCATGAAATTCCTGATTGCCGCCGCCGCGATCGTCACCGTCGCCGCCACCTGCAGCCCGGCTTCCGCCGCGATGATGGCCTGCTCCAGCGAGAACATGATGAAATCGATTAACGCGGGCGGCGCCATGCCCGACAGCCCCGGCAAGATGGGGATGATGAAGGAAATGGCGATGGCCAATACGCAGATGTCCAAAGGCGACATGCGCGGCGCCTGCAAGAGCTACATGAGGGCGCAGAAGATGGGGATGATGAAATCCTCAATGTGACACGGCATCGCGAAGATCGGGGCCGGCGGACTCCCGCTGGCCCCGTGCTTCAAGATTACCTCATCGAGATCGCCAGTCCGCTCAGATCGGCATTGATCATCAGCCCGGTCTGGCGGCCGCTGAGTTCGAGCACCGCGCCGTTCTGATTGGCCAGCACGATGGCGCTGACGCCGCGGCCGACCGCGGCCCCCGCGCCGCCGGCGCCATAGACGCCCGCCACGTCCGATGGACGAAAGATGTTGCTGACGCGACCGGACAGATAGGTCTGCGACGCGCCGAACACCAGGCCGGCGCTCAACCCGCCGATCGACAGCGGGTAGGTGCGGCCGCGAAACGTCAGCGTGCCCGAGCCGCCCGACGCGCCGATGAACCAGCCGCCCTTCAGCACCGAAATCCGGATCGTGCCGCTGTCGGCCCGCGCCGCGGAGGAGGCGCCGAGCCCGGCAAGGGCAAGCGTAGCGGCGACAAGGGCATTGCGAAGGGAAACGCGCATGAAAAGTCCTCTGGATGATGATTCAGGTGCCGGAATGGCGGAAAATACACCGTGACATGCACGGCGCCTCGCGGCGACTCTAAGGCGGCCGTCGGGCGCCCGACAGGTTGTTCGAAGGTGTCGTCCGCCGGTATCACCCCGACGGCGCGGCAGCGCAAGCCTGCCTGACGGCACGGCGTCCCACCTTGACCCTGCGCAAGTTGCCGGTCGCGGCTACGTCGTAGGCTGCCTGGATGTGCCAAGGGACCGCTTGATGTTCGCCTTCGACCAACCGCTTGTCGTCGCGGGGCTGCTGCTCGGGCTGTCTTCCAGCCTGCATTGCTTCGGCATGTGTACTGGCATCGCCGCCAGCCTGCACTTCGCCACCGGTCCTGATCGTGCTACCCGCGATCTGCTGCTGACCACCATGCTCATCAACGCCGGCCGGATCGGCAGTTACATCCTCGCGGGCGCGCTGGTCGGCGGGCTCGGATCAGGAATCTTCGGCGCGTTCGATCATGCGCTGGCCAACACCATATTGCGCTGGGCGGCGGCGGCGGCACTGGGCTGGATCGGGCTGTCGATGCTGGAGATGCTGCCGCTGCCGACGGGGCTCTATGCCCTGGCGTCGCGGATCAGTGGGCTGATGGGCTCGCTCGCCCGGGCCGCGCATCTGCCGGCGCCGGTGGCGCTGCTGCTGAGCGGCGCGGTCTGGGGTTTCCTGCCCTGTGCGATGGTCTATGCGACGCTGTTCTACGCCATGCTGTCCGGCTCCTGGGCCAATGGCGCGGTGGTGATGGCCGGCTTCGGCCTCGGCACCCTGCCGATGCTGGTCGCCTCGGGCCTCGGCCTGCCGCTGTTGCGCCGCCGCGCGGTGTCGCTGTGGCTGCGCAATGCCGTCGGCGTCGCCATCCTGATGGTCGGAATCGTCACCGCCGGCATCACGCCGTCCACGCTGGCGGCATGGTGCAGGTCCTGAAGTAGTTAGGATGAATGATGATAAAACTGCGCCAAAGGCGCGGCGCTAACGTACAGATGCGCAAGGTGACACAGCATATTTCAGCGGTTCAGGCGAGGGAGTTGCCCCGCGCGCTGTGGCGAATGCCGTGGATCACGATCTCGGTGGCGTTGGCGCGATAGAACACAAGGTATGGATAAGGAAAAGCGACGATGCGACGCAGACCAGTTTTTTGGGTTAGGCGTCCCGATTTGGGATATTACAACAACAGATCAATCCGCGTGAAGCCGCTGCTTGACATGCGTGGCGCCTTGGGGCGATGCGATATCGATCGATTGCAGGATTAGGTCCAGTTCGGCAGCGGCACGGATCGTATAGCGAAGCTTCACAGGCCATGCTTCGCCCAGATGGCGCGAACCTGTTCGTCGGTAGCGAATTCGCTACGTTCAGCCTGAGCAAGAGATTCGTCAAAAGAAGCTGCGTCTGCATCGCTCAGTTTGATCGACGCCTGATCGATACCGGCAAACTGCAACAGCATGCGCGCAAGTGAATCCTGCGTCTCTGCTGGAAGCTCGCGCACCGACTGCATGGCCTTGTCGAACAGAACCGTCATGCCGCAACATTAGCCGTCTTTGAGCCTATCGGAAAGCCTTCAGGAAGTCAGATAATAATCCCAATAACTTCATCTGCGGCACGGCAAAGCGCTGCTATACAAGCAAGCAGCATCTAAAAGCCAAATCAAATTATGTTTCCCGCATTTCGCAGGCGCTCATGCAGGCCATGCTACGACACTGTCCGCCTGCCGCTCCGCCAAAAGAATGTGCCGGCCAACGAACCCGTATTGACAATATTCCTTTTCGGATTATAAGCCTAATTACCTCATCCCACTGAGGGGCGTTTCCTGGGACGCTTGGAGGTGCGGGGTGGGGGGCGGCGCCTGCGGGCGCGGGGCAGACGTTGCCCTGCGCACTCGGGAGGCCCTGGGTGGCCGTCCGGCTCCAATACGGGAGCCTGCCTTGAATGGCTGGACGCGGTCGGCGAAAGGCGGGGAAATCTCGCCGGAGTGTCCTCTTCGGAGGTCACGTGCTGGCCCGGAAGAACGGCCCCGGGGACAGAAATCGCCGCGGTGGAGCGTCGAAAGGCGTTTCCGCGGCCTCTGGTTTCCGGCGATCCGGGGATCACGCCGCGGCCAACTACCTGAAGGCGCGCCTTTCGGCGCTCCGCCTCCCTCACTTGGGAGGCCTGCTGGACCTACCGATCACGCAACTGATTTGCGGGCGCCGCTTTCGCGCGCCCGGCGCGGCGGCGTGCCGCGATCATTCCCGCAATGGAGAGCGATGACATGGCCACGACAGAATGGGACAAGGATTTTCTCGACGACCGCGAAAGCGAGGCGGAGGCGGTGGCGTTCAAAGCCCAGTGCGACGCCGACTGGCAGCAGGCGGTGCGACAGGTCCGGCGCGAAATATCGGAAATGTACCGCGGCTTCGAGCGATGCGCGGATCGAGCCTGTCGCCGCGCCAGACGCTGCATGGCAGAAGATTGCATCATGGGACTGGCCGTTCCGCTGCCGGACAAGGTCATGCGGTCGTTGGTCCAGGATGTCTATGCCGAGATCCAGCAGGACCGCCGCGAGGCCGCGCTGGCGCTCAGGCCGGCGTCGCGGCGTTGTGCTTCAAGATGATCTCGACCGCGCCGGCAAAGCCGTCCTCTTCATTGGAGGTGGTGACGTCGGTGGCCTGCGCTTTGACGTCGTCGGTGGCGTTGCCCATCGCCACCGACAGGCCGGACACCCTGAACATCGCCAGATCGTTGCGCATGTCGCCGATCGTGGCGATGGCCTCGGGGGAGATGTTGAGCCGCTGCGCCATCGCGGTGACGAAGGTGCCCTTGTCCTGCGCAGGCGGGGTGATATCGAGATAATAATGCTGCGACCGCACCGCGACCGCCTGATCGCCGAGCGCTTGCTGCACCGCCGCCTCGCAGCGCTCCAGCATCGCATAATCGGCGCTGGCGCCGACGATCTTGCAGGCGTTGGCAAGGAACGGCGCGAAATCATCGACGATCACCGGCTCGTGCTGGATGGTATTCTGCTCGTGCGGCACATATTTGCCGTCGTCGCGCTTGATCAGCCATTCGTCATTGGTGAACAGCCAGATGTCGGCGCCGTATTCGGCGAGCACCTCGATGCTGCGTTTCGCGGCGGCTTCGGGGATCAGGTGCTGCGTGATCGGCTTCAGATGCGCATCGACCATCGAACTGCCGTTGAACGGGCCGATCGGCAGCGTAATGCCGAGCGGCGCCACCAGAAAGCGCATGCCGACCGGCGGCCGGCTCGAGGTGATGGTGAAGCCGATGCCGGCATCGTGCAGTCTCTGCACGGCGGCCAGGACCTTGTCGGTCAGCCGCTTGTCCTTGGTCACCATGGTGCCATCCACATCGGAGACAACGAGCGCGATGCGGGTCATGGCATTTTCCTGTCGGTGAGTTGAGCGAGAATAGCGGTGATGATGACATCGACCGTAGCATTGATCGAAACCGTGATCGGGCTTTCGTCCGTGCCGGGCGGCCGCAGCGTGGCGAACTGGCTGTCGAGCAGGCCGGGCGGCATGAAGTGGCCTTTTCGCGACGCGAGACGCTCGGCGATCAATGGCTGGCTGCCGTCGAGATAGACGAGGCGGACGTCATCGCGGCCATGCACCAGCACGTCGCGATAGGCCCGCTTCAACGCCGAGCAGGCGACCACGATCTGGCCGCCGCGGTCGGCGACGGCGTCGATTTCATCGGCGATCGCCTGCAACCATGGCCAGCGATCGTCGTCGGTCAGCGGATGCCCGGCGCTCATCTTGGCGACATTGCTGGCGGGGTGGAACGCGTCGCCATCGGCAAAGCGCCAGCCGAGCTTCGCGGCCAGCGCCTCGGCGATGGTGCTCTTGCCGGAGCCGGCGACGCCCATCACGATCAGCGCGCAAGGCGCTTCGTGATCAAGCACGAAAATTCTCCGGCAGCGCGGCGCGATCGCACAGCCAGACGGTTTCGCCGTCACGGGAATGCGCACGGTTGGCTGGCAGATCCTCGCCGCCCAGCACGCGCGTCAGGATCGGCCGTTTCCCGGAGCCGGCGGTCAGGAACAGCATCTCGCGGCATGAGGCCAGCGCCGGCAGCGTCAGGCTGACGCGCGGCACGAATGGCGCCACATGCGCCTCCGGCACGCCGACGACCCATCGGTCGGTCACCTCGATGGCCGGGTATCCCGGAAACAGCGAGGCAACATGACCATCGGGTCCGACGCCGAGCAGCACCAGATCGAACAGCGGGCGCGCCGGATCGAGCCGGTCGGCGCCGTAAAATTCCAGCAGCAGACGCTGATACAGAGCCGCGGCCTCGTCGGGGCTGTGCGCCTGCGTGTCGATCGGATGGATATTGGCGGCAGGCGCGCAGCGGTCGAGAAAAATCTGCCGCGCAATGTTCATATTGTTGAGTGGATCGGAAACCGCGACGAAGCGGTCGTCGCCGATGAACCAGTGCACGCGATCCCACGGAATCCGGCTTTGATAGGGTGGCTTGCCCAGCACTTCGTAGAGCTGCGTCGGGCTTGAACCGCCGGTCAGGCAGATCGCGATACGGCCGGGATCGCTACCGATCCGCGCCAGCACGCGGTCGGCGGCGGCGATCGCCAACGCAGCCGCGTCGTCGACCACGATGATCTTGCGTCCGGTTGCCATGGCCTAGCTCAGCTTCCGCCAGACGCGGCCATCGCGTTTCATCAAGTCGTTGGCTTCGCTCGGTCCCTCGCTGCCCGCCCGATAGCTCTTCAGGCCGTCGGAGCCGGCATTCTTCCAGGCCTCGAGAAACGGTTGCACCGCGCGCCAGCCGGCTTCGACGCTGTCGGCGCGCTGGAATAGAATATTGTCGCCGATCATGCAGTCATAGATCAGCGTCTCGTAGCCGGTCGATGGCTCGGCCTTGAAGTAGTCCTTGTAGCGGAACTTCATCTCGACGCCGTCGATCCGGATCGCAGGGCCGGGGATCTTGGTGTTGAACTGCAGCGCGATGCCCTCGGTCGGCTCGACGCCGATGACCAGGTAATTGTGCGACAGCGCTTCCACGGGGGTGCCTTGAAACATGGCGAACGGCGCCTGCTTAAACTTGATCGCGACCTCCGTTCGCTTGATACCGAGCGCCTTGCCGGTGCGCAAATAAAACGGCACGCCGGCCCAACGCCAGTTGTCGATCACCAGCTTCAATGCCGCATAGGTCTCGGTGGTGCTGCCGTTGGCGACGTCCTTGGTCTTGTGATAGTCCTCGATCACGGTATCGCCGATGGTGCCACCGATATATTGGCCGCGCACCGAATTGTGCAGCGCCTCGGCCTCGCTCTGGATCTGGATCGCGGCCAGGACGTTGGCCTTCTCGGCGCGCACGGAATGCGCATCAAATCGGGTCGGCGGCTCCATCGCCACCAGCGATAGCAACTGGAACAGATGGTTGGGGACCATGTCGCGCAGCGCGCCGGTCGCATCATAGAAACTGCCGCGGTGACCGACGCCGAGTTTTTCATCGACGGTGATCTGGACGTGGTCGATGTGGTTGCGATTCCAGATCGGCTCGAACATGCCGTTGGCGAAACGCAGTACCAGGATGTTCTGGACGGTCTCCTTGCCGAGATAATGGTCGATCCGGTAGATCTGGTGCTCGGTGACGATATCAAGCAGCTCGGCGTTCAACTTCTTGGCCGATTCCAGATCGGTGCCAAACGGTTTTTCCACCACCAGCCGTCGCCATGATCCGTTCTCCCGCAGCATACCGGCGCGACCGAGCTCGCGCGCGATCGGCGCGAAGGCGCTGGGCGGCGTGGCCATGTAGAATAGCCGGTTGCCGGTGGTTTCGCGCCGCGCCTCGAGTGCGTCGAGCTGTTCGCGCATCTGGTCGAACGACGCGGGATCCTTGGGATCAGCCTCGATGAAGGTGACGCATTCCAGTAATCGCTGCGCGATGGCGTCGTCGACGGTTCGGGTTGCGAACTGCTTCAGGCCCTTCATCATGTCGTCGCGCAATGCCTCGTTCGACATCGCGCCGCGGGCAATGCCGACCACGCAGAATTTTTCCGGCAGCAAATTGGTGGCGGCGAGATTGTACAGCGCCGGGATCACCAGCCGATGGGCGAGGTCACCGGTGACTCCGAAAATGACGAAAGAGCAGGGATCAGGTTTTTTGGTATCATTCTGGGCGTCTATCACTTCCGGTCTGCCTTCGGCTGGGCGATCGCGGGCGCGGCCTGCTGGACCGGGCGCGGATGCTGCTCCGGCTCCTTGTGGCCGCCAAAGCCGGCGCGCATCGCCGACAGGATCTTCTCGGCAAAAGTATGCTCCTTGCGCGAGCGGAAGCGCGCAAACAGCGCCGCGGTCAGCACTTCCGCGGGCACCGACTCATCGATCGCGGCATTCACCGTCCAGCGGCCTTCGCCGGAATCCTCGACATAGCCGGAATAGCTGCTGAGCGTTTCGTTCTTCGCCAGAGCGGAGGAGGTGAGGTCGAGCAGCCAGGACGGGATCACGCTGCCGCGGCGCCAGACTTCGGCGATGTCCGGCAGGTTGAGCGTGAAGCGATGCGCTTCCGGCAGAACCTCGAGGTCGGCATTCTTGAGAATGTCGAACCCTTCGGCATAGGCCTGCATCAACCCGTATTCGATGCCGTTGTGAACCATCTTGACGAAATGTCCGGCGCCGACCGGGCCGGCATGAATATAGCCCTGCTCGATGCGCGGATCGCGACCGTCGCGGCCCGCGGTCAGCGGAATGTCGCCGACGCCCGGCGCCAGCGTCTTGAAGATCGGGTCGAGGCGATCGACTACCGCCTTGTCGCCGCCGATCATCATGCAGTAACCGCGGTCAATGCCCCAGACGCCGCCGGATGTGCCGACGTCGATATAATGCAGGCCCTTTTGCTTCAGTGTCTTGCCGCGGCGAACGTCATCCTGCCAGAAGCTGTTGCCGCCGTCGATGATCACATCGTCCGGCTCCAGCAGATCGGTCAGCGCATCAATGGTCATCTCGGTGATCTTGCCGCCCGGCAGCATTACCCACACCGCGCGGGGCTTGCTGAGCTTGCTGACGAACTCTTCCAGCGAGGCGCCGCCAACCGAACCATCAGCCGCGAGCGCTGCGACCGCATGCGGGTCCTTGTCATAGACCACGGTGCTGTGGCCGTTCTTCATCAGGCGGCGGACAATATTGCCGCCCATCCGGCCGAGGCCGATCATGCCAAGCTGCATTTTAGTTTCCTGTCGTCAGTGAAGGGCGGCGCGGATGGCCTTGTCGAGATCGGCGAGGCCGGTCGCGAGGTCACCCTTGAGATGGATCCGCAGTGCTCGGCGGCCACGCTCGGTCAGCACGCCGAAATCGCCGCGCGCCTGCGCGGCCTTGATGATGCCGAAGCTGGCCTTCTGGCCGGGCACCGCGAGATCGACGGCGTCTTCGGCGGTAATCTGCAGAAACACGCCGCTGTCCGGTCCGCCCTTATAGGCCTGTCCGGTGGAATGCAGGAAGCGCGGACCGAATTCCGCGACTGTGGCGACATGCCGGCTGTCGCGCACGGCCATCCGCATGCCTTGCAGCGTCGCGATGTGGCCGGCGTCGCGCTGGATGTAAGCGAGCAAAGCGACGTAATCGCCGGTGCCGGAGCGGTCGAGTTGCGCCTTGAACCACGACGCCAGATCGCTATTGGCGCCCGCCTTGCGCAGTGCCGAGGCGTTGCGGTCATCGGTGTAGAGATCGATGGAAGTCGTCGAAATTACCGGCGTTTCCAGTGGCATCGCACCGCTTTTCTCAAACGCGGCCGTGAGGTCGCGGGTCTTGATCTTGGCGTCCTCGACATCCGGCTGGTTGAACGGGTTGATGCCGAGGATCGAGCCGGCCATCGCGGTGGCGATCTCGAAGCGGAAGAACTCCTGGCCGATATGGTCGATCGATTTCAGCACGATCCGCGCCACGGGATGGCCGGCCTTCTCCAGCGCCTCCAGCTTCGCATCATGCACGGCGTCACTCTCTCCGTCGGTGCGCAGATCAATGAAGAAGCGATCATGGCCGTAGACCTCGGGCGCGCCCAGCGTCTCGCCATCGATCGGCACCAGCCCCTTGCCGTCCTTGCCGGTGGATTCGGCGATCAGCTGTTCGGCCCAGGCGCCGAAATCGGCGATCTTCGGCGACGACAGGATGGTGACCTTGTCGCGGCCATCGAGACCGGCGCTGCCCATCGCCAGGCCAAGTTGCACCCCGGGATTTTCCGCCGGCGGGACGTCCGGTCCGCAGGAGCGGACCATCGACAGGGTGAGTCCCAGCAGCTTCGCCACATCGAGCCCGGCGGCGACGGCCGGCACGAGGCCGAATGGTGACAGCACCGAATAGCGTCCGCCAATCGTGGGGTCGCCGTGGAAAATCCGCGCGAAGGACTGCGCCCGGGCCGCCTTGTCCAGCGATGAGCCGGGATCGGTGACAGCGACGAAATGCTGACCAGCTCTGTCAGCGCCAACGACCTTGCTCACTTCGCCGAAGAAGTAATCCTTCATCACATTCGGCTCGGTGGTGCCGCCGGACTTGCTGGAGACAATGAATAGCGATTTCGCCACGTTCACTGCGGCCGCCATCGCGCGCACCTGCGCGGGATCGGTGGAGTCGAGCACGCGCAGTTTCGGGAAGCCGGCGACCTGCGCAAAGGTCTGTGCCAGTACGTCCGGCCCGAGGCTCGAGCCGCCCATGCCGAGCACGACGGCGTCGGTGAAGCCCTGCGATTGTACCCAGGTGGCGAACTCGCCATAATCGGCGAGCTTGGTGGTTTCATCGGCAACGCTGCCGAGCCAGCCCAGCCACTTGTCCTCGTCCTGGCCGGTCCAGACCGATTTGTCCTTCTGCCACAGCCGGCGGATTTTCGCCGATGCGCGCCATTCTTCGGTATGGGTTTTCAAGGCCTCGGCGATACCGGCACCGAGCGTCAGTTTCTGCGCGTCGAGGTGGCCTGACAGCGATGCGCCGCGCTTGTGCGCCACCGCGCCATAAAGTTTGTCAGCGGCGTCGGCGAACTGCTTGACGCCGTCCGTCACCAGATCAGCCGTGATGGTGTCGAGCGAGATGCCGGTGTTTGCCAGATCGGCGAGCACCTGCTGTGCCTCATCAAGATTCTCTTCGAGACTGTCGCGCACCCGGCCATGGTCGCGGAAGGCGTCGAGCGTGGCGGGCGGCACGGTGTTGACCGTGTTCGGTCCGATCAGCTCTTCCACATAGAGCGTGTCGCGGTAGTCCTTGCTCTTGACGCCCGTCGAGGCCCACAGCAGCCGCTGCGGCTGCGCGCCCTTCGCCTTGAGCTTGTCCCAGCGCGCGCCGGAGAATATCTTCTTGTAATCCTGATAGGCGAGCTTGGCGTTGGCGATCGCGACCTTGCCCTTCAACGCCGTCAGCCGTGCCTTCTCGATG